>CBCSNG010000011.1:0-65974 GCA_965141635.1 uncultured Collinsella sp. | reverse complement strand
CTTGACAGCGGATTGGGTCATATGAGCGAAAGCCCGCCAGGGCGAGCAAGGTGCCCTGAAACGAGGCGGCATTGACCTTCTGGTCATGCCGCCGAAGTTGAAAGGCAGATTGCCGCCCTGGCGGGCTTGCAGCGTCAAGTGGTTACGGCGTTTGGTAAAACGCCGTAACTAAAACCCGTGGCGCTCCAGGAAGCGGAAGGCTAGGCGGATCCAGGGGCGGACTGCCACCTGCTTGTCCTCGTTGTCGACCGCGGTGTTGGCGTTGCCGAGCGAAAGGCCGTGACCACCCTGGTCGAAGACGTGCATCTCGCATGCAACGCCCTCCTCGGCCATGCGCTGCGCAAACGGGTATACCTGCGCGATCGGCGCCGTCTTGTCGTCGGACACGCCCCACACAAAGGTCGGTGGCATCTGACGCGAAACATGCGTGGTGGGGCAGATGTCGGCCAGATGCTCGTCAGTTGCCTCGCCGCCCGTCACCATCGACAGGTAGTCGTTGAGCAAATCGCGCCCCGTCTTGCCGCCCGTCTTGGGCACACGCAAGTCAATGCGCGGATCGCGCGTCTGCATGTCACGCACATAGGCAAAGTCGAGCAATGGATAGCCCAGCACCACGGCATCGGGACGAATGTCGTCCGGACGCGCCCCGGCAAGTGCCGCGAAGGGGCCGGTCTTCCACTGTGTTGCCAGCGAGGCGCAAATCATGCCGCCAGCAGAAAAGCCCACGACGCACACGCGCTTGGGATCGACATGCCACTCGTCAGCGTTGGCGCGCACCGTGGCGACCATCTTGGCAAGATCTGCCTGCGGGTGCGGAAAACTTACGTCACCCGTGCCGCTCGTCACATAGTTGAGCACAAAGGCCTGGTAGCCGTGATCCAAAAACGCAAACGCCACGGGATCCTGCTCATGCGGAGCGATATGCGTAAACGCACCTCCGCCGCAGATAATCACGGCAGGGCGGCGGCCATTCGGTTTATCGGGCAGCGGCTCGGCACCCAAATACGTAAAGGTCGCCGGATATTCCTCGGTCGGCTCCTCGCCCCACAGCGCATGGTTCTCGACAATCATATGTGCTCCCTTCGCGCAAATTAAGCGCCCTTGTTTTTTGCCTTCAAGCGTACCCCACTTGAACCCGTGGCGCAGAAACACTCCGGCAATAAGTTTCCCTTCAACTGATATATCACATAATCCCAGTTCAGAGGTATCTTTGAGCAGCGTAGAATAGGGGCGTTGACCAAGCCGCGAAACACATATGAAACGTTTCCGGCAAACCAAACGCGCGATATGCGCCTATTTAAGTTGGAGGCAACTATGGGTCTGCTCGATTCGCTTAAGTCCACCTTCACCTCGACCGGCGAGGCGTCCGTTCCGCCCGCAGCAAGCTTCGCCACCCGCGAAGGCGTCATCTATGCCCCCGTTAACGGCGTGCTCGTCAACCTGGACGAGGTTCCCGACGAGACGATCGCCTCGGGCATGCTTGGCCAGGGCTATGGCATCGAGCCCATTACCGGCACCATCTATGCGCCCGCCAACGGCCGCATCGGTGCCACCACTGTCACCAACCACTCCATTGGCATGATCACCGAGGACGGTCTTCGCGTGTTTATCCATGTTGGCCTGGGTACCGTGGAAATGAACGGCAAGGGTTTTGCCCGCTTTGTCGAGATGGGCGATGTGGTCAAGGCAGGCCAGCCGCTCATCAGCTTCGACCGCGAGGCCATTAAGGCCGCTGGTCACGAGGACATCGTGACCGTCATCGTCTCCGAGCTCGATCGTCTTAAGAGCATCGACCATGTCGGCGAGTCTGGAACGCTTATCGGCGGCAACCCGCTCGTCAAGCTTGGCGACCCGCTGCTGGTAGCCAAGACCAAGTAGCCAGGCCCCGCGCCACACAGCCAAAAGGCACCTCGTCAAGCGCCCGCGACCATTTGGCCGCGGGCGCTTTTCGTTTGAAAAACCATCCCGCCAATGCCTTATCTGTATAGCCCAAATGAGACGAGCTGCTAGAATAACGAACTGTATGGATAACTATCATTCAACCGTTATGGGAGGATACGTGAACCGCACCAAAATCGCGCAGCTCTATGCCGATGCCGAGTCGCTCGGCGGCCAAACCGTCACCGTCGCCGGCTGGGTCAAGTCCGTCCGCGACATGAAGAACTTTGGCTTTGTTACGCTCAACGACGGCAGCTGCTTCCGCGACCTGCAGGTCGTCATGAACCGCGAGGCACTCGACAACTACGACGAGATCGCCCATCAAAACGTCTCGGCCGCACTCATTTGCACCGGCACCGTCAAGCTGACCCCCGATGCGCCCCAGCCTTTCGAGCTTTCTGCCACCTCCATCGAGGTCGAGGGCACGAGCGCCCCGGATTACCCGCTGCAGAAGAAGCGCGCAACCGTCGAGTTCCTGCGCACCCAGCAGCACCTGCGCCCGCGCACCAACCTGTTCCGCGCCGTGTTCCGCATCCGCTCTGTCGCGGCTGCCGCCATCCACCGCTTCTTCCAGGAGCAGGGCTTTGTCTACGTCAACACCCCCATCATCACCACGAGTGACTGCGAGGGCGCCGGCGAGATGTTCCGCGTGACCACGCTCGACCCCAAAAATCCGCCCCTCACCGAGTCCGGCGAGGTCGACTGGAGCCAGGACTTCTTTGGCAAGCATGCAAGCCTCACCGTGTCCGGCCAGCTCAATGCCGAGAACTTTGCCATGGCCTTTGGCGACGTGTACACCTTTGGCCCCACCTTCCGCGCCGAAAACTCCAACACCACGCGCCACGCCGCCGAGTTTTGGATGATCGAGCCCGAGATGGCCTTTGCCGACCTTAACGACTACATGGATAACGCTGAGGCCATGCTCAAGTATGTCCTCAAGGACGTCATGGCCACCTGCCCCGACGAGCTCAACATGCTCAACAAGTTTGTGGACAAGGGTCTGCTCGAACGCCTAGACCATGTCGCCAACTCCGACTTCGCCCGCGTTACCTACACCGAGGCCGTCGAGATCCTGGAGCAGGCAGTCGCCGCCGGTCACAAGTTTGATTACCCCGTCAGCTGGGGCATCGACCTGCAGACCGAGCACGAGCGCTTCCTGACCGAGGAGCACTTTAAGCGCCCGACCTTCGTAACCGACTACCCGGCCGAGATCAAGGCCTTCTACATGCGCATGAACGAGGACGGCAAGACCGTCGCCGCCGCCGACTGCCTGGTTCCCGGTATCGGCGAGATCATCGGTGGCTCCCAGCGCGAGGAGCGCCTGGATCTGCTCGAGGCCCGCATCAAGGACCTGGGTATGAATCCCGAGCAGTACAAGTACTACCTTGACCTGCGCCGCTACGGTTCCTGCAAGCACGCCGGCTACGGTCTGGGCTTCGAGCGCTTGGTCATGTATCTGACCGGCGTGGGCAACATCCGCGACGTCCTGCCGCACCCGCGCACCGTGGGCAACGCCGACTTCTAATCGTCGAACGCTAGCTCGCGTCGCCACACGCCAACGCTCATCGCACAAGCGTCTCTCGACATCGGTCGAGAGACGCTTTTTTCAACAGCATCCGTCAAGCTTTTGGCAAGTTTTTGGTCAGTTGAGCAGGGCTGTTGAAAACTCGACCCGCCGTTTGCCGACGACTACCGACCGCCCAGAGCGCCCTGCGCCCCTGGGAAAGCCCCGCGTCCTAGGCTCCATACCGTCGCCACCCAAAACGGAAAGGACGTGGGCACCATGACCGAAGCCGCTGTTGAAACCTACGACACCACGACGAGGGGCGCCGCCTCGATGGCAGCCTATCGCGCCGTTCGTATCCTGCAGCTCTTGAGCGAAAACACCGGCGAAGACAAGGCCATGCTTTCCGATGAGCTGATCCGGCGCCTCGCCCATCCCGACGACCCCGCCCGCATGCCCATCTCGGCGGCGCGGCGCAGCATCTACACCGCCATCTCCGCGCTTCGCCATGCCGGATACGAAATTGAATACAAACGCGGCGTGGGCTACAAACTTCTTACCCGCCCGCTCACCGATGAAGAGATCATCCGGCTCCACGGTATGGTCATGCGCAACCGCTCCACGCCTATCGCTATCCGCAAGAGCATGGCGCAGCACTTAGTTGCCATGGCGAGCGCCGACGTTCGCGGCTACCTCGATACACCCGAACCCGCTCCAAGCGCAGGCAGCAAGGCTACCAAGGCAACACGCACGCCCATCAAGCGCATCGACACGTGCGAGCTCGTCGAGCAGGCCATCGACCACGGAACCACGGTGAGTTTTGATATTTCGAGCGTCACGACACGCGGCGAAACCGAAGCAGCACGGATGACACTCCGTCCCTTTGCCATCAGGCAGCGCGATGGCATCTCGTATCTGCTGGGAACGGTCTACGACGCCCGAGGCACCGACGATACGCTGCGCACCGTCGAGATCGACCGTATGAGAAACGTCAGCACGCGCCTGCTCGACGGCAAGAAGCTCTTCGCCGCCCTGGACGAGGACGACGCCTCCTCCGCCGCCCATTCGACTACCCGTACCGCCCATCCGATTCTGTATTAAAAAACCCGCCAGGCTGTTGTAAAAATGGACATCAGCGCTACTATAGTCCCACTTGCACTTTGTCCCAGTGCAGTGTTTCCAGCCATTTTTATACTGGGGGTAATGATATGAAGGACATCACCATCAGCCGCAGGAGCCTTCTGGTCTCCGCCGGCCTGCTCGCGCTCGCCCCGCTCGCCGGATGCGGCGGCAACTCTGGTTCCGGCTCCGCTGCCGCCGGTTCCGACTACACCATCGGCGTTCTGCAGCTCACCGAGCACTCCGCGCTCGATGCCGCCAACGACGGCTTCGTCAAGGCCATCAAGAAGAGCGGCCTTAAGGTCAAGATCGACCAGAAGAACGCCCAGAACGACCAGTCCACGTGTAAGTCCATTGCCGACAAGTTTGTGGGCGACAACGTCAACCTGATTTATGCCATCGCCACGCCCGCCGCGCAGGCTGCCGCCGGCGCCACGGCCGATATCCCCATCGTGGGCTGTGCCATCACCGACTACGCCGCCTCCGGCCTGGTCCAGGACAACGACAAGCCCGGCACCAACGTCACCGGCACTTCCGACCTCACCCCGGTCGCCGAGCAGCTCGAGATGATGCAGAAGGTCCTGCCCGACGTTAAAAAGGTCGGCCTGCTCTACTGCACCGCCGAGTCCAACTCCGACGTCCAGATCAAGGCCGCCAAGAAGGAACTCGACAAGCTGGGCCTGGAGTACACCGATTTCACAGTCTCGAGCTCCAACGAGATTCAGTCCGTCGTCGAGTCTGCCGTGGGCAAGGTCGACGCGCTGTACTCCCCCACCGACAACACCATCGCCGCGGGTGCCTCGCAGGTCGGCCAGATCTGCAAGGAAAACAAGCTTCCCTTCGTGACTGGCGAGGAGGGTATGTGCATGGCCGGCGGCCTGTTCACCCTCTCCATCAATTACGAGGACCTGGGCTACGCCGCGGGCGAGATGGCCGTTAAGATCCTGAAAGGCGAGGCCAAGCCCGAAGACATGCCGATCAAACACCTCTCGAGCAAGGACCTGGTCGTCGTCAAGAACGACGAGATGGCCGAGGCTCTGGGCATCGACCTCTCCGCTCTGGACGCGTAATGCCATACGCGGCATGCGTCTAGAGCCCGTGCTCGCGCTTTAGCCGCGTTATTCAATATCTGAGCCACAGGGGCGGGCGCTGTAGACCGGCGTCCGCCCTGCTTGTTTCAGGTAAAACAAAACGTCTGTCCGCAGCTCTTCTATGCATTGTTACCGCTATTATGGTGAATCACGTGTCCACCCTATCCTAGGAGGTATGAAGCATGCTCATTGCATTGCAGGGCGCCGTTTCGCAGGGCGTCCTCTGGGGCATTATGGTGCTTGGCGTGTTTATCACGTTCCGCCTGCTCGACATTCCCGATATGACCTGCGACGGCAGCTTTGCCCTCGGCGGCTGCGTCTGCGCTGTGCTCATCGTCAATAACAACGTCGACCCGCTGCTCGCCGTGCTGGCCGGTATGTGCGCCGGCGCCATCGCGGGTGCCGTCACGGGCATTTTGACCACCGTCTTCGAGATTCCCGCGATCCTCGCCGGAATCCTCACCCAGATCAGCCTGTGGTCCATCAACCTGCGCATCATGGGCAAGTCCAATACGCCCATTCTTGCCAAGGGCACCGTGTTCTCGGCCGTCAGCAATATGACCGGTCTGCCGCAGTCCACCGTTGCCATCATCTTGGGCATCCTGCTCGCCGTGGCTATCGTTGCCATCCTGTATTGGTTCTTTGGCACCGAGATCGGCTCGGCGCTGCGCGCCACCGGCAACAACGAGTACATGATCCGCGCTCTGGGCGTCAACACCAACTCCACCAAGATGATCGCCCTCGTGCTCTCCAACGCCCTCATCGGCCTTTCGGGCGCGCTCATCTGCCAGAGCCAGAAGTATGCCGACATTGGTATGGGCACCGGTGCCATCGTTATCGGTCTTGCCGCCATTGTTATCGGTGAGGTGCTCGGCCGTCTGCTGCCCGGCGGCCTCACGCAGTTTAGCGTCCGTCTTGCCTCCGCCGTCTTTGGCTCCGTGGTGTACTTCCTTATCCGCGCCATCGTGCTGCAGTTGGGCATGGACGCCAACGACATGAAGCTGCTCTCCGCCGTGATTGTCGCTGTGGCCCTGTGCGTGCCCGTGGTTTGGGAGCGCTATAAGCTCCGCAGCTCCTACACGAAGGGGGATGAGGCAGATGCTTAAGCTCTCGCACGTCAAGAAGACCTTTAACAAGGGCACCGTCACCGAGAAGCGCGCGCTCACCGGCGTCGACCTCACCCTGAATGACGGCGACTTTGTAACCGTGATCGGCGGCAATGGCGCCGGCAAGTCCACGCTGCTCAACATGATCGCCGGCGTGTACCCGCTCGATTCGGGCGTTATTGAGCTCGACGGCACCGATATCTCGCGCCTGAGCGAGTCGCAGCGTGCCAAGTACCTGGGCCGCGTGTTCCAGGACCCCATGCGCGGCACCGCAGCCGACATGCAGATCGCCGAGAACCTGGCCCTCGCCAAGCGCCGTGGCCAGCGTCGCGGTCTTTCGTGGGGCGTCACCAAGGCCGAGAAGGACGAGTACGTTGAGCTGCTCAAGCGCCTGGACCTCGGTCTGGACACGCGTCTCAACGCCAAGGTCGGCCTGCTTTCGGGCGGTCAGCGCCAGGCACTCACCCTGCTCATGGCCACGCTCACCAAGCCGCGCCTGCTGCTGCTCGACGAGCACACCGCGGCGCTCGACCCCAAGACGGCCTCTAAGGTGCTCAACCTGACCGAGGAGATCGTCGACGAGAACCACCTGACCACGCTCATGGTCACGCACAACATGAACGACGCCATCCGTCTGGGCAACCGTCTGATCATGATGCACGAAGGCCATGTGATCTACGACGTGGCGGGCGATGAGAAGAAGTCGCTCACCGTAGCCGACCTGCTGCAGAAGTTCGAGGAGGTCTCGGGCGGCGAGCTCGCCAACGACCGCATGCTGCTAAGCTAAAACCTGCCAAAAAGGGACAGGTTTATTTTGGTAGGTTTTATCTGCGCAAACGCCAAAACCGCCGCAAAGGGACAGAGGCCCTTGCGGCGGTTTTCGCATATTATGTCGATAATCCGATATTCAACCAGACATTCTGGCTAAGGACTAAGGAAACTGCCATGAAAAGACTCCCCCGCTTTGCGTTGGCCGCCGCGTTGTTTGCCGGCGCGCTCGCAGGCATCCCAAGCCTCGCTTTCGCGGGAAACCTGCCCGCCGCTATTGACGGCTCCGTGGCCGTCATGCAAACCAACGATATCCACGGCAGCTACAAGTACAGCTACAACGCAAGCAAGGGCACCGGCACTGTGGGCTTTGACGGACTGGCGGTTCTCTATAGCGCCCAAAGCAGCGTCCCCGATCTTTTGCTCGATGCGGGCGACACCTTCCACGGATAGTCCTTCGCCACCATGAGCGAGGGCAAGAGCATCGCCGAGCTCATGGACACCTTCTACGCCGACGGCTACGACGCAACCACGCCAGGCAACCACGACTGGAGCTACGGCGCGGACAAACTCCGCACCATGACCGGCTACAGCACCACCGGCACGCCCTTCGCCATGCTCTGCGCGAATGCAACGTCCTCGAACGGCGTATGGAGCTCGAGCATCACGAAGACGCTCGATCGCACCTGGGAGGATAGCGAGGATCACTCCACATTCGACTACAAAATCAAGGTCGGCGTCGTCGGAGCCATGGATGAGTCGCTAGGTTCCTCGCTGCGCGCGGACCTGGTCGCGGGCACCAGCTTCTCGAGTGCCGCGAACGCCATCAATGCCGAGGCAGAGCAGCTGCGCAAGGAGGGCTGCGATGTTGTTGTGTGTATCGCGCACACGCTCGACGCAAAGACCTTTGCCACGCGGCTCCGTGGCGTCGATGCCCTTATCGCAGGCCACGAGCACATCAACCTTAACGAGAAGGTGACGGGAGCCGACGGCAAGACGATCCACGTTGTCGAGGCAGGCAGCGCCTTTGCCGAGGTGGGGCTGCTTTCCATTCCGTACAAATACGACACGAATGGCACCGAGACGACCGACGATGACACGGTCACGGTCCCTGCAGACGGCAGCGACGAGAAGCTCTACACCGCCAAGAACGTCAACGACCTTTTGACAGACCCCGACAAGGGCTCCGACTACCAAAGCCGCCTTGAAGCCGTCCGCAACAAGATCAAGCCGCTCGACGAGGACTTTGAAAACGAATCGAACAAGGTGCTCGTCACATCCACCACCAACTATTTCTACGGCGAGGACGCCGCAGGCACGCATGGTTGGGAAATGGTGCGCACCACCGATTTCCGCCCCAGCAAGGAGGGCGACACCACCAAGGCCCAGACCATCGGCCACGTGATTTGCGGCTCCTATCTTGCCCTGACGGGCGCGGACTTCGCTATCGAAAACGCTGGCGGCATCCGCGGCGGCATCGCGGCGGGCAACGTGACCGCCGGCAACGTCATCGCCATCTCGCCCTACGGCAACACCGTGGAGACCTGGACCATGACCGGCGCGGACTTCCTCGCAGCGCTCGAGCACTCGCTACAAATTAGCGACGATTGCAACGACAGCTACGAGCTCCAGCAGGCTTATGTGGCGGCCGGTCACACCGAGCAGGAGGCGCAAGACAAGTACAAGTGGCGCGATGACTCTGGCAGCGTTCTCTCCTTTGGCGGCATCAACGTGACGATTGATTGGACGCAGCCCGAAGGCAAGCGCATTGTGAGTGCCACACTCACCAAAGACGGCAGCACGCTCGACCCCGCCAAGACCTATACCGTCGCCACCAACAACTACATCATTACCAACACGACCGATTTTCCCACCTTTGCACACGCCACCAAGTACACCGAGTGGGGCACGTGCGAGGCGGCGCTGAGGGCGCTGATTGGGCAGAACGGCTGGGAGAGCAAGATGGCCTCGCTCGCGGGCACCATCAGCTTTGGCTCCGCTGCCGTGGATCCCACACCCACACCGGCCCCGACGCCTAAGCCCTCGCCTAAGACGGACACGACGGCCACGAAGGTCATCACCAAGAAGACGACCGGTAAGCTTGCCACAACGGGAGACCGCACGCTGGCAGTAGTTGGCGCGTGCCTTATCGGCGGCATCATCGTCATCATGCTCGGCATTATCTGGAAGCGTCGACGCTAAGCTACACCGCCGGGCCTTACAGCCCCGCCGCGTAAACCTTATATCGAGCACAGAAGCCCGTCCGAATTTGATCGGACGGGCTTCTTGGTGGGTATCATGGTTGGACGATCATAAGGAGGTTTTCCCTACATGGAATTGTTTGAGCCGATTCTTCATTTCTTTGAGCAACGGTGGGTCCACAACATCATCTGGGCCGTCATCTTGGCGATAGGCACCGCCGTCGCCACCAAGGTCGTATCCAAGACCCTGCGTCACCTGCTCAATCGCGACGACAACCCGCTTCCAGCATCGAGCATCTTCATCAACATCGCACGCGCCGTCATCTGGATGATCGGCGGCAGCTTTATCCTCGACAACTGCTTTGGCATTAACGCAAACGCGCTCGTCGCCGCTCTTGGCGTCGGCGGCATCGCCATCTCGCTCGGCTTTCAGGACACGCTGTCAAACCTTATTGGCGGCATGCAGGTTACGTTTATGGGCATCATCAAGCCCGGCGACAATATCGAGGTCGGCGGCGTGTCGGGCGTGGTCCAGGACATCACCTGGCGCCACACGACCATCGAAGATGCCTGCGGGCAGACCATCATCGTCCCCAACTCCAACATCTCCAAGAACACGCTCGTGCATTTGATGCCCTTTGGGCGCGTGGCTGTGCCCGTTGCCGTAAAGGACGCGTCCAAGTGGGCCTCGCTCGACGCGCTGGCAGACGAGCTGACCAGCGCCACCAAGGCCGCCGTGCTTCCCATCTCGGGCTTTGACAAGGAGCCGTATGTGCTCTTTAGCGAGATCGGCGACTTTGGCATTAAGGGCAAGATCATCTTTATCGTCAGCGACGACAGCACCACTTTCACCGCTGCCGACGCCTGCATCCGCGCCATCGCCCCCATCATTGCCTAAACCATCACAAAGGGGACAGGCACCTTTGTTGTGGTTTTCATTCGTGGTACCATGGTTCATATAGTTGTTTAAACGACTAAGGGAGCAACATCATGGAAGAGGCCTACCGTCAAGCACGCAAGCGCGGCGAGCAAGGACGTCGACGCGCCATTAGTCAAAGCGAGTATCCGTACCTCACGGACCTCGATAGCTTGGTTGCCCAGCTCCCCTTAGGCCAGCGAGAGAATGTCGGCCTGAGAGACATTCCGCTCGAAATGGTCGTCGGTACGGTTACCAAGGGCCGTCAGTCCGCCTTTTCATGCAACTTTATGCCCCTGCTGCCGTTTGGCACCGAGTTCGCCCGCAAGTGGTCCAACCTCTACGACATCCAGGTAACCGAGGGTTATCGCGACCCCATCATCGTCACCGAGTTCATGCATCGGTTCTATGTCCAGGAAGGCAACAAACGCGTCAGTGTCCTCAAATTCCTGGACGCCCCGACGGTTTCGGCCAAGGTCACCCGTCTCTACCCCGGCACATGGGATTCCGTCGAAAGCCGCCTGTACGGCGAGTTCTGCGCGTTTTGGCGCGTCTGCCCCCTATACGAGATCGAGTTCTCGCGTGAGGGAAGCTACGAGACGCTCGCCAAGATGCTCGGTCAGAACCTTATCGAAAAATGGCCGCAGAAAAAGGTCGACTACCTGCGCCACACCTTCCTGCTCTTTAAGCGCGCCTACCTTCGCGCAGGCGGCGACCACCTGGACATTACGCCTGCCGACGCCATGCTCGTGTACCTCAATGTGTACAACCAGGACCGCCTGCTGGATACGCCAACGGATATCGTCGTAAACCGCCTGTGCAAGATCTGGCGCGAGCTGGTCATCGCCGGCAAAAATGACGAGGACAAGGTTGATCTTGTCGAAGCACCGAGCGTCGATGAGGAAGAGTCGCCCGCCAAGTCCACCTCCGGCGTGCTCAACTTCTTTATGGGCAAGACCGTCTATTCGGCGGCCAACCCCCTGCGCATCGCCTTTATCCATGAGTTCCCCTGTGCGACGTCGAGCTGGGACAGCCTGCACGACCAAGGGCGTCAGTATCTCGATGAGCACTTTGACGGTATCGTGCACACCGAGGCGTTCGAGGACTGTCACGATCCGGACGTGTTCTACGCCGCCGTGGAAACGGCTGTCAAACATGGAGCAAACGTCATCTTCTCGACCTCGCACCGCCTGATGGAATACACGCTCAGGGCTGCCGTTGAGTATCCCCAGGTTCGGTTCCTCAACTGCTCTATCGGCCTTCCCCATCAAAGTGTCCGTTCGTACTTTGGCAAGATGTACGAGGCCAAGTTCCTCCTGGGCGCCCTTGCCGCCAGCATGGCGGACAACCACCGCATCGGCTACCACGCGTCGGTCTTCGCCTCGGGCGCGCTCAGCGAGATCAACGCCTTTGCGATTGGCGCCTCGCTGCTCGACCCCCGTGCGCAAATTATCCTGACTTGGGGCGATGTGCCCGCCGGAGGCCTTACCGAGGCCATGTGCCGCGAAGGTGTAAGCGTCATGACCGGCGCCGACATGTCAAAGTCGCTCGAAGACCCCACGGCCTACGGACTTCACCGCCTGGTCGATGGCAAGGTTACCGGCATTGCCATGCCGGTATGGAACTGGGGCCGATACTACGAGCTTATCGTGCGAAGTCTACTGCATGGCACCTGGGATGAGACCAGTGACGCCAGCCAGGTTCGCGCCGTCAACTACTGGTACGGCATGAGCTCGGGCGTTATCGACATTCGCTACGCTCCGGGCCTGCCCTATCAGACGCGCAAGCTTGTTCAACTCCTCCGCAATGGCATCGTCGAGGGCTCCATCAATCCATTTGGCGGCGAACTCCACAGCCAAGACGGCGTGGTGCAGATCGAGGGCTTTCCCCCACTGCCGAGCACGCAAATCGTTGAGATGGACTGGCTGGCCGACAACGTGGTGGGCACCATTCCGCAACTCGACGATGAGCCGAAAGTCCCTGCCCTATGAAAATCCTTGCCATAGCCGATACCGAAGAACGATGCCTTTGGGAGTGCATTCGCAAGGAACGCTTTGAGGGAGTCGACCTGATTTTGTCCGCCGGCGATCTGGACCCGGACTATCTTGAGTTTTTGGTTACGGTCATCAACAAACCGCTCATCTACGTGCGCGGCAATCACGATGACCGCTACGCACGTCATGCACCGGGTGGATGTATCTGCGTAGAGGACAGCGTGTACACGTACCGAGGGATTCGCATTGCGGGCCTTGGCGGGTCCATGCGTTATCGCGACGGCGCCAACATGTACACCGAACGCGAGATGTCCAAGCGCATGCGTAAGCTGTCGCGTAAGGTTAGGATGATCGGCGGGTGCGACATTCTGCTTACCCATGCACCCGCCGCCGGTATGGGTGATCTGGACGATCTGCCGCATCGAGGATTCGAGTGCTTTAACACAGCACTCGAATCCTGGAATCCCGACTACATGGTGCACGGGCATGTGCACCAAAGCTACGGTTGCGATTTTCAGCGCGAGCGTCAGCATGTGTGTGGAACGACGATCATCAACGCCTGCGGCTATACGCAGTTTGAGCTCGACCAGACGCACTACCCCATCCGCGGCTGGCAAGCAGCTTGGCTCAACTCACAAACCATGCGCCGCGAGCTCAAACGCCACGAAGCCATCGAGCCCTCAACGGCCAGAACACCCTGGTAACCACCACAAAGAGGACACTGTCCCCTTTGTGGTGCCTTTGACGCGATAGCAAGAAACCCGGTCCTGCACAAGGCAGAACCGGGTTTCTTTAGCAATGCTTGCTGTACTCAGGCAGTAACTAGCAGTTACTCAGCCAGGAAGTCACGCTGGACAGCGGGATCGACCTTGACGCCAGGGCCCATGGTGGAAGACACGGAGATGGACTTGACGTACTTGCCCTTAGCAGAAGAGGGCTTGACGCGCAGAATCTCGGTGTACAGGGCAGCGTAGTTCTCGACGAGCTGCTGCTCAGAGAAGGACTTCTTGCCCAGGGGCACGTGGCAGATGCCATAGCGGTCAGCGCGGTACTCAACGCGGCCAGCCTTGAGCTCGGAGACCATCTTGGCGACGTCCATGGTCACGGTGCCGAGCTTGGGGTTCGGCATGAGGCCGCGGGGACCAAGGATCTTACCGATGCGGCCAACCTTGGCCATCATGTTCGGCGTAGCGATAGCGGCGTCGAAGTTGATCTCGCCCTTCTGAATCTGGGCGACGAGCTCGTCGGAACCGATGATGTCGGCGCCGGCAGCCTCAGCCTCGCGGGCCTTCTCGCCCTCGGCGAAGACGGCAACACGAACGGTCTTGCCGGTGCCGTGGGGCAGGGAGATGGAACCACGGATGTTCTGGTCAGCCTTACGAGTATCGATACCCAGACGGAAGTGGGCCTCGACGGTCTCGTCGAACTTGGCGGTGTCGAGCTCCTTGAGGAGCTTAGCAGCCTGAAGGGGGGTGTAGAGCGTGGCGCGGTCGATCTTCTCGGCAGCGGCGTTATAGCTCTTACCATGCTTAGCCATGTGCATTACCTCCTGTGGTTAAACGGGCGTGAGCCCTCCCACATCGTATCGTGTGCCCTATTGCACACATATAACGGGCGCCCCGGTCGGAGCACCCGTCATTACCTAAAGAAATCGCTACTCAGCGATGGTGACGCCCATGGAACGGGCGGTACCGGCGATGATCTTCTTGGCGGCGTCAATGTCGTTGGCATTGAGGTCCGGCATCTTGATCTCGGCGATCTTGGTGAGCTGCTCCTGGGAGAGCTGACCAACCTTGTCAGCCTGGGGCTTAGCGGAACCAGACTTGAGGTTCAGCTCCTTCTTGATGAGGTGAGCCGCCGGCGGGGTCTTGGTGATGAAGGAGAAGGACTTGTCCTCGTAGACAGAGATCTCAACGGGGATGATGTCACCCTTCTTGTCCTGCGTCTCGGCGTTAAAGGCCTGGCAGAACTGCATGATGTTCACGCCAGCAGCGCCCAGGGCGGGGCCGACGGGAGGAGCGGGGTTTGCTGCACCAGCAGGAATCTGGAGCTTAATGACGTTGGCAACCTTCTTCTCAGCCATGGTCATTCCTTTCGAATCACGAGTGTGAAGTACTTGCTATATCGTAAGCACGCACGTGTTAGAAGCACTCCTGAGATGAGCAGTCACAGAAGAAGCACGCTCGCGCGAACGGACGAAAACTTAAGCGATGACAGCGACCTGGTTAAAGTCGAGCTCGACCGGCGTCTCGCGGCCAAAGATCATCAGCGTGACCTTGAGCTTGCCAGCCTCGGTGTTAACCTCGGAGACCTTGCCATCAAAGTCGGTAAGCGGGCCATCGGTGACGCGGACGGACGTACCGACCTCAATATCAACCGAGGTGCGCTTGGGCGAATCGCCCTTACCGGGACGACGAGTCATCTTGTTGTACTCGTCGCGGGAAAGCGGAGCGGGCTTGCCGTTGCCGCCTAGGAAACCGGTGACGCCAGGCGTGTTACGAACGCACGTCCAAGCATCGTCATCCATCTCCATGCGGACCAGGACATAACCCGGGAAAATCTTGGAATCCTTGGTCTCACGCTTGCCACCCTCTTTAATCTCGGTGACGCGCTCCATAGGAATCTCGATATCAAAGATACGGTCCTGCATGCCCATAGTCTCGATGCGATGCTCGAGATCGGACTTAACGCGGTTCTCGTATCCAGAGTAAGTGTGAACGACGTACCAACGCTTAGACATGGTTTAGCCCCTCAATCCAGAGAACAGAGCAAGAGCCTCGCCAAAGCCAGCATCGAGCAGAGCGATGACGACGCCGACGACGATCAGAGAAGCGCAAACAACAACCGAGTAGTTCACTAGCTCCTTCTTATCGGGCCACGTGACACGCTTCATCTCGGACTTGACCGAAGCGAAATACTTCTTGGTGCGGGCGAAGAAACCAGGCTTCTCGTTCTTCTTGGACTTCGCAGCCTTCTCGTTCTTCTTGGCAACGGCCTTCTTGGCCTCAACCTTGGAGTTGGCGGCAGCTTTGTTGGCAGGTGCCGGCTGCTGAGCCTTCTTCTTGTTCTTCTTGTTGGCCATTTGGGTTACCTCCGCGCAATGCGCTTATACATGAGTAAACCGTAAGCCCCCAAATGGGAGCTTACGGAATAATGACTGGCACGCCAGGAAGGACTCGAACCCTCAACACTCGGTTTTGGAGACCGATGCTCTACCAATTGAACTACTGGCGTATGTGACTAGAGACTAGCGAGTCTCTTTGTGCAGCGTGTGGTGACGGCACCAGGGGCAATACTTCTTGATCTCCATACGATCAGGCATGGTCGACTTGTTCTTGGTGGTCGTATAGTTGCGGCGCTTGCACTCAGTGCACGCAAGAGTAACTAGAGTACGCATGTATCCTGAACCTTTCATTTCCGCCCCGTACGGGCACGAGTTGTTACTTTATCAGCTCCACGTAAGTGCTGTCAATGAAAACCTCGAGTCAATTGGTTCTCGGTGGATCCATTCATATTTAGAACACATCAATGAAGCCATCGAGAGCTAATCGACGGTGCATCCAGGACCATTATCGATCCTCTCGACACCAGCAACGGCTCAATATCCATTGCAGAAAAGAACCCGGCACCCATATAAGTGCCGGGTTCTCTCTAAGTCAGCTATATCAAAGAGCTAATTTACTCAATGATCGTGGAGACGATGCCCGAACCGACGGTGTGGCCACCCTCGCGGATAGCGAAGCGCAGGCCCTCCTCCATGGCGATCGGGTGAATGAGGTCGCCCTCGATGGTGATGTGGTCACCAGGCATAGCCATCTCGGTGCCCTCGGGCAGCTTGACCGTACCGGTAACATCGGTGGTACGGAAGTAGAACTGAGGACGATAACCATCGAAGAACGGGGTGTGACGACCGCCCTCCTCCTTGGTCAGAACGTAGATCTCGCCGGTGAACTTGGTGTGCGGGGTAACCGAACCGGGCTTGCAGAGAACCTGGCCGCGCTCGATGTCCTCGCGCTTGATGCCGCGGAGCAGCAGACCGACGTTGTCGCCAGCCTCGCAGAAGTCCATGGACTTACGGAACATCTCGATACCGGTAACGACGGTGTTCTGGGTATCCTTGATGCCGACGATCTCGACGGGCTCGTTGAGCTTGAGCTCACCGCGCTCGACACGGCCGGTAGCAACGGTACCACGGCCGGAGATGGTCATAACGTCCTCAACGGCCATCAGGAACGGAAGGTCGTTGTTACGAGCAGGCGTCGGGATGTACTCGTCGACGGCCTTCATGAGCTCGCGAATGGCGTCCATCCACTTGGCGTCGCCCTCGAGAGCGCCCAGAGCGGAACCACGGATGACGGGGATGTCGTCGCCGGGGAAATCGTACTCGGAGAGGAGCTCACGGGTCTCCATCTCGACGAGGTCGATGAGCTCGTCATCGTCGACCATGTCGCACTTGTTCAGGAAGACGACGATGTAGGGAACGCCGACCTGACGGGCGAGCAGGATGTGCTCGCGAGTCTGAGCCATGGGGCCGTCGGTAGCGGCGATGACCAGGATAGCGCCGTCCATCTGAGCAGCACCGGAGATCATGTTCTTGACGTAGTCAGCGTGGCCCGGGCAGTCAACGTGAGCGTAGTGACGGGCAGCAGTCTCGTACTCAACGTGGGAGACGGAGATCGTAATGCCGCGCTCGCGCTCCTCGGGAGCCTTGTCGATGTTCTCGAACGCAGTGAAGTCAGCCTTGCAGCCCTCGGTCTCAGAGAGAACCTTGGTGATGGCGGCGGTCAGCGTGGTCTTGCCGTGGTCGACGTGACCAATGGTGCCGATGTTAACATGCGGCTTAGTGCGCTCAAACTTCTCTTTGGCCATAAAGCCCTCCTCTTAACAGGTCGTCCCCGGACGGGACTTTGCCTTTATACCATAGTGGCCTCTCAACATACTATTGAGAAGCCACCGTGTTACCTATGGTAGCGGTGACTGGATTCGAACCAGTGACGCCACGGGTATGAACCGTGTGCTCTAACCAACTGAGCTACACCGCCGGATGGAGCCTGCAACCAGACTTGAACTGGTGACCTCTTCGTTACCAACGAAGTGCTCTACCGACTGAGCTATACAGGCACTTGACGGGTGGGAGCTATAGGATTCGAACCTATGTAGGCAGAGCCAACGGGTTTACAGCCCGTCCCCATTAACCACTCGGGCAAACTCCCAATCGTTCAAGTATCCGCAGGTTCTTTGGTCTTTTGGACCGCCGCCCCCGCGAACGAAAAAGATAATACGATGCAACCTTGGGGGCTGTCAACGAAAACCTCTAGATACACGGTGCCGGGCGTATCTATATGCCTTTGACCTGCGTTTTTGTTGAGTTTAGATATGAAGGGCGGTGGATTTCGCTACGCTGGTGACATTTCCCAAGGGAACACTTTGGCACGGTGGAGTACGCCTACAGCATCGACCTTCGATAACGACCCTCTTGCACTATTACATAGGTCGCGATCGGACTTTTCCGGCACGAACGAGCGTGGATTTTCTCCCGTTTGAAATCGAGCGTGGATAATCTCCCACTTTTAGCACGGCTTCGAACCCAAAGTGGCAGATTATCCACGCTCATTCATTAGGCGGTAGATTTTCCACGCTCGTACGTCCAGAAATCCACGCTCAAGGTAAACGGCTGGGCCCGCTCCCGCCTTTGTCTCTATCTGTAACATTTAGAGAACATTTTCTCCCCTATCTGTTACAGATCGAGATGTTTCGCAGAGACCCTGGCTTACGTCTCATTCTGTAACAGTACGAACGGTTTTCCGCCCCTTCGTGTTACAGATCGAGACATTTATCTATTCTCGCCTTACATCCACGACATCTGCCCAGTCAATAACGTCGTAGTCATCATCGCTTCGCCAGACGACACACTTGGGTCGTGAATCCGCTTGGGCTGCATCGTCCCTCGCCGCTTGTGGACGACTCGCAAAGAAGCGCCCAAGCTCAGCTCGCGGCAAGATAATCCCTTGCACGCTCCCGCCACCCGCAAGACACACACGCGCCCAGCGACCAGCCTTTTCATATAAGAGCCAATTGGCAACCTGCGAAGATCTGCCCTCAGGCACTTTATCCCCTGGAATATCAGGAACAAACATGGGGGTCGACCTCCTCCAGTTGAGCAAAGCCCATCCCCTCCAAACGCGAACCGAGTTTTTCCTTAGCGTAACCGCTCAGCTCGCGCTTGATCATGCCTGCAATACGCCGGGCCGTCCTACCATGGGGATCAAACCGGCTGCATCCGCGCTCATAGGCAGCCAGCGCATCCATAAGCACGTAGACCTCGCTCAAATTGAGCGGCAGCGCCAGCGGGTGTACCGAGGACCTGAATTCGCCGCGATACCCAAACTCCTCGGCCACGCACATGCCGCCGATACGCACGCCATCGCGAATCCTGGCACGGCGCTCCCCCACCGCGTTCTTGCTGCACAGCAAAACGTTATAGGCGATGTCTTCCTGCGAGCGCTCTTCGTGGGAAACGGTGAGCATAATCAAGTCCGCCTCTTCACCGCCAATAAAGGAATCCTTGAGTTCGTAGCCCTTCATGCCTTTGTTAGACGGCTCAGCTGCAAGCAGCGCAAAAAGCTCGTGCACCTGATGGTAGAGCGCTAGGCGTCCCTCCAAATATGGACCATCGGGTCCATTTGCATACGCCTTGACATGCATCCGCAAGGCCCCCGTGTCGACGGGCGCTACCGCCATCTGGCTAATAGCATATCCCTCGCCTGGACGGGAAATCATATCGTTGAGCTCGACCGCATCTGGCATGTTTCTTTTTATGTACTGTCCAAGCAGCATTGGCGGCGCCCGCCTTTCCAATCTTTAACCTATCGATTTTTTCTCTTCGAGTCCATCTCAAGATAGCGTTGGATTTTGTCGAGCGACAAATTGGTCCGGCCCAGGGACTCTGCCGCCGTCAAAATCTTCTGTGCAAGATTTGATCCAAAGTAGTAAATCACATCTCCATTGGCGATGCGCTCAACGTATTCGTCTCCAATCTTATTAATAAGGGAGAAAAACTCGGGGCACAGCATGGGATAACGCTCAGCTATTTCCGTAATCCCCGCATGGCCAAAATCGGCAACGTCCTCGCACTGCCGCTCAAGATCTTCGATACCGTGGCCATTAAGGCCGCGCCCGCAGGAAAAAGCAAGGCCGCGAGACAGGGCAGTTTTGACGCGTTGCCCCTGCTCGTCCGACAGCTTTCCACCCAATAGGGCTCGCATCATGATCTGGCAGCAAGCGTACGTAGGTCGATAGAGAAAATCGACACGTGCATCACTGGGCATATCGCGATCGCTGCTCAGAGGAAAGCAGCCGTCTTCTCGTTGAGACTCGAGAATGACTTCGAGGGACTCGCGCCAATCCGGATCGTCATCCAAACCATAATCGCGAAAATAGCGCAGCAGCTGCACCTGCATATCCATGACACAAGTACTGACGATCGGCTTACCTGTTGCCCTGTTCCTGCCGGCAATGTCGCAAAGAGGGTAAATCATGGTCTTCTTCCTTTCCGTAGACCTGATGCCAACGATTCCGTTTCGCTGACCTTGTTGATCCCATTCTCTTTTGTGGGGCCATATCAGACGACCAAGCAGTGCTTGGTTATTGCAGGTGACGGGAAAATGGAGCCAGACCACGTAGGCGCCTACCTAAAA
Source organism: uncultured Collinsella sp. (assembly GCA_965141635.1). Lineage (GTDB taxonomy): Bacteria > Actinomycetota > Coriobacteriia > Coriobacteriales > Coriobacteriaceae > Collinsella. Next base: position 45,640 of record CBCSNG010000011.1, on the reverse strand, counting down.
AGAAACGGGCCCTGTCCCACAAGGGAACAGAGCCCGAAACTCTCATGGAGCCAGTGACAGGAAGTCCGCGTATTCGCTTCGCGAATCCGCTCCGGCTTCGGATGCCTGCCGGCATCCTTGCCCGCTCGCTACGAACGCTCCGCGTTCGCTTGACGCTCGCGCCCTCGCAGGTTCGATTCCGGCACATACAAGAAACGGGCCCTGTCCCACAAGGGAGCAGAACCCGAAACTCTCATGGAGCCAGTGACAGGAATCGAACCTGCAACCCACTGATTACAAATCAGTTGCGCTACCGTTGCGCCACACTGGCACACTTGGCGCTTTCGCGCGAAGCCTGTTAAGAATAAAGGAATTGAGCACAAGGCGCAACAGACCCTTTGACCGACCACATCTCAAAACTCTTCGTCAGAACGAATAGTTTTAATTACAATGGAACTGATAAAACTATTCGTTCTGGCGAAGGGTTTCGCGATGCTTACTACCAAGGAAGCCGCCGAGCTGCTCGGCATCACCCCGCGCAGGGTGCAGGAGCTCATTAAGAACGGCGCGCTGACCGCCCGCAAGGCTTCTGGCGTGTGGCTTATCGACAAAGACAGCGTAGACACGCGACTCCGCTCCGCAACCAAAAGAGGGGGACGACCTCGTCGCGGGCATGGGAAAAGCGAAATCGCATTTACTCTCATGAACCGCACGCACGAAGTCGCTCGGCTGGTCTACAGCACATCGCGAAAAGACTTTACCCACATCGGCGCCGACATCGATTACACCCACGCCCCTATTGGAGTATTTGGCCCTAATAGCCCCATATCGCTCGACTCCTTCCGCATCTGGTGGCGCGGCCGCGGTATCCCGCTCGCACGCATTGGGCTAGCCTCCCTGCTTGCAGAAGCCGCAGTCGATGTTCCCGATGAACTCGTACAGCGAAATCTTGGCCTCTCCTTATCCGACCAGTATTGGATTAGGCCCCAAGACTCCGGTCTCGCGTGGGAGGATATCAATTTCTTCAATAATGCTTTTGACGACGTCTCTCTCAGCATCGCGCCCTTCGCCCCAGAGGGCAAAGCAGCCGCCGCAAAGCCCGACAACACCTCGGACGGCAATCTTCAAAAGTACTGGACGTGCGAGGGCAAGCGCCGAATTCTGCATAAGGCAGGAGCGCACCTGAACCAGGAACCTTATAACGAGCTGGTGGCGGCCGCGCTCCACCGTCGCATCCTAAACGCCTGCGATTATGTACCTTACTCGCTCGAGGGCACGGGCACTTCCGCCCTGAGCACATGCGATGTCTTCTTAACTGATGAAGAGGAATATGTCCCTGCGTTCTATGTAAACCAGCACGCAAACGCAGATGAACGGCTAACCGACTACGAGCGATATGTAGCAAACTGCGAGGAGCTCGGGGTGACAGGCGTCAAGGATGCCCTTGACCGCATGATCGTATGCGATGACATCATTGCCAACTACGATCGTCATTGGCGCAACTTCGGCCTCGTGCGAAACGTCAACTCACTGGTCTGCAGACCAGCCCCCATCTTCGATTCGGGCTCATCACTCTGGTGCAACATATCACTAGAGGAGCTTAGAGCGGGAGAGCACAGTTTTACCAGCGCACAATTTCATTCAAGCCCCGCCAAACAAATGCTGCTCGTCGAGGACATGGGTTGGTTTGACGGCGACAAACTCGAAGGCTTCGTTGGCGAGGCAATCGAGATTCTGTCCAGAAACGACGCGCTCACGGCAAGGCTGCCATATCTAAAAGAGGCGCTTACATGGCGCCTCCGTAGAATGATCGACATCGCTGAATGGAGTTAGCGAGGCAGCATTGCCCCGCCAACTCCCCTACCTCCCGCGCAGGGCCTTGAGCTTGGCCAGGGCATCGGGACTCAGGCGGCTGCCCAGAGTCATCTTGATCTGTGGAGCTTCCTCTGCCTCGTGCACGTCGTTATCGATCTGTTTGATCTCGTCCACCAGCATGCGGCTCGAGATGCGCGTGACACCCTTGCCCATGACGACGGCCTGGATCGTGCCGTCGCTCGATACCACGGAGCACGCACGGCCTTCCTCGCGTGCCTCGATGCAGAGCTTCTGCACCACGGTGTCGGCAGAGACGCCCGTCGGCGAAAACTCGATGCGCACGCCGCGAGCCGGCAGGTTGGGGCGCTCGCTGGAGATATTGCCCGCACCGTCAAACACAATCACGGCCTCGTAGCGGCCCTGGGCAAAGGCGGCGACGTCGTTGATGAGGGCGGTGCGCGCCATATCGTGAACGTCGCTGGAATACGGATCGTCGGAATGGTCGTAGACGAGCTTTTCGTAGCGTGGCGTGCAGTGAATCACATTGTAGCCGTCGACCACCAGCAGCTCGGGCTTATTGGAGTGCACCGTCGAGACCGGATCGGCGATGGCTTGCGCAAACGCATTGCCGCCCACGCCATAGGTCGCGGCCGAAACAATCGGCTTGGCCGAGCCCTCGCCAAAGCGCTTGGCTTTGGACTTGGCGCGGTTCTTCTTGGACATGCGCTACTCCTCCCCCATGAGCTCGCCGGCATTGCGGCGCAGCCACTCAAAACACAGCGCGGTGGTCGCCTGGGCCACGTTGAGACTCTCGGTCATGCCGCGCTGAGGAAGCTTGGTCAAGAAGTCGCATTTCTCGAGCACCAGGCGCGAGATGCCGTCGCCCTCGGACCCCATGACGAGCGCCACGCGGCCCTCGAAGGGAGCATCCCAGCAGCTGCCCTCGGCGTGCTCGGAAGCACCGCCCACCCAAAAGCCAGCGGCCTTGAGGTCATCGAGCGCTCGGGCGATATTGGGAACCTGCGCAATGGGCAGGTGCATGACGGCGCCGGCAGAGGTCTTGTAGCTGCCCACGGTCACGCCGGCGGCGCGCTTGTTGGCGATGATGACGCCCGCGGCGCCCACGACCTCGGCGGAGCGCACGATAGCGCCAAAGTTACCGTCGTCGGTCACATGGTCGAGTACGATGACGAGCGCCGGACCGTCGCCCGCGCGGTCGAGGATATCGGCGACATCGGCATAGGGGAAGTTACCAACCTCGAGCGCAATGCCCTGGTGAGCGCCATGGCTCGACAGTGCGTCGAGCTGCGCGCGCGGCACATACTTAATGCGGACGCCCGCGGCGTTGAGGTCATCGACCAGACGCGACAGGGCGGCATCGCGCTCCCCGCCCTCGGCAATGAGCGCGCACTTGATGGGAAAACCAGTGCGCAGCGCCTCGGCGGCAGCACGACGACCTTCGATAAACTCGCCCTTGGGAGCCTGGACAGCGTCGCGGTTTCGATCGCGCTGCGGACGCGCAACCTGGGTGCGATCGCGCTGGCCCTTGGGAGCGGCAGCGCGGTCATTGCGGCGAATCGGACGCGAGCCAGAAGCAGCCTGCTTGCCGCCACGAGGCGCACGCTTGCGATTGTCGGCCATAGGACGGCCTCCTAAATACAACTATCAAACGAAACAAATAGACCGACCGCCCGAGGTGCGTCAGATTGCCTTGAAAGAGGAGGGCATAGACCTTGAGGTCATGCCCGACGATTGAAAGGCAAGGTGCCGTGGCTCGGGCGGTCGGTACGGGTTTCCAAGTGCCCAAGATTACCGTGAAAGAGGAGCGACGCGTACTTGAGTACGCGAGCGACGGTTTGAACGGCAAGGTCGGGCGCTTGGGAAACCCGCGTGGATTAGAGAGATTTGATACGGGTGCCGGCGGCGGTATCCTCGATCGTCAGCCCGAGGTCCTTGAGCTGGTCGCGGATGGCATCGGCCAGATCCCAGTTCTTGGCGGCGCGGGCCTCGGCGCGGGCCTCGAGAATCTTGGCAGCGGCCTCGCCCACGTCGTCACCCGTGTAGGCAACCAAACCGGCGGCAACGCCCAGCAGGCCCAGCGGCAGCTCGACCTTGGGCTCGGGAAGCTCAACGCCAAACGTATCGAGCAACTCGGTCAGCGTATCGGCGGCAGCAAGCGCGGCGGCCTTGTCGGCAGCGTCGCCCGCCTGCTCCAGGTACTGGTTGCACTCGGTCACAAAGCCAAAGACGGCACCCATGGCACCGGCGGTGTTAAAGTCGTCGTCCATGCACTCCTTAAAGGCGGCACGAGTCTCGGCGGCCTTGGCGACAAACGCCTCGGCGGCAGCCTCATCGGCGTCGGCCGTCGCATGGCTTGCAGCCCAGCGCAGGTTCTCGACCGTGCCGGCGATACGCGTGAGCGAGTTCTCGGCACCCTCCAGGCGCTCCCAAGAGAAGTCGAGCGGCGAGCGATAGCTCGTCTGCAGCATCAGCAAGCGCAGAGCCGCGGCAGAGTGCTGCTCGAGCACCTCGGCCAGCGTAAAGAAGTTACCGAGCGACTTAGACATCTTCTCGCCGTCGACCAGCAGCATGCCCGTGTGCATCCAGGTGTTGGAGAAGCCCTGGTGCCAGGCGCAGGTGGCCTGGGCGCACTCGTTTTCGTGATGCGGGAAGGCAAGGTCGGAGCCGCCGCCGTGGATGTCAATCGGGGTGCCCAGGTAGCGGTGCACCATGGCGGCGCACTCGGTGTGCCAGCCGGGACGGCCCTCGCCCCAGGGGCTCGGCCAGCTGGGCTCGCCGGGCTTGGCGGCCTTCCACAGGGCAAAGTCGAGCGGGTCGTTCTTGTCCTCGTTCTCCTCGATGCGCGCGCCCACCATAAGATCGTCGATGTTGCGGCCCGAGACCTGACCATAGTTGGGATCGCTGCGCACGGCAAAGTACACGTCGCCGTTATCGGCGGCATAGGCATGGCCCTGCTCGATAAGCGTCTTGATCATAGCGATCATGGGACCGATCTCTTTGGTGGCGCGGGGACGCACATCGGGATCGAGCACGTTGGCGGCGCGCATGACGCCGATGAACTTGTCGGAGAACTCCGTCGCGACCTCGGCAGCCGTACGACCTTGCTCGTTGGCGCGCTTGATGATCTTGTCATCGACATCGGTGAGGTTCTGGGCGAACGTAACCTCGTAGCCGCTCGCGATGAGCCAGCGACGAATCACGTCAAAGCTGATGAACGTGCGGGCGTTGCCGATGTGGATGTTGTCGTAGACCGTGGGGCCGCACACGTACATGCGAACCTTGCCGGACTCGATGGGCTGGAACTCTTCCTTTTTATGGGTAGCGCTGTTGTAGATACGCATTCGTTACTCCTTAACGGTTTTCTGTAGCAGGCAGACGGCCCAGGCGCCAATCCCCTCGCCCTGGCCTTCCCAGCCGAGCTTTTCGGTCGTAGTGGCGGCGACGCCCACGTTTTCGACGTCAACGCCCAGAGCATGGGCAAGGTTGGCGCGCATGGCATCGCGGTGCGGAGTGATTTTGGGCTGCTGGCAGGCAATGGTGCAGTCGGCATCGACAAACTCAAAGCCCAGCTCGCGCGCATAGTCCATCACACGGGCAAGCAGCACCATCGAGTCGGCGCCCTCATAGGCAGGATCGGTGTCGGGGAACAGTTTGCCGATGTCTCCCCCGCGGCAGGCGCCCAAAATGGCGTCGGCCAAGGCGTGCGCGAGCACATCGGCATCCGAGTGGCCCAGCAGACCGCGCTCGTAGGGAATGTCGACCCCGCCGATAATACATCGACGACCCTCCACCAGGCGGTGAACGTCATAGCCGTGTCCAATGCGCAGGTTACTGAACATGGGGAAGGTCCTCTCCCTCGGCCATGCGACCGAGCAGAATCGCGGTTACGGGACGCAAGTCCTCGGGTACCGTCACCTTAAGGTTGTCGCGTGGGCTCTGGACGCAGCGGACACGCCCACCCATGCGCTCGACCAGCGAAGAATCGTCGGTCCCGATAAACCCCTCGGCGATGGCTGCGGTGTGGGCGCGCTTCATGGCGTCGACGCTAAAGATCTGCGGCGTCTGTGCAGCCCAATAGAGTTCGCGCGGCGGCGTCTCAAGGATATTATCGCCATCGACGATCTTGAGCGTGTCGATTGCGGGCTGACCGCACACGACACCGTCGAGGGCGCGGTCGCTCACGAGCACTTCGATAGCGTGATCGATGGCCTCGGTCGTAATGAGCGGACGAGCGCCGTCGTGAATGGCGACGTATTCAAAGCCTGCCGGTACCGCATGCACGCCGGCTCGGGTGGAATCCTGGCGGGTCGCGCCGGCATCGGCAAAGCTGATGGGCGTGTCATAGTCAAACGGGTCGATGGCCAAGCGGCACATCTCGGCACGACGCTCGGCAGGGCAAACCACGACGATGTGTCCGACCTTATTGCTACGGTCAAATGCGCGGATGGACCAGCTCATAAGCGGACGACCCGCTACATTGACGAGCTGCTTGCCACCGGGGTTACCAAAGCGCTGGCCGCTGCCACCGGCAACGACTACGGCGCATACGGGCGCCATTATGCGTTCCCCTGTTTGGTGCCCTTCATGCGGTACAGGGAGTCCGCAAGAATGGCAGGGTTGTTAACGCCAAAGTCGCCCAGGCGCTCCGGATCCTCGCTGATGTCGTCCATGAGCTCCTGCAGCGAGCCGTACTCGTCGACAATCTTCTCGGCCACGCCGTCGCGCACGACGGACACGCGCGAAAGCGTGCGCAGACCCAGCGGCGTCATGACGGAGTCCTCGTCCAGGTCGTCGTAACCCAGAACCGCCGCCACGTGCTGCGGGTCGGACAGATCTTTAGGCGTCATACGGGCGAGCTCGGCGCGAATCTTCTCGGCGTTTGCCTCGGAGGAATCGCTCGCGTAGTCGCGAATCATCAGGTCGTACTCGGTATCCATGCTGGAGCCGGCGAGCTGCTCGAGCTGCATCTGCACGAGCTTGCCCTGGTTGCCCAGCTTGACAATGCAATCCTTAAGCTCAGTCTTTGCCTGCTGCATGATCTCGAAACTCGAGAAAATGCCGGTGATGTCGGCGAGCGTGACGTAGTCATCGAGCTCGAGGGCCGTCAGGCGCAGCAGGGAGCGATCGAGCGACTGACGGGTAGTCTGGAGCGTGGCGACGAGCTGGTTGACCGAGCTCATGATGGTGGTAACGGGCTGGATCTCGTAGCTCTTGCCGTGAACGTACACGTTGACAACGGCACGACGGGCCGAGACCGAGATCACGATGGCATCCGTGAGCACCGACATGCGAGCGGCGGTGCGGTGACGCATACCTGTCTCGCTCGTGGCAAGCGAGGGATCGGGATTGAGGTGGAAGTTGGCGCGCAGGATCTGGGTGAGGTCACCGTCGATGACGATGGCACCGTCCATCTTGGAGAGCTCGAACAGACGGTTCGAGGTGAACGAAATGTTGAGCGGGAAGCCGTCGTTACCGGCAGCGAGCACGTTTTCGGTGTCGCCGACGCAGATAAGGGCGCCCAGGTGACCGGCGATGATCATGTCGAGGGCGGTGCGGATCGGCTGACCAGGTGCCGTCAGGCGGATGGCCTGTTCCATACGCTTTTGCAGCTCGTTCTTATCCAAGGCATCGCTCCCATCGTATACGCTCCATAAACGCTAAATAGTTTCTCACGGTTTGTCCCCGCAGCAGCCACGAAATCCGATGCTTACAGAATGAGCGAACACCGCTTAGGTAGCTCATTTGGGACGGGGCTCCTTTGACTGCTCATGTGGTAGCATCGGGTCTCATATAAATGAGGGAGTAGTCGCGTAATCGGGCTCGCCCGCAGAGAGGGAGCCAGACTATGGGACTCGCAGAGCTCGTGTTGCTCGCCGTTGGCCTTTCGATGGACGCCTTTGCCGTTTCCATCTGCAAGGGTCTCGGCATGAAAAAGATCAACCTTAAAGTCGCCGTGGTGCTCGGCCTGTTCTTTGGCGGCTTTCAGGCCGGCATGCCCGTGATCGGATGGGCGCTCGGCAGTCAATTCATGGGCATCATCGGGCCCATCGACCATTGGATCGCCTTTATCCTTTTGGCCTTCATCGGCGGCAAGATGCTGTGGGAGGCCTTTACCGAGGACGAGGACGAGAGCGACAACAAGAATGCCGAGAAGATTGACCTGATAGAATACCTGGTTCTCGCCATTGCCACCTCGATTGACGCCCTGGCCGTAGGCATCTCGTTTGCGGCGCTCTCGGTTGACATCGTGCCCGCTGTATCGCTTATTGGCATCACAACCTTTATCCTCTCCATCGCCGGCGTGGCGATCGGCCATACCTTTGGCGCGCGCTACGAAAAGCCTGCCACCATCGTGGGCGGCGTCGTGCTCATCCTCATCGGACTTAAGATCTTGCTTGAGCATCTGGGGATCCTCGCGATATAAAAAACGCCTCTCATAAGCTCAACATCAACGTGGAAGTCTCATGCAGAGTTTTGCATAAGGCCTTTTCGTGCAGACTTTTGCATGTCATACTGATATGCAAAAGTCTGCATGTTAGGAGATCGCCGTGGATACCCTTCCCATCACCACACCACGCCAAGCTGGCATCTACGTGCGCCAGGCACGCGAGTCGCGGGGAATCACCCGTGCGACCCTCGCTAAAAAAGCCGGTGTTTCGGAGCGCCTGCTCGCATCGCTCGAGCTAGGAGATGCCACCGGCATTCGACTCGACAAGCTATTGGCAATCTTCAATGCTCTCGGACTGGCGCTCGCCGCTCAAGGGGATATAGGCGAAGCAAAAAACGAGCGACCAGTCGACGCCCCGCATGCCAATCCGCTGCCTCGCAGCATCCCCAGGCGCCATCACACTCAACGTCCTCATCATCGCAACCGTCGTAGTACCGCCATTCCGGCTCTTGCAGATGCCCCCTTTACATCCGCACTCTACGACGAGGTCTTCGCCGATTTCGCCATGTCCAATCTCGGAGTCTCGATTGCCGCAAACGCATCTAACCAAACCAAGCCCGAAGGGAAATAGCCAATGGCCAGAACATCACTTCGGACCTTTATTTGCGGTGTACCTGCGGGAACGCTCACGCAAGATGAGAACGGTCTTATCAGCTTTACCTACGATCATGACTATGACGGGCCAGCCCTATCGACCAACATACCCGTATCAAATCGCACATACGGCCAACAGGTCATGAATCCGTACCTGTTTGGCCTTCTACCCGACAGCGAGGACCAACGAAAAGCGATTGCCGCCGAATTCGACGTTAGGCCCAACAATCCCGTTGCATTGCTCAGCCATATCGGACTCGACTGTCCGGGCGGAGTGCAGTTTTGTGCCGAAGAAGATGCCGACGCCGTCCTGCATCGCGCTGGCGAATACCGCCCTATAGACGACCACGAAATAGCTCTCCGTCTCAAGTCGATCAGAGATGACCGCGATGCATCGTGGATGGGTCTAGACGAAAGTTGGTCACTTGGAGGCAACCAGGGCAAATTCGCGCTCGCGTTCACAAACGGCCGCTGGTGCGAATGCATGGGTTCCTCGCCCACGACGCATATTTTCAAAAATGGCGTTATCGGATTTAAACTCGAGGCTCTCAATGAGTTTGTCTGCATGAAAAGCGCCCAGCGCGCCGGTATCGCAACGGCAAACGTCGAATATCGTATGTTTGAGGACGAACCTGCCCTCATTGTCGAGCGCTATGACCGCGTGAAAGTCGAAAACGGAACGATCAGGCGCCTACATCAAGAAGACCTCTGTCAGGCACTTGGGGTGATGCCCGCCCAAAAGTACACGGCAGACGGCGGCCCGACCACCCGCGATATTCAAGAGCTCCTCGTAAACACGAGCCACCATCAACTTAACCTGTATCTGTTTACGCAGATACTGTTCTTCAACGCCATTATCGGCGCACCAGATGCGCATGCGAAAAACTATTCCCTGCTACTCGGAAACGGCGGCACGGCCATGATGGCTCGTATGTACGATGTCGCGTCGGGTTTGGCGTATGAGCGTATGCGCCGCCGGGCACGCCTTGCCATGAGCGTTGGCGGCGAGAATCGTGTTGGGCGTATCGGACCCAACGCCATCCGCCGATACCATGGCGAAGGCGACCCCGTGCTGGAAGCGGCACTCACCGATGCCGGGCTAACCGAGAAGTTTTGCTTTACAACCATGATGGACCTCGCCTACGAGGTACCCATTTGCATGGAAGAGGTCATGGACGAATACGCCGATCTGCCCGGCATGGCGGACCTGCGCGAACATATGCTCGGGCCCGTCCGCGAAAACTGCCAGCGCACCCTCGACCTCATCAAGGCGGATATGGGCTAGACGCCAATCAATTTCCCATTTCTTAAAAGAAGAGAGGGGGCACCCGTCGCAAAAGACCGGGTGTCCCCTCTCGTAATGTCATTTGCAATCCATCAGCAAAAGTTTTGGATCGCCGTTAATGCGACCTTTACGCGGCAAGGCGCTTGAGGACGTCGATGAGCAACTCGTAGAAGCGCTCGGCAGAAGCGAGCTCCATGCTCTCGTCCGGGGTGTGGACATCGGAGAGCGTCGGGCCCACGGCGATGGCGTCCAGGCCGTGCAGGGCCTCGACAAACAGGCCGCACTCAAGGCCGGCGTGAATGGACTCGATGCGCAGCTCGGAGCCAAAGAGCTCGCGATAGCTCTCGACAAAGACGTCGCGGACCGGCGAATGCTCGGCATAGCTCCAGCCGGGATACTCGAACTCGAACTTGGCGTCGAAGCCCAGGACATCGGCCAGCATCTGCAGGCGGTCCTTGAACTCGTTCTGCAGCGAGGTGATCGAGGAGCGCGGGGACAGCATGATCTTGACCTGGTCGTCAGAGGTGGCAACCACGCCGATGTTGGAGGAAACCTCGACGGAGCCGTCGGTGGCGACGTTGCGGCGAATCACGCCGTTAGGGGCAAGACGCAGAGCGCGGATGAGAGCAAGCGCGGACTTCTGGTCCATGGCCTCGACCTCGGCGTCGTCGGCAATCTCGACGGTGCAGGTAAAGCCGGGGTCGAAGACCTCGAGCTCGGCGGTGACGTCGGCGATGATGTCCTTTGCGATCTGGGCCGCGGCCTCGGCGGCAGCATGGTCGGCGTAAACCAGCTCGGCCTTGCACTCACGGTTGATGGCGTTGTCCTTAGTGCCGCCGTTGAAGCTGACGATGGCGGGCTCGCCGGCGACCATCAGGCGGTCGATGATGCGGGCCATGATGAGGTTGCCATTGCCGCGCTCCAGGTTGATGTCGGAGCCGGAGTGACCACCCAGCAGGCCGGAGATGTCGAGCGTGAGGGTGCCACCGGTCTTGTGCTCGCGCGCGATCGGGCACGTGTAGGTAACGACGACGCCGCCGGCGCAGCTGACGGTGGCAACGCCCTCTTCCTCGGAGTCAAGGTTAATCATGGTGCGGGCGCTAATCTGGGACTTGTCGAGCGTCTCGGCGCCGACCAGGCCAGTCTCCTCGTCGGTGGTGAATACGCACTCGAGGGCCGGATGGACAATCGAATCATCGTTGAGCACGGTAAGCATAAGCGCGACGGCAATGCCGTTGTCGGCGCCCAGGGTGGTGCCGTTGGCGGTAAGGACACCATCCTTGACGACCAGGTCGATACCATCGGTCGTAAAGTCGTGCTCAACGGAGCCCAACTTGTCGCACACCATGTCGATATGGCCCTGCAACATCACGGTCGGGGCATTCTCGGCACCGGCAGATGCGGGCTTGCGAATGATGACGTTGTAGACCTCGTCCTGGTACACGTCAAGGCCGCGCTCCTTGGCAAACGCAACCAGGAAATCGCTGATGCCCTTCTCGTTGCCAGACCCACGGGGGATCGCGCTGACCTCCTCAAAGAAATGAAACAGCTGGGCGGGCTCGTAGCCAGTAATCTTGTAGTCCATGGTGCCTCCTTGGCGCAACTGGTTAGACAATAAGACATGCGCCTTGTATATTCCCAGACTTCGTTTGCATAAACCAGTCGAAAACGCCGAGCGCCCTCGCATCATCGGCTAACGGCGGACCGCAGAGCGTAACGGTCACAACTTCGCAGCTCTACAAATCGAGGCGCCCTTGCCAGAGCGCCTCGATTACGCGTATCAAATTGTCGCCACGCCCTACAGCGCGCCAGAGCCGGCTTGCATCATGCCGCCGGGGCCCGAGGTCACGCCGCCGCTTACGGGCGCGGCGTTTCCGGTGTGCGGCGCTGCCGGAGCGGTATCGCCCCCGAGCGCACCTGCCGGACGCGGCGCTGGAATCTCGCCTGTGCCATGGCTAAAGACAAACTTGCCGTCGGCCACATCGCACAGGACGGTATCGCCCTCGCCCCACTCGCCGGCCAGCAGCTCCTCGGACAGCGGATCCTCGATGAGCTTTTGAATGGCACGGCGCAGCGGACGCGCACCGTTGGTGAGGTCGGTGCCCTCGGCCACGATCTTGTCGTAGGCCGCATCGGTGAGCTTGATGTTCATGCCGTTGGCAATCAGGCGCTGACGCAGGTCGTCCACCAGCAGGTGCGCGATCTTGGTCAGGTTCTCGCCCGAAAGCTTCTGGAACACCACGATGTCGTCGATACGGTTGAGCAGCTCGGGGCGGAACAGGCGCTTGAGCTCGCCCATCGCACGGCCCTTAATCTCGCTCGAGGTAAGGCCCTGCTCGCCAGTGGTGCCAAAGCCAACGCTCGCATCCTGCGCAATCTCGCGGGCGCCCACGTTGGACGTCATGATGATCACCGTATTGCGGAAGTCGACCGTCTTGCCCTGGCTATCGGTCAGGCGGCCCTCCTCCAGCACCTGCAGCAGAATGTTGAAGATATCGGGGTGCGCCTTCTCGATCTCATCGAACAGCACAACCGAGTACGGATGACGGCGCACGGCCTTGGTGAGCTGACCGCCCTCGTCATGGCCAACGTAACCCGGGGGGCTACCGATAAGCTTGGAGACCTCGAACTCGCTGCCGAACTCCGACATGTCGAAGCTGATGAGCGCATCCTTGCTGCCAAAGAGATACTCGGCGAGCGTCTTGGCGAGCTCGGTCTTGCCCGTGCCGGTGGGACCCAGGAAGATAAAGCTGCCACCGGGACGACGCGGATCCTTGAGCGGCGAGCGACTGCGGCGCACGGCCTTGGCAACGGCCTCGACGGCCTCGTCCTGGCCGATAATGCGGGTCTTGAGCACGCTTTCGGCCTGTAGCAGGCGACGGCTCTCGCTCTCGGTAAGCGAGGACACCGGCACGCCCGAGGTCACGGACACGATGTCGGCGATCTGGCTCACGTCAATAGTGAGCGGGCTCGCGTCGAGCTCGGCCGTCCAGGCGGCCTTGGCCTCGGCGAGCTCAATCTCGGCAGCTTTCTGCTGCTCGGTAATCTCGGCGGCCTTGTTCATGTCGTCGCTCTCAGTGGCCTCCTGTGCGGCAGCCTTGAGCTCCTCGACGCGATGCTCGGCCTCGCGCACCGGCTCGGGCGCGCGATTGGCGGCAATGCGGGCGCGGGCACCGGCCTCGTCGATGAGGTCGATGGCCTTATCGGGCAGGAAGCGGTCCTGAATGTAGCGGTTGGAGAGGTTCGCGGCGGCCTCGATAGCACCCTGTGTGTAACGCACATGGTGGTGCTCCTCGTAGCGCGGCTTGAGCGCGGTCAGGATCTTGACCGTGTCCTCGACGCTCGGCTCCTCGACATCGATGGTCTGGAAGCGACGCTCAAAGGCCGGATCCTTGGTGAGGTACTTGCGGAACTCCTCTGCCGTCGTGGCACCGATAATCTGGAAGGCGCCGCGCGCGAGCACGGGCTTGAGCATGGAGCTTGCGTCGATGGAACCCTCGGCAGAACCGGCACCGATGATGGTGTGCATCTCGTCAATAAACAGGATGACGTCGTCGGCCTCGGTTGCCTCCTGTATCACGTTCTTGAGGCGCTCCTCAAACTCGCCGCGATACTTGGCGCCCGCGACAAGACCCGGCAGGTCGAGCGTCCAGATGTTCTGGTTCATAAGGTTCTCGGGCACGTTGCCGGCAGCGATCTGCTGCGCCAGGCCCTCGACGATGGCCGTCTTGCCCACACCGGGGTCACCCAAGATAAGCGGGTTGTTCTTGGTGCGGCGCGAAAGGATCTCCATCATGCGCTGGACTTCCTTTTCGCGACCGATCACGGGGTCGAGCTCGCCGTCGCGTGCTTTCTGCGTAAGGTTGGTGGCGAACTGCTTGAGTGTATCGGTGCCGCCCCCCTTTTGCTGCGAGGCGTCCGAACCGCTAAAGAACGGCAGGCCCGCACCGGGACGCCCGGCACCGGCGCCGGCGAGCGGACGCTTCTTGTCCTGATCCTTGGCGGTAAGCTTCTCGATGGCTTTTTTAATGGAAGCGGACGACACACCCAGGCGCATGAGGATGTCCATGGCCATGCCGTTGCCCTCTTCGACGATACCGATGAGCAGGTGCTCGGTTGACACATAGGTCTGGTTGTTCTCACGTGCCACGCGGAAGGAGCGCTCCATCACGCTGATGACGAGCGGCGTAAAGGCGAGCTTAGCGGCCTCGGTCTCCTCGCTGGGCTCGGGAACGGTAGTCTGGACCTCTTTGAGTGTGTCCATGATGTCATCGTAGGAGATATCGAGCGAGCGCAGCGCCTCGGCGGCAATGCCCTCGTCCTCCTTGGCGAGCGCGAGCAGCAGATGCTCGGTACCCACCTTATTTGAATGAAGATCGAGCGCCTCTTGCTTGGCCATGGACATGACCTTGCGCGCGCGATCGGTAAATCTATCTAACATGCTCGTTTCCTTACATGAGTCCATCGAAATCAAAACGCCCGCCCGTCGGCGGCGCTTTTGTCTCTTTACCCACAGGTCGTCTATGTTAACAGCTGGAGGAATATCTATAAACCCGGCTCACATGAATGCAGGTTATGACCGCATCGCGGGACTCACCGCGCGATGCGCGACGGGCGCCCCGCAAGAGAAACCCTAGACGTCTTTCACCACGTCGGGACTCGTCGCACGCGATGCGCGATAGGCATCGGCCTCCTTGGAGACGCGTTCGAGCAGCTCGGATGTATCGACGCCCTCGACTTGCGCGACCGTTTCAACCGTCTGCATGGCGACCGCCCTCAGGTACGCGCACGCGCTGTCCCCCAGCTGCTCGAGGTCTATCTCCTCGCCGCCCTCCCGGGCAAAGCCGACCGCCATCACAAAGCCCATGATGCCCGAGACCAGAAAGCCCACCGCAAAGCTCGAATCTGCCTTGAGCTCTTCTCCGTCAGGGTGGACGATCTCTCTCACGCGGTCGATGATGATCGTATGGATGCCCTGCACGACTTGCTCGGCGGCACCCGCCCTCATGGTGATGACGATGCGCCGCAGCAGGCAGCGGACGTCGCGCCGGTCGAACGCCGAAAGGTCGCCCTCGCTCGAAAAATGCCAGAGGGCATCGGTGATGAGCTCGTTATCCTGCAGCAGTTGGGCTATGGCGATGGCGACGAGTTCATCGAAATCGTGAAAATAGTAGTAAAACGTTCCGCGATTGCACCGGGCGGCGCGGGTCACCTCGCCAACCGACAGCTCGAAGATGCTGTTGTTCTCGATGAGCTCCCAAAACGCCTCGATGATACGGGTGCGTGCATCGGGCGCATCGGCGTCCTTACGCGGTCTCGCCATGCGCCTCACCGCACCCCTGCGCCTTGGCGTTCATGATGAGCATCTGAAGACGGTTCTCCACGTTGGCGAAGCTCACGTCGGGATCGTAGTCGAGCGGCAGGAACTGCGCCGTGGGATACTGCTCCTTGAGCGCATGGATGAGCCCGCGCCCCACGACATGGTTGGGCAGACACCCGAACGGCTGCAGGATCACGAAGTTGCGGCAGCCGCGCTTGGCGTGCTCGAGGATCTCCGCCGGAATCAGCACGCCCTCGCCCGCATCGAACGTATGGTGCAGGATCTTATCGCTCGCGCGCACGAGCTCGGGCATGCGCGTCGGCGGCTCGTAGAGCGGGCTCGCCGCGCCCAGGCGGTCGCAACGGTCGTGCGCGAGCTCGAACAGGTTGTCCGCCGTGGCGTACCAGGCCTTTTCGGGCAGCGACAGGTCGACGTGGAACTCGCGCGACTGCGCATGCTTGTAGAAATAGGTCTTGCGGATCACGTCGGTCATGCGCGCCTCGATGACCTCGAGCCCGTTGTCCTCGAGGTAGCGCTCGATCTCGTGGTTGGCGCCGAGATGGAAATTGAGCAGGTACTCGCCCACGATGAGAACGGTCGGATGCGGGTTCGAGCGGTCGTACGGAACGGCGTCCATGATCGCAAGCGCGCGTTTGAAGCCCGTCGCCTGGCCTCTCAGCCCGGAGCGCTCCATGCCCTCGATAACCTCATCGAGCGCGCGGTCGAACGCAGCGTCCGCCGCGCCCTTCTCGAGCTCGTAGGGACGGATGCGCCTAAGCATGGCCTCGAGGGTATCGATCATGGGAAGACCGTAGGCGATCTGGATGCTCGGGCCAAGGCCGAGCTTGAAGCCCGGATGCGCATTGTGGGCATCGACGTCGTCGTTGGTGAGCACCGGGACATAGTCGTATCCCGCGTCGTCGAGCGCGCGGCGCAGCAGGGGCATGTAGTGCGTCAGGCGGCAGTCGCCGATATACTTGCCAGTCACCACGGCGACGTCGTGCGGGTCGTACTTACCGCTCTCGAGTGCCGCGAGCGCCTCGCCGATCACGATTTGCGCGGGGAAGCAGATGTCGTTGTGCACATAGCGTTTGCCCAGGCGGATGGCATCCTCGCGCCCGATATCAAGGGCCTCGGCGCGCACGCCCTGATTGCGCATCGCCGCGGTCATGAGCCTGCAGAACGCATGGGAGGTGTTGGGGACCAGCGCGATCTTGTCGTGCCGGTCGCGCTTGGTGTACTTGACCTTATACGGGTCGTCGAGCGGATGGACCGCGTGCACCCGGGCGCCCTCGGCACGCTCCTCCGCGCGACGACGGTTGACCGACTCGATAAACGAACGCACGCGAATGCCCATGGGACCGGCGACGTCGCTCTCATCGAGCTTGATCATCATCGGAACCTTGGAGCCCATCTCGCCCATCATGCGCGCGATCTCATCGGTGAGATACGCATCGTGGCCGCAGCCGAAGCTGCCCATCTGCACGAGCTCGAGCTCGGGCGTCGATGCGACGATGACCGCGCACGACAGCATGCGCGCATGGTAGTTGTTCACGATGTCGATGCGGCTGTTGGAAAGATCGACGTTGCAGACCCCCGGCACCGCATCGGGCGTCAGCACGGGGATGCCGCGCTCAGAGAAGAGCTTGGGCAGCCCGTGGTTGACCAGCGGGTCGTTGTGGTACGGGCGCGAAGCGATCACCACCGCGTAGCCGCCGTCCTCGCGCACGTTCTCGAGCACCTGCCTGCCGCGCAGCTGCAGCTGGTTCTCAAACGTCTGCTGCGCGCGGTCCGCCTGCTCGGTCGCCTTGGCAACCAGGTCGGCATCGATATCGAAGGTCTCCTTGCACCACGCCTTGAGCTGGCGGTTTCGGTCGCCCTCGTCGTACCAGTGGAACAGCGGCGTATCGAACGGAACGCCGAAACGCTCCTCCGGGTTATCGGAATTGCGCATCACGTAGGGGTATCCCTTTACGACGGCGCACATCCACTCGCTGGTAGAGGCGGTGTTTTCGGTGGGCACCGTCGTGATGATGGGCATGAAGATACGGTCGACGCCGGCGTCGACGAGATTGCGGATGTGCCCGTGGACGAGCTTGGCCGGGAAGCACACGGTGTCGGATGTGACGTGCGCCAGACCGCGCTCGTACATCGCCTTGGTGCTGCGTCCCGAGACGCGCACCTTAAAGCCGAGCGTGCTGAAGAACGTCGACCAGAACGGCATGGTGTCCCAGAACTCGAGCACACGGGGAATGCCGATCGTGACATCGCGCCCCCCGCAGACGGGAACCGTGGGGCACGACTCGAACAGCAGCTTCTCGCGGTCGACAAAGAGATTGGGGGCAGCCGCGGTCCGGTCGCGCCCCGTGCCGGGTGCCTGTGCCTCGCAAGCACCCTGCGGACGCAGCTCCTCCGCCGCGGGAACCTCGCGCACGAGCTCATCCCATGAGATGGCGCCGCCGCGCGGGCAGCGATTGCCCGTGACGTAAAGCGAGCCGTCGCCAAATGCCACGACCGCGCGCTGGCAGCGGTTGTTGCACCGACGGCAGGTAACGCCGCCGAACTCGCGATGCTCGAAGCGCTCCACGGCATCGAGCCCGATAAACGACGTGCCGGCGTCGCCCTTGCGGCATTCCTCGCGCGCGAGCAGGGCGATACCGATAGCGCCCATCAGCCCCGGGTGGGGCGCACGCGTGACGGGTTTGCCCATATACTGCTCGAATGCGCGCAGCACCGCGTCGTTTCGGAACGTGCCGCCCTGGACGACGACTTTGTCGCCCAGACGGTTGAGATTTGAAACGCGAATGACCTTGGTGAACACGTTCTCGATAATCGAACGGCAGAGACCGGCCATGATGTCGCCCGGACCCTTACCGCGCCGCTGCTCGGAAACGACGCTGCTGTTCATGAACACCGTGCAGCGGCTGCCGAGAACGGCGGGGGCTTTGGACGAAAATGCCTCGGTCGCGATATCCTCAACGGCTATTCCGAGGTTTTTGGCAAAACCCTCGAGGAACGAGCCGCAGCCCGCAGAGCACGCCTCGTTGACGACGATATCGGTCAGCACGCCGTGGTTGAGCCAGATGGCCTTCATATCCTGTCCGCCGATGTCGAGCACGAAGGTCGCATCGGGAACGCATGCGCACGCGGCGCGGGCGTGCGCGACCGTCTCGACCGTATGGTAGTCGGCGTGGAACGCGCGCGCGAAAAGCTCCTCGCCGTATCCCGTGGTGCCCACGGCATCGATCGCAAGCGTGACTCCCGCTGTCTCCCAGCGGTTCTTCAAGCTGACAAGACCCTGTTGGGCGACGTCGAGCGGTCTGCCGTTATTAGACGCGTAGAACGAATCGACAAGCTCACCCGCCTCATCGACCAGGGCGAACTTGGTCGTCGTGCTCCCCGAATCGATACCGAGCGCCACACGCACCGTCTCTCCGGGCGCATACGCATCCGGACCCTTTGCCGGCGTCTCTTTGCCATGGCGTGCCGTAAAATCCGCCTGCTCGGCAGGTGTGGCAAAAAAGGGCTGGGCAAGACGTCCCTCCCCGCTTGCGGGCGCGACCGTCTCGAGCTTATCCAGCCGGACAAAAGCGTCGGGAAGGTCGATCGGTTGGGACGATGCGAACATGTCGGTCAGCGACAGGGCGGCACCGCGCGCGACCATGATCTGCGGATCGCGCGGGACGATAACCTGATCGTCCGATAGATTCAGTTGCTCCCGGAACACGCGGACCAGCGTGGGGTTGTAGGCGAGCGTACCGCCCTCGAAGATTACCGGCGGCTCGATGTCGATACCCTGGGCCAGACCGCCGATCGTTTGGCGGGCGACCGCGTGAAGCGCCGAAAGCGCCAGGTCGGTGGTAGGAATGCCCTCGTTGAGCAGCGGCTGGATATCGGTCTTTGCGTACACGCCGCAGCGGCCCGAGACCTCGTGGACGGTCGTTCCCCGGCTTGCGAGCTGCTCGAACTCGCCCGATTCGGTGCCGACCCCCATGAGCTTTGCCATCTCGTCGATAAATGCACCGGTACCGCCTGCGCACGAACCGTTCATGCGCATGTCGGCAACCTCGATGTCTCCCTTATCGTTGGTGCGGAAGAAGATCATCTTGGCGTCTTGGCCGCCCAGCTCGATGGCGCAGCGCGTCTGCGGATAGAACCTGCTGATCGCGAGCGCGTTGGCGACCACCTCCTGAACGTACGAGGCGCCCAGCGCGGTCGCGATATCGCGCGCACCCGAGCCGGTCACCGCAACGCGCAGCGACTCATGGGGAAAGCGCTCGGCGAGCTCGCCGAGCATGGCGCGCACGCTCGCTGTCTGACACGCCCCGTGGCGGCGATATCCCCACCACGCCTCGGTCATATCCTCGTGCATCGCGTAAACTTTGGTCGTCGTCGACCCTACGTCCAGTCCTACTAGCAACGCCATAATGCTCCGTCTCTCGCATTTTTCCTGTTAGAGATATACCACTCTACGTAATACAACAGACTGTTGTATTTAAACTCCGTATAAAAAGCGGCTGCCGAAACGCTTCAGCAGCCGCCGAATGCACCAACAGATTCTTCTGCGCGCTAGCACGTCGGGCAACGGAGCAGCACGGGCCCTCCGGTCATGCGCACCGCTCACGCCCGCGATGTCGCCGAGAGAGCTATCCACGCTTAGGGCTCCAACCAAGCAAGTCGCCCGCGCTCAGCAGATCCCTAAGCGAGCTACTCGCACTCAGGAGCCATAGCCTGCTCCAAGAGCTCGGCATGCTCCTCCTCGAAAACCGTCCCCACAGGGAAGGCGCGACGGAAGACGAAGTGGGAAATCGGACCGGCTACCAAAAGGTTCCACGGCAGCGCCATCACAAAATTATGCGGGATGTTGATCATCCAGATCGCAGGCACGGAATACAGGTTCGCAAGGATGCCGCCGGGCATGTGCGTCAGACCCTCGCAGGCACCGTACAGCGACATGATGATGACCATGGGAACGACCATGCAGGAGCTGACGGCGAGCGTCATGGCAAGTGGCGAGCTCTTGCCCGGCGTGACCAAGTACTTAAAGGCGAAACCCTTGGCGAGCGGGCTGGCGACGAACCAGTCGCAGCACATGGCAAAAATGTAGGCAACGGGGAAGCCGAGCCACGCAGCGGCAACGACCTCGCCGTTGATGGCCCCGTGCTGCAGGGCAACGTTGTAGATGCTCATCCAGAGCACCATGCAAAAGCACATGATAAAGGTGAACAGCAGGCTCTCTCGTTTGTTGATAGGCATAAAGGGCAGATTCCTCTCTGTGTTGTACCGCGGCGCCACGCAACAAAAACGGGCGGGCAAGATGGAGCTGTTGGAACTTCATCTCGCCCGCCCGTGGTACGCGCGTCTGCGACTACTTATGTGGTGGAACCAGCCTAGCACGAAACGCATGCGCTTCGTAAGCGTTGAGTTTATGAAGATGCAGGGCACCGATAATCCCCCGACCCCATAAGTTGCGGTGGAATACGGACTGTTTTGACCCTTTAAGCAGCAATTCAGTCCCTATTTCACCGCAACTCATTTGGTGCAAAGTAACCTGTCCCCCTTGTACCAATTAGCTGGTGTGGCGCCAGCGAGGGTCGGTGAGCGTACGCGCCACACCCAGACCAACGGGCAAAAACGCCACGATGAGCACCGCACGCACAAACCAGCCGAGCATATTGACCGTGTCGAAAGTGCACATGTAATACATCGAGCGATACAGATACAAGCCAGGCACCATAATGACAATTGATGGCACCGTGAGGGCGATGCGTGGGTAGGTGAGCTTGATTTCGGCCAAGCTCGCGAGCAGCCCCGATACCAGCGCACCGGTAAACGCAGCCGCCTCGGGAGGCATGCCCGCACTCAGGCCCAAGAAGGGAAGCAGCGTCGGCGCATCGACGAGCGTAAGGCGCAAGGTATTAGACACGGCGCCGATGAACCCTGCCGCCGCTGCCATCTTTACCGGACTGTTGAACATAACCGAGAAGCCAAATACGCCGATAAAGCTCATCAGCATGCGCAAGAGCGTAAGAGCCAGCGGTGAGAGACCAAGCGGGGCGAAGTCATCCGGCGCCAGTCCCACACACTCGGCAACCATCCAGCCTACGAGGGTCGCCATCACGATAATCGACACAGCATACGAAAGACGCTCGATGCCGCTTCGCATGTCGAGCTTAGCGATGTCGAGGCCTGCCGTAATGAGGGGAAAGCCGGGAATCACAAAGAGCATGGCGCCGATATAGCCTTCTTGGTGCGACATTGCCCCCGGTACGACCTGGCCAAGGCCGAGCAATGCCAGCAGATACGAAACGCAAGCGAGCGCAACGCCGATCGTCAGCGCGCTAAACTGGCCAAGGCCCTGCTTGAGAATATGGGAGCGAGCAAAGTTGCCGACACCAGCGCCTACGAATGCGCAGGCCATCTCGATAGGGCCGCCGCCGAGCAAAAAGACGAAGGCACCGCAAGCACAGGCTGCCGCAAGGCCCTGTTGCCAGGGAGAGTAATCGGGCTTTGAGCTCTCAACAGTCTTGAGCATCTCGTGGTACTCGTGTACGGTAAACCGGCGTCCGTAAATCTCGATTTCCTTTAGGAAGCTCTCCATCATCCAAATGCGATGAGTATTGACCCCCGTTGTGGGTAGGCTGACGACCTCGTTAAAGCAGTGGCCATCTTCGATGCAGGTGCACTCAAACGACAGAAGACTCAGGTCGACGTGAATCGTGACGCCGAGTACGGCAGCAACACGATTCATGGTATCGCGCACGCGCCAGGCACCTGTTCCGCTTGCCAGCATGAGCATGCCGGTGCGGCAGATAATGGATGACTTATCGGTGAGCGGCGCATCGACGGCAAGTTCATTGCCTGCCGTCACGATCTGGTGCCAGTCAGTTTTCATATGGAGTGCGCCGGCACGAGCGCCGTGGTGCATAGGGACTCTCGAAAGCAGCGAGTCCAGGCGCGAAGACTGTGGGGGCTCTGCTGATTCGACCTCGTCCTCGTCGGGCTCTTCACCAACAAGGTCGAAGGCATCGAGCGACGCCGGCTCGCGACGATCGATCAGCTCCTCGTCCTCATCATCAAAGTAGTTGAACTGATCGAGCATGTCCTCTTCGATTGCACGCTCGCTCGCGTCGTCCATATAGACGCTCCCTTCCTGCCGACTAACTCCCATCCTAGGCAGCGACGGCTAAAGGAAACATAAAAGAGACGACTGTCATGCGAGCCATATGCACAATAGCCGTTGGGTAGTCGTTTAAGAACCCAATGACTATTGACGGCCAAGGCAACGCCGATGCCTTGGCAACGACAGCAAAAACCCGTCAGAGCGAGCAAGGTGCCTTCGGAACGAGATGCCACCATAGGTTGAGCATAAGTCAGCGAGCGGACCGCATTTGAGACAAGGTGACGTGAAACGAAAGGGCGCTGACCTTCTGGTCGCGCCCTTGAAGTTGAACGTCAGATTGTCCAAATGCGGCCCGCGCAGCGTCGAGCCGTTACGCGGGTTGGTAAACCCGCGTAACCCCCTAGTACATCTTTGCGCCGGCGGGGATGGAAGCGTCGAGCTGAATCAGGTTGAGGCGCTCCTCGCCCTCCTCCTCGTGGATGGCGCTGATCAGCATACCGCAGCTGGGAATACCCATCATCTTGCGCGGAGGCAGATTGGTGATGGCGAGCAAGGTCTTGCCGACCAGGTCCTCGGGCTCATAGTAGCCATGGATGCCGGAGAGGATGGTGCGGTCGGTGCCGGTGCCGTCGTCGAGCGTAAAGTTCAGCAGCTTCTTGGACTTCTTGACGGCCTCGCATGCCTTGACCTTCACAGCGCGGAAATCGCTCTTGGAGAAGGTATCAAAGTCGACGAATTCCTCGAACAGCGGCTCAACGGCGATCTTGGAGTAATCGAGCGTGGGCTTGAGCGGCTTAACGAACGGGCTTGCGGCGTTGCCGGCCTCGGCAGCCTTGGCAGCGGCGGCACCGGACTGGAAACCCTTCTCGGGCTTCATGTGCGGGAACAGCAGGACGTCGCGAATGGAAGCCTGGTTGGTGAGCAGCATGACCACGCGATCGATACCGATGCCGATGCCGCCCGCGGGAGGCATACCGTACTCGAGGGCGCGCACGTAGTCCTCGTCGTACTCCATAGCCTCGTCGTCGCCGCCGGCCTTCTCAGCCATCTGGGCAGCAAAGCGCTCGGCCTGGTCGACCGGGTCGTTGAGCTCGGAGAATGCGTTGGCGTACTCGTGGCCGGCGATGACCAGCTCAAAGCGGTGCGTCAGGCGCGGATCGTCCTCAAAACGCTTGGCAAGCGGGCTGACCTCGATGGGGTAATCGCATACGAAGGTCGGGTTGACGATGGTGTCCTCGCCCAGCTCATCGTAAATCTCGGCGATGATCTTGCCAGCAGTCCACTCGGGCTTAATCTCCAGGCCCTTCTCGCGTGCGGCGGCGGCAAGCTCCTCGACCGGCGTGTCGATGGTGACCTGCTTGCCGAGCACGTCCGAGACGATGTCGGTCATGGGACGGCTTGCCCACTCACCGGAAAGATCGATGGTCTGACCCTGGTACTCAATGACCTCGGGGTTGCCGATGGCCTTGTTGGCAGCCTTGATGACACCCTGGGCGAGTGCCTTCATGCCCTCGAGATCGGAGAAGGCACGATAGGCCTCCATCGTGGTGAACTCGGGGTTGTGGGTGAGGTCCATACCCTCGTTGCGGAAGATGCGGCCAATCTCGAAGACACGCTCAAAGCCACCGACGATGCAGCGCTTGAGGTGCAGCTCGGTAGCAATGCGCAGGTAGCACTCTTGATCGAGCGCGTTGAAGTGCGTGATGAACGGCTTAGCCGTAGCGCCACCCTGGATAGTCTGCAGAATGGGGGTCTCGACCTCCATGTAGCCGTCGGACTCCATAAAGCGGCGGAAGGTGGAGAGAATCTGCGAGCGCTTGCGGAAGGTCTCGCGAACATCGTCGTTGGCAATCAGGTCGACATAGCGCTGACGATAACGGGTCTCCTTATCGGAAAGACCGTGGAACTTCTCGGGCAACGGACGAACGGCCTTGGAGAGCAGGGTCGCGCTCTTGGGGGCAACGGAGAGCTGGCCGCGCTTGGTGCGAACAACCACGCCGGTCACGCCCAGGATGTCACCAAGGTCGAGAGCCTTGAGCGTATTCCAAGCTGCCTCGTCCATGTCGTTGATGCGGCAGAACAGCTGAATCTCGGCGGTAGCGTCACGCACGACGATAAACATGATCTTGCCCTGGCCACGCTTGGCGACCACGCGGCCGCCGATCTTCACGACGTCCTCAGTATCCTCGCCATCGGCAAGATCGGCATATTTGGCCTCAATGTCAACGACATAGTCCTCGATCTCGGAGTGCTCGGGATAGGGGTTCTGGCCCGCCTCGAACAGGGCGGCGCGCTTTGCCAGACGCGTGGCGCGCTCGTCGTTGAGCGTCGAGGCCTGATCGGCGACGTTCTGGTTCTCTGCCATAAGTTAGCTCCTCAAACTAAAACGCTCCCCAGGATTCGGTCCCAGGGAGCGAAAACATACCTTTACGCGGGACCGTGGTCTAGCGTGCGATCTTGGCGATGGTGTAGACGCGGGTCTTGCCAGAAGGCGTAACGACCTCAACGGAGTCGCCCTCGCCGTGACCGATGATGGCGTGACCGACCGGAGACTCGTTAGAGATCTTGTGCTCGAGCGAGTTGGTCTCGGTGGTACCGACGAGTGTGACTTCCATGACCTCACCGTTGGGATCGATCAGAGAAACGGTGGAACCGATGGAGACGGTCAGATCACCCGTGGTGGCAGCAACCTGAGCGTTGGCGAGGATGGCCTGAATCTCGGCAATGCGAGCAGCATTCTGGGCCTGCTTGTCCTTGGCGGCATCGTACTCGGAGTTCTCCGAAAGGTCGCCGAACGCGCGGGCTTCCTTGATGTCCTCGACGATCTCCTTGGCGTAATCGCCCTCACGCCAAGCGAGCTCCTCGACGAGCTTCTGGCGGCCCTCAGCGGTCAGTACGATCTGGCTTGCGTCCATACGGATATCTCCCCAACTATGATGTAACGATCAACTGTCAACAAAACGAAAAAGACCGGCTAGCCTGCGGGCAAGCCGGTCAGGTGCTCACCCCAAAGGGATGGGACTACTCTGCGTCCGCGTCGCTGTCCTCTGCCTGCTTTTTCTTGGCAGCAGCGAGCTTGGCCTCGAGCTCTGCGATCTCCTTGTCCTCCTTGGACTCCTCGACCACAACGTCCTCGGCCTGCTTGGTTTCGCCCTTATCGTCGCCCTCCATACCCTCGCGGATATTCTTGACGGTAGAGCCGAGAGACTTGCCGAGCTTCGGCAGGTTCTTAGGCCCGAAGATGATCAAGACAACGATGAGAATAATGATGAGCTCAGGAGCCCTCAGTCCAAACATGTAGACCTCCACAATACAGCGAGACAAGCTCGAATGAGTATACCGCGGGTGCCGCGGTATCACAACAATAGCTAAAAAAAGGGACCGCAAGAAGCGGTCCCTCCTCATGCTCTGGTCGGGTTGACTGGATTTGAACCAGCGACCCCTGCGTCCCGAACGCAGTGCTCTACCAAACTGAGCCACAACCCGTTAGCTCGACTATAGTAACAAAGATTTTCGCCGCGTGCTAGAGAAATTTTTATTTCTTTGGCGCGTCGATTTGAACCGTGTTGGGAATAAGCTCAGTCGTGCAGGCCCACCAGCCATTTTGCTGGGCAGCTCCCGCAAGATGGGCTGCTGCAGCGACGGTATCACAAATGGCAAACGAGCAGGCACCCGAACCGCACACGTCCACGGCAACGGTTCCCTCCTGTGCGCGCAGCCAGTCGAGAACCGCCTGGATCCGCGGCTCCATCTGCGCGGATATGACGCCCAGATTGTTATGAACGAGCGCATATGCCGCCTCGGCATCGCCGGCGCGTAAGACAGAAGCAATCGCATCGGGTTTTTCCGCGGGCACCGGGCTCTCATCAAATCGTCGATACGCTTCAACCGTTGAAACGCTCGTCTCGTGCGGTTTGACCAATACGACAGGTGTCGCTGGAAGCACAGGATACTCAGTGGCCAGCACATCTCCCCCGCCGACGTAGAATGCGGGACTCGCGTGCAAAAAGAACGGCACGTCGGCGCCGATACCGCGAGCGATGTCATCGAGCGCGGGGTCGGCGCGGTCGATACCCCACAGCTCGGCCAAGGCAACGATGACCGCAGCGGCATCCGTCGAGGGACCTCCCAGGCCGGCGCACAGCGGGATACGCTTTTCGATCGTCACGCACACGTTGGCGTCGCGACCGTAATGCTCGGCCATAGCGATTGCCGCCCGATAAGCCGTATTTTTTTGCATGGGAAAATCGGATGCCGGAACCGTCTGGACGGTCAACGCCTGCGCCGGCGTGACCGTCACGGTATCGGCTAGACCGACGGCTGCCATCAGGGAATCAACCCTGTGATAGCCGCGGGCGTCGCGCTCGGTATGAACCCCCAGATAGAGGTTAATCTTTGCCGGCGCGGTAAGGATGAGGGACCGATCGGTCACCGTTAGTGCTCCTCGAGCTGGTTGCCGAGCGGGGTAAAGATATGTTCGCCGCTCTCGGGGTCGAACAGTTCGACCTGGCCGGTAAGGACATCGATGTACTGGTAGGACTGACGCGATTTGCGGCCGCGACGCTCGTCAACCTCAACGATAAAGACGGCGGGGTGGACGCTCTTGATGGTGCCCATGCGCTCGATGACGCGGGTACGGCCCATGTTGGCCTTAACCTTGACGCGATCGCCCACCATATCGGTCAGCTTCTCGTGGATGTCGTCGACGTGATTGACTTCCATCTCTTCCATGAATAGGGCCTCCAGAGGGTGCAATTCAAAAAGGGGATAATACCCCTAAGATAGACAAAACTCTAATACTATAGCACCCTGCTGCAGCCATACGCAAGCAGCTAAAAAACCCGGCCCCAAATTGACTACTTACAGACTATCGGTGTCCAGAACGATGGTGAACGGACCGTCGTTGACCAGGTCGACCTTCATGTCGGCGCCAAAGATACCGTGCGCCACATGCTCAACGTCCTGGGCGACGAGCGTCAGAAAGTACTCGTAAAGTTCGTTAGCGACATCGGGCGCGCCGGCATCCGTAAACGACGGACGGCGGCCGTGGCGGCAGTCGGCAAACAGCGTGAACTGCGACACCACGAGCACCTCGCCGTCGACATCGGCCAGCGCCAAGTTGGTCTTGCCGTTCTCGTCCTCGTTGATACGCAGCCCGCGGAGCTTGCCCCACAGCCTGTCGGCTTCGGCGCGCGTGTCGCCGTGGCCCACGCCCAGCAGCACCAGGTAGCCGCGTCCAATGCTGCCCACGCACTCGCCGTCGACCGTAACGCCGGCATGAAGCACGCGCTGCACCACCGCACGCACGGTCTACTCCTCGCCCGTCAGCTTGGCGGACAGATGCTCGAGCGCATGGAAACGATGGCTGATAGCGTTCTTCTCGTCCGCTGTGAGCTCGGCCATAGTCTTGCCCGGCGTATCGACCGGCAGGAACAGCGGGTCGTAGCCAAAGCCGTGATCGCCGCGACCCTCGTGCGCGATAACGCCCTCGCAGGTGCCCTCACCATAGGTGACCAGGCCGTCCGTATCGATAAGCGCGACGACGCTCATAAAGCGCGCGGTGCGGTCCTCGTCTGCCACGCCTTCCAGGTTAACGAGAAGCTTGGCGTTGTTGGCGGCATCGTCGCCATGCACGCCCGCATAGCGCGCGCTATACACGCCCGGCTCGCCGTCCAACGCGTCGACGACCAAGCCGGAGTCGTCGGCGATGGCCATAAGGCCCGTCTCCTCGACCGCAGCCTGCGCCTTGATGATGGCATTCTCCAAAAACGTCGTTCCGTTTTCCTCGGGGTCCTCAAAATCGCCCAGCTGGCCGAGCGCCACAAAGCGCACCTCGGGCATGACCTTGCCCAAAATGGCCTCGATCTCGGTGAGCTTATGGGCGTTGCCTGTTGCCACGACGATGGTCGCCGCCGGGTCGAGGGTGTCGATGTCAATCTTCTCAAGTGCCATAGCTGGCCTCCTTGTCTCTATTGCAATACCGAGTTGAGCACGACGAGGACTTCGGCCTCTCTCCCCTCTCAATCAACGGCAGTCTTATACTTCGACGTTTTCCCAGATAAAACCTGACAATATAAACATCCCTTTTTGGCAGGTTAGGCGAGGGCTTGGCGCTGAAGCTCGATGAGCTCGGCAATACCCTTGTCGCCCAGATCGAGCAGGGCGTTGAGACGCTTGCGGTCGAAGGGCGCCTGCTCGCCGGTACCCTGGAGTTCGATCATCTCGCCGGAATCGGTGGCGACGAGATTCATGTCGACCTCGGCGTGGCTGTCTTCGGAATAATCCAAGTCGAGCAGGGTGTTGCCGTCGACGACGCCCATGGAAATGGCGGCAACCTGACCCGTGAGCGGGATGCGCTCGAGTTTGCCCGCCTCGACCCACATGG
Source organism: uncultured Collinsella sp. (assembly GCA_965141635.1). GTDB lineage: Bacteria > Actinomycetota > Coriobacteriia > Coriobacteriales > Coriobacteriaceae > Collinsella. The sequence continues at coordinate 16,670 of CBCSNG010000011.1, read as the reverse complement.
CAAGGGCGTCGTGCAGCGCCACCCAGGCGCCGGTAATGCTCGCCGTACGCGTGCCGCCATCGGCCTGAATCACATCGCAGTCGACGGTAACGGTGTACTCACCGAGCGCCTTCATGTTGACGACAGTGCGCAGACTGCGGCCGATAAGCCGCTCGATCTCCATGGAGCGGCCCTTGCGGTTGGCATGCTCGCGCTTGCAGCGTTTACCGGTCGAGGCCGGCAGCATCGCATATTCCGCCGTTACCCAGCCGGCCTTGGCGCCCTTGCGCCAACCCGGCACACCCTCCTCGATAGTGGCGGCGCACAGTACGCGCGTGTCGCCGAACTCCGCCAGGCACGAGCCGTGGGCGTGCTTCATGACGCCGCGGGTGAGCTTAACGGGGCGCAGCTCGTTGGCGGCGCGGCCGTTGGCGCGGTTGACCTGCATGTATTCCATGGAACTATCCTTTCGGCAAAAGATATGGCGAGGACTCCGGCGACATTGCGTGCCTAACCGAGTTCGTCGATATCGACATGCTCGATGCTTTTGAGCGGCTGACCAAAGATAAAGCTACCCGCCACCGCAAACTCGGCAATGTTGTCAGACGTGGTGGCAAAGCGATGCTGTGGCTCGGCGGTATCGCCCGCCAGCTGCTCACGACGCGTGAGGATATCGGTCAGCTCGCGGGTGGTCTCCTCGGCGGAGCTCACCACGCGCACCCCGGGTCCCAGCGCATGGCGGATGGGACCCACCAGCAGCGGGAAGTGCGTACAGCCGAGCACCACGGTATCGATGCCGCGATCGTGCAGCGGCTCGACCGTGGCGTTGACCAGCGCGCGAACGGCTGGCGTATCAAAAATATCCTCGTTCTCGAGCCACTGCTCCTGCAGATGCGCGCCCGAGGCGAGCTCGTGCTCGACGACCTCGACAAAGCTCGAAGCCGGGCAGCCATACACATCGACACCAGCATCCAAATCCTGGATGGCGCGCGTGTAGGCGCCCGAGCGAATGGTGAGGTTGGTGGCGAGCACGCCCACGCGACGCGTACGCGTGCTGTTGATGGCGGCGCGTGCGCCCGGGGCGATCACGCCGATCACGGGAACGTCAAGCACTTGCTGAGCCAGACGCAAGGCCGCGGCGGTCGCCGTGTTGCAGGCGATGACCATGATCTTAACGTCGTGCCTCGATAGCCAGCGGCCCGCCTGCAGCGCAAACGAGCGAACCTCGTCCTCGGTGCGGGTGCCATAAGGGCAGCGTTTAGTGTCACCGAAATAGTAGACGGACTCGTGCGGAAGCGCCGTTGCGATCGCGCGCGCGACCGTTAAGCCGCCCAGGCCCGAGTCGAACACGCCGATCGGACGCGTGTCCCCGGCCAGATTATCGATATCGGACATTACCTCACCAGATTCTCTCTCGAAAAATGCGACCATGCGTGATGCGTCGCGCTACGAACGGGCCGCGACCAACAGCTCGGCCGTTGCCACCCAACCGTCGACAATCTTGCCGCGCGTAATATAGGCATTGTCGCAGGCATCCAAGAACTCCGGGGCACCGGCGCTCGTCAGACCATTCTCGACCAGGCAGAACATGCCAACATGGTCGGCCATGTAGAAGTCGGACTCGGAGTCGCCGAGCGCGAGCGTCTCCTCGCGCTCGATCCCCAGGTGCTCGCAGAAGCGTGCAATGGCAACGCCCTTGTTGAGACCCGCCGGATTGATGTTGAAGGCGCGGCCGTCCTCGACGCGATTAAGCTCGAGCGTCGTCGGCTTGGACAGGTGCGTCAGATGACCGTTGCAAGCCCAGACCAGACCGCAGCCGGCCTCGTCCAGGATGGCCTGGACCTCATCGTCAGGCACATCGCCGCGCATGCCAACGGTGACCTCACGGTACTTGTAGCCGGTCGACATGTCGTTGTGGTACTCAATTTTGTGCGGCCAGCGGGCAAGGATCTTCTCGCACACGCCGGTCTGCTCGATCACCTGGTGCGGCGTGAGACCGCAGGCGGGGTCGTAGGGCATGTCGCCCGTCAGGTACTCCCAATCGTTGGCCTTGAGGTCGTACATGACCAGGCCGCCCATCTCGCCGATATAGGAGTTGAGACCGAGCACGCGGGCGTCTTCGTGGATCATGGTGCGATTGCGACCCGAGGTGGGGACCACCTGGATGCCGGCACGGGCGAGTGCGACAACCGCCTCGACGAGCTTGGTCGAAGGATTGCCGTCGTTATCGCGCAGCACGCACGAGCCGGGGGCGAGCATCGTGGCGTCCAGATCGGTAAAGACATACTTGACCTTGGCAAGACGCTCGCGCATCTCGCCCGAAAGCTCGGCAACGGTCGGCAGGATGTTGTGGGACATGGTCACTCCGTTTACATAGAAGGGGCTTGGTCTAGGCGTCGTACGCCGCAAGGGTGCGCTTGAGAATCGAACCGTCGCGCTCACAAGGCTCGGGTCCGTTCTTGCGCAGCATACGCTCTTCCTCGCCCTTACCGGTCACGATGACCACGGCAGGACGGACGGTTTCGCGCACGGCAGTCTCGATAGCGGCAACGCGATCAGTCACGATTTGCCAGTTATCATTTCCCTGCGCTTGAACGTTGCGCGCGATCTCGGCGCAAATATCCTCGACATCCTCGGGGCCGGGGTCATCCTCGGTAATCACGATTCGGTCGGCATACTTGCCGGCGGCGATGCCCATCGTGGTGCGTCGATCGACACCCTTACCGCCCGTAGCGCCAAATACGACCGCCAGCTCGCGCTCGGGATAGTTCTCGCGTAAGTCACGCAGAAGCGTCTCGAGACTCATGCCGTTATGTGCATAATCGACGACGCCCAAGATTTTGCCCGATACGGACGGATAGAGCTCCATACGGCCGGGAACGAAGACACCCTCAAAGCCATGGACGATACCCTCTTCGGAAATGCCCAGGGCCTCGGCGCAGGCAATAGCGGCAAGCGCGTTGGACACATTGAACTTAACCGGCGTGGGAATCACAATGTCGTGCGTAAAGCGGGGCGTGCGCACCGTTGCCACCACGCCGCAGTCGCCATTGCGAATCGCCAGCGCAAGCACGTCGGCACGCTCGTCGGTCAGGGAGAACGTCACCGTACGTTCGCAACGAGATGCCGCCTCGAGCACGCGATCGACCTTATCCATATCGAGATTGACCACGGCAAAACGGCTCTGCGAGAAGATTTTGAGCTTGCTGGCAAAGTAATCCTCGAGCGTCGGATGCTCAATCGGCGAAATGTGATCCTCGCCGATATTGGTAAAGGCGCCGACTTCAAAGTCAATCTTGCCCGTGCGCTCGTATTTGAGGCCCTGACTCGATGCCTCCATGACCAGCCACGGAGCGCCCGCCTCGGCGGCATGTGCGATACGCGACTGCAAAAGGAAGGACTCGGGGGTCGTCAGCTTGGAAGGGCCCGTCTCGATGCCGTCGTCGAACTCAATGCCCGTATTAAGAGCGGGTCGATGACAGCCCGTAAGCTTGGCCTCGTTGGCGAGGATGCCGCGCAGATAAAAGCTGCAGGTCGACTTACCCTTGGTGCCTGTAAAGGCGCAGACCTTCACCTTACCCGACGGGTGCCCATAAAAGGCATCTGCCACCACGGCGAGCGTGCGACGAATATCGCTCACAATCACCGCGGGAAGATCAACATCGTAATCGACCTCGGAAACGTAGGCCACGGCGCCATCGGCGATTGCCGAAAGCAGGTACTCGCGCTTAAACGCACGGCCCTTGCAGACAAACAACGTGCCCGGACGCACCTGGCGCGAGTCATCAGTCGCAAACTCAATGCGCTGGTCGCACGAAGCGCTCGGTCTGGAAACAACAAGGTCATCTTCCTCGAGCAACTCTATATAGCGCATCAGAGTTAGCTTCTCTTGTGTCGGACTCGACATACAAAGACCTCTCTCGCTAAATTCAGCCTTAAAGGGCAGAAGACGTCCCGCGGCAGCAACGATGAAACATTCTGTATTATCAACCATCCTAATATGCCACCTGACCTTGCGCGCATCACAGCCTTCTAAAAAATTGCATGGACTGTGCCGTGGTCTAATAAATGGCAACAGTGTTCACCCCGTGTAAAAACAAGGAAATCTGGGTGCTGTTCTTTAACATAGTGTTCGCAACCACGTCCCGCCGCTTCGTCTGAAGATCGGGACGTGGTTTTTTCGGTTCGCTCGGCGCTTATGCCCCATCACGAAACAAAAGATTGGCATGATAGTAAAGATTATTTGACATCAGCTGCCGCAATCTTTGCGGCAGTACACCTGAGCCGTCAGCAGAAAGGATCTTGCATGTGCGGTTTTGTCGGTTTTACCGGTACAGATGAACAGAGTGAGCTGGTTCTCACGGCCATGATGAATCGCATCATCCACCGTGGTCCCGATATGGGCGGCCAGCATATCGTCGACAACGTTGCCCTTGGCTTCCGTCGTCTTTCGATTCTCGATCTTTCCGAAGCTGGAGCCCAGCCCATGTCGAGCGACGACGGCAAGGTCACGATTGTCTTCAACGGAGAGATCTACAACTTCCAGGAGCTTCGCGCCGAGCTGGAGGCGGCCGGCTACGCCTTCCACTGCAACGCTGATACCGAAGTCCTGGTACACGGTTACGAGGAGTGGGGCGAGGACCTGGTCAACCGTCTGCGCGGCATGTACGCGTTCGTGATTCACGACCAGAACAAGAACAAACTCTTTGGCGCTCGCGACATCTTTGGTATCAAGCCGTTCTATTACTACCAGGCATCCGATGGCTCGCTGCTGTTCGGCTCCGAGATCAAGAGCTTCCTGGACCATCCCAAGTTTGAGAAGGCTGTCAACCACGACGCGCTGCGCCCCTACCTGACGCTGCAGTTCCCCGCCACGGAGGAAACGTTCTTTAAGGGCGTGTTCAAGCTTGCCCCGGCGCATTGCTTTACGTATGACCTGACGACCAACACCATGGACATCAAGCGTTACTGGAGCTGCGACTTTACCGACGACAACTCCAAGACCTTCGAGGAGTACGTGGACGAGTGTGATAAGGTCGTGCACGAAAGCGTCGCTGCGCACCGAATCGCCGATGTTAAGGTGGGCTCGTTCCTTTCTGGCGGCGTCGATTCCAGCTACATTGCCGCCTGTCTCATGCCCGACACCACGTATTCCGTCGGCTTCGATTACAAGAACTTCAACGAGACCAACTACGCTGCCGAGCTTTCCGACAAGCTGGGCATCAAGAACGTGCGCAAGATGATTACCGCCGACGAGTTCTTTGATGCACTGCCCGATATCCAGTACCACATGGACGAGCCGCAATCGAACCTGTCCAGCGTGCCGCTGTACTATCTGGCGCAGATGGCTTCCAAGGAGGTCACCGTCGTCCTTTCGGGCGAGGGTGCCGACGAGCTGTTTGCCGGCTATGAGTGGTACGAGGACACCCCCGAGATGCGCACCTTTAAGAAGCGCGTGCCGCTCGGTGTACGTCGCGCCCTGGGCTCACTCGTTCAGCATCTCCCCTACTTTAAGGGTCACAACTTCCTGACGAAATGCGCCGAGGTTCCCGAGCGCTGGTATGTGGGTCAGGCAAAGGTGTTCGATCCCTCCGAGGTCGACGAGGTGCTCAAGCCCGCTTATGACACCGGCAAGAACGCCGCCGAGATGTGCGCCGAGTACTACAAGCAGGTTCCCAACTGCTGCGAGCTTTCCAAGAAACAGTATCTGGATATGAACATGTGGCTACCGGGCGACATTCTGCTCAAGGCCGACAAGATGTGCATGGCGCATTCTCTGGAGCTTCGCGTCCCGTTCCTGGACAAGAAGGTCATGGAGTTTGCCGAGCACATTCCCGCCAACTACCGTGTTAACGAAGAAGGCTGCAAGCTCGTTCTGCGTCACGCTGCCAACCGCACGCTGCCCGACGAGTGGGCAACGCGCAAGAAGGTGGGCTTCCCCGTACCGGTCAAGTTCTGGCTGCGCCAGCAAAAGTACTACGACTACGTAAAGGAATACTTCACCGCACCGTGGGCTGCCGATTTCTTTGACACCGATGCGCTCATGAAACTGCTTGACGATCACTTTGAGGGCCGCGCGCTCAACCAGCGCAAGATCTATACCACGCTGACGTTCCTCATTTGGTACAAGCGCTTCTTTATCGACGAGAACAAGAGCGCCGAAGTCGCCGCTTAGATTTCGTTATGAATTAGCGGTGAACCACACAGGGTTTCCGCTATACTCAATCCCTGCGGGCGATTGGCGCAACGGTTAGCGCAGGTGCTTTACACGCACAAGGCTGGGGGTTCGAATCCCTCATCGCCCACCACTGATTTGATAGGCCTCCAGTGATGGAGGCCTTTCTTTTTTGTGCCCGGTACATGGGATTCGAACCCGACAGGGTGCGGAGCTGAGGAAACGCGAAGCGTTTTCCAGCGCAGCACGCGAGGAGCGGAGCGACGAAGCGGGGCGCGGGCGGCGAAATGGACCCTTGGCGAATACCCGTGTGCAAAAAATGCCAAATATGAGTACTGCTACCTTTTTAGTAGCAGCGTTTTCGAAGTCATAAAAGGCAAATCCGGCATTAGAACGACGATCGATAGTCCAGTTAAGCCAATTTGCCAACTACAAAACTGGACATATGTGGCCCAACTCGTCTAAAAACAACTAATTTATATGTTACGAAGTTAGTGCCCGTACTCATATTTGCCACTTTTTGCACACGGCCTATCCCAGCCATGGTGAATCGATAGCAAAACGGGCTCCAGACCGCTGAATCGTGCCGCATATGGCACGTCCGCAGTCCGGAACCCGGTCCAAATTAAGTTATTGCGCCGTGTTAGGCCAAAACACCCGCCAGGATCTCGATCAGGCTGTCCACATCGGTCTCCTCGCACACGAGCGGCGGAAGGAAGCGCAGCGTATGTGCGCCTGTAGCGTTGATCACGGCACCAGCCCCCAATGCACGGGCCACGACGTCATGTGCATCACCCGCGGCATCATCCAAATCGCAGCCGAGCATCAGGCCGCGACCACGCACCTCTACCACATGCGGAAGTTTAGCCAGCGCCTGCTCCATATAGGCGCCAACCTTGGCAGCATGCTCGGCATAATCGCCGTGCACAAGCGCGGAGAGCGTCGCGGCACACGCCGCGATGGCCAAGCAGCTGCCACCGAAGGTCGAACCATGATCGCCGGGCTTAAAGACGTCGGCGATTTCCTTCTTTGCCACCACGGCACCCATAGGCACACCGTCGGCAATGCCCTTGGCAAGGCTCATGATGTCGGGCTCCACGCCATAGGTCTGGAACGCAAACGGCTTACCCGTACGAAAGATTCCGCACTGGACCTCGTCGGCAATAAGCACGGCACCCACCTCGTGCGCCAAGTCGCGCGCCGTAGCCATAAACTCCTCGGTCATGGGATGCACACCGCTCTCGCCCTGGATTGGTTCGAGCATCACGGCACAGATTTCACTGCCCAACTGCTTAAAGATTGCACGCAGCTCATCCACATCGTTGGGTGCGCAGGCCACAAAGCCACCCGGCAGCGGGCGGAAACTGTCCTGCAGCCAATCCTGCATGGTCGCGGCAATGGTCTCGAGCGTACGACCGTGAAAGCCGCCGCGCATGCACACGATGGTGCTGCCAGCGTTGCCGGCACGCTTGGCGTACAGACGCGCGAGCTTCATAGAGCCCTCGTTGGCCTCGGCACCGGAATTGGCAAAGAACGTCTCCCACACCTGCTCGCCCGCAGCCGGAGCGCCAAGTGCTGCCGCCGTGGTCTCGTCGCCAGCGGCAATCGCGTCGGCAAGCACGCGTGCACCGTCCGCATCATCGTTAGCGAGCTTGGACAGCAGCGCCGCGACCTGGCCGCGCTGCTCGATGTAGAAATAGTTGGAGACATGCAGGAGCCTCTTGGTCTGATCCTCGAGCGCCGACAGCACTGCCGGATTGCCGTGGCCCAGGCTGCACACGCCAATACCGGCAAGAAAATCAAGGTATTCGCGACCATCGTCGCCGGTGAGCTTCATGCCGTGGCCTTCGACGAACTCGACCGGCGAGCGACCAAAGGTGTGCATGACGTAGTGGGATTCGAGCGATTGTTGTGCTGCAAGTGACATGAGATACCTTTCGTTAAGCGCCAGGTAGCGCGGAGTTTGGGCGTAATGGCGTAGCAATTTCGAGCCGGCTAGACCGTCTGGAGCTTCTCGACCTCGTCGAGGTTCTCGGTCAGGCGCGCCGCAAAGGTCGAAAGCGGGTGCGGGTGCGTATCGAACTCGTAGGCCGTCTCGGTGGAATGGATCACGGTGCCGACGCCGGCGTCGGTCAGCAGCTCCAGGAGCAGCGAATGCGGCGTGGTACCGTTAATGATGTGGGCGCGGAATACGCCACCGGCAAGCGCATCGACGGCCGCGCGCAGCTTGGGAATCATGCCCTTATCGACCTCGCCACCGTAGAGCATCTCGTTAACCTCGTCGAGCGTTAGGTTGGAGATAAGCGAGTCCTTGTCGCTAAAGTCCTTGTACAGGCCGTCGACGTCAGTCAAAAAGATCGCCTTGTGCGCGTGGAGCGCCGCGGCAACGGCACCGGCGGCGGTATCGGCGTTGATGTTGAAGAATCCGCCGTCCTCCCCCGCCGCGACGGTAGCGATGACGGGGATGTACTCGCTATCGAGCAAGCGCTCGATATAGTCGGTGTTGACGTGCGTCACTTTGCCCACGCGACCGAGCTCGGGGTCGAGCGGCTCGGCGATGAGCGTGCCGGCATCGCTGCCCGACACGCCTACGGCCAGGTTGCCGTGGTGGTTGATGGCAGCAACCAGCTCCTGGTTGACTTTGCCGCCCAGCACCTCGCGCACGATATCCATAGTCGCCGGCGTGGTCACGCGCTGGCCGTTCTTAAACTCGACGGGAATATCGTAATGGCTCAGTGCCTCGTTGATAGCCTTGCCGCCGCCATGCACGATGACGGGGCGCATGCCGATAATCTTGAGCAAAACGATGTCGCTCATCACATCGCGGCGCAGTTGCTCGTCAACCATGGCGGCTCCGCCATATTTGATAACGACCGTCTTGCCGGTCAGGTTTTTAATCCACGGCAGCGCTTCGAACAGCAGCTGCGCGGTTGCTTCGTTGGATTCGCTCGAACGACAATCGCGTGCGAATTTCATAATCTGCCTCGTCTTTCGTATCGTTATCACGCTGTGCTTCGCTGTCCGCAATCGCGGCAAGATGCGCAGCGTGCCTGGAATCTAGGAACGGTAGTCGCCGTTGATGGAGATGTACTCGTGCGTGAGGTCGCAGGTCCACACGGTCGTTGCCGCGTCGCCTGCACCCAGGTCGGCCGAGATCACGATCTCGGACGCCTCAAAACGTCGCAGAGCCTCGTCCTCGTCAAAGGGAACAGTCAGACCGTCGCGGCAGACAGGCATGCCCATCATGTCGATGGAAACGTCTTCCTGATGAAACTTCACGCCGCACTTGCCGAGCGCCATGGCAACGCGGCCCCAGTTGCAGTCGTGGCCGGCGATGCAGGTCTTGACGAGCGGCGAGTTGGCGACGGCACGGGCGGCGATATCGGCTTCCTCGTCGTTGGCGGCGCCGGTGACGTTAACCGTCACGAGCTTTGACGCACCCTCGCCATCGGCCGCGATGTTGCGCGCCAGGCTCTCGCACACCTCGTGCACGGCAAAGGCCAACTCGTCAAAGGCGTCAGTGCCCTCGACGATAGCCTCGGTATCAGCGGCAGCAGCGCCAGAAGCAAGCATGATGCAGGTGTCGTTGGTCGAGGTATCGGAATCGACCGTCACCTTATTGAAGGTCTGCTTAACGGTCGAGAGCAGTAGGGTGTGGAGCGCCGCCGGCTCGACGGGGGCATCGGTCGTAATGACCGCGATCATGGTGGCCATATTGGGCATAATCATGCCCGAGCCCTTGCACATGCCGCCCACCGTATAAGCGTTGCCCGCATGGCCCGCAGCCTCACTGCGGTAGCGAACGGCATACTCCTTGGAGTGCGTATCGGTCGTCATGATGGCACGGGCCGCATCGGCACCGCCATGAGCAGAGAGCGCCTCGTAGGCGGACGGGACGGCTGTCTCAAACGTGTCGATCGGCAAAATCTGTCCGATCACGCCCGTGGATGCAACCAGAATCTGCTGGGGTTCGCAGCCGATGACCTGCGAGGCGATGTTGCACGTCTCGCGCGCGCAGGCAAGGCCGGTCTCGCCCGTGGCGGCATTCGCGTTGCCGGAGTTGACTGAAACACCGGCGATAATGCCATAGCCCTTGTCCGCACCGCCCAGGTTGGCACGGCTCACCTGCACGGGCGCCGCGCAAAAGCGATTGGTCGTAAACACGCCGGCGCCTGGACAGGGCCTATCGGGCACGACGAGCGCATAGTCCAAGCGCTCGGGATTCTTCCGGAATCCTGCATGGATGCCTGCGGCCTTAAAGCCAGCCGCCGCCGTAACGCCACCCTCGACGGCGCGAATCTTAATATCAATCAGGTCGGTATTCATCGTCCCTACGACTCCTTATATCAAATAAAAAAGCGGGCATCGGCTGGCACGCCATACCGGTCGCAATTAGTAGACCAGCTTAAAAGTGGCGCCCAACTCGATACCCGACTACCAAATCGTTAACAATCGAATGTGCTACACCGGGCACGCCACTGTGGGCAAGCCTCGTCGCTCGTCAAAGCCAAAGACGATGTTGGCGCACTGGACCGCCTGGCCCGCAGCACCCTTGCACAAATTGTCGATAGCGCCCGTCGCCACCAGCACGCCTGCACGCTTGTTGAGCGCAAGGCCAATCTGAGCGGCATTGGTACCGACGACCGAAGCCGTCTTGGGCTGCTGACCGGCGTCGAGCACGCGCACAAAGGTGCGACCGGCGTAAAACTTCTTGTAATGGTCGACGACGTCCTCAAGGGTCAACGTGTCGAGAACCTGCGGCGCGAGCGGCATCGTCACCGTGGAAAGCAGGCCGCGCTTGAGCGGTGCCAAGTGTGGAGTAAAGACGACGCGATCGGTCAGGCCCAGGATCTGCTCGATCTCGGGTGTATGGCGATGTTTGCCTACGCCATAGGCTTCCAGGTTCTCGTCCGCGCTGCAAAAGTGGGTGCGGGCGTTGCAGGACTTACCGGCGCCCGTCACGCCGCTAATGGCATCGACAATCACGGGGCCGTTCTCTGCCACCCAGCCCGCACGCACGGCAGGAGCGGCAGCAAGGCTCGTTGCGGTGGGATAGCAGCCGGCGCAGGCGACCAAAACGGGCTTTCCGGCGGCATGGCTGGAAGCAGCGGTCTCCAAGTCCTGGCAGAACAGCTCGGGCAGGCCGAAGGCACGTGTCTTGAGTAGCTCGGGGCTCGTGTGCTCGGCGGCATACCATGTCTCAAACACGGCCGGATCGCTCAGGCGGTAATCGGCCGAAAGATCAAAGCAGGAAACGCCCGCGGCAAGCAGCGCGGGCACCTGTGCCATGGCAGCCGTGTGCGGCACGGCAAGAAAGACCGCATCGCAGCCCTTGAGCTCGGGGGCGTCATGCGTGGTGAAAACCAGATCGCTCACGCCAGCAAAGCTCGGATACACCGCGGACAGCGGCTGTCCGGCATCGATGTTGGACGTAATGGCAACAAGTTCAAACTCGGGATGGCCGAGCACGAGGCGAATGAGCTCGGCTCCGGCATATCCAGCCGCGCCGACGATTCCAACCTTCAAAGACATATCAGACTCCTTGTCTGCGATTTATGCACCGATGCGCATTTCGCAGTGGTTGTTATGAAGTGATTTGAAACTTTAGCACCAAAAGATGCATGAATACGTAAATGGCTTGCGTGTTCATGCATTGAAACATTCCCGACACATTCGCTTGAAGGAATTGACAAATGGAGCGGGCCCCGTATTGCCCGGCACCCATAACGGCGCCGGGCAATACGGGGCCCGCCCATGCGAGAACTAAGTTGTTAGGATGAGCCAGCTGGCTAGAGCTCGACTGGCACCCATTTGTCGTGATTGCAGATAAATGCCTCGGGATCCTCGACGCTAAAGAAGACGAGCGCGGGGTCGTTAGGCCCCTCATAGTGCTCGCTCAAGCGCTCAAGATGCTTCCATCCGGCCTCGCGCATTTCGCTCGAAGCCCGGTCTTCCAGCCCCGCACGCCCGCGCAGGATCAACCAACCATGGCCCGGCCACCAACTCGTGGCCTCAAAGCGCTGGTTTTGCAGCAGCTCCTGCCACACATCTTTGGTGCGCGCTGTCACAAACCACAGCTTGCCATCCTGAATCTGCGCAAACGAGAACGGACGCACATGCGGCTGCCCGTCCACGCTCGTCGCCAGATACCACGCCGGCACCGACGTCAGATACTCCAGCACCGTATTCAATCCGTCCACGTTTCCTCCTGTCGCCTGACCAGTCTTTTTGGAATGGGTAGTCAATTTGGGAAATTAGAGCTCGAGGCGCTCTTCGCTGCCGTCGATATCGCAGAATCGCGCAGCGATGTTGCGGACCGAGAAGAATGCAAGGCGGCCGTCGTTGGCACTATCGTGTTGCTCGCCAATGCCCACCATGTGCTTAAAGCCCGCTTGGCGCACCTTGTCGCTCACGAATGCATCGTCCTCGAGCGCGGCCTCGCCAGTTAACACGATCCAGCACTCCCCCGGCTTCCAGCCCGATACCTCAAACTTGGGATTCGCGCTCAACTCCGCCCACACGTCCTTGTCGCGCGACGTGCAAAACCACAGCTTGCCGTCATCGACCATGGCAAACGAAAACGGCCTCACGCGGGGCTGATACCCGTCGCTCGCATCGGTCGTGGCAAGATACCACGCCGGAATGCGCCTGAGATACGAGCAGGCGCGCTCGAGCTGAGCCGTGCGATCGATGTCGGTCATAGAGACCCCTTTCTTGCGCTCGAATCGAGCTTAGACGAGTTGAAGATTGATAACGACAACACATGCTATCAGCAGCGTCATCGCCACCGCGGCCAGTACGTCCCCGCGGCCAAACGTAAGCGCATGCAGACGCGTGCGCCCCTGCTCGCCGTGATAGCAGCGCGCATCCATGGCGGCCGAAAGCGTCTCGGCATGACGGAACACGCCGGTGAACAGCGGAATCGCCACACTGCCGAGCATGCGCACACCGCCGAGCGGACCGCCCGTCACGCGCGCGCCGCGGCTTGCCTGCGCATCGGCCGTCTGTTTCATCTCGGTGGCAAATTGCGGCATAAACCGCAGCGCGATACCCATAATCATGCCGAGTTCGTGCGCCGGAAGCCCCACGCGCGCAAATGGTGCGAGCAGACGTTCAAAACCCGCGGTGAGGTCGAGCGTCGGCGTGGTGAGTGTAATGGCGCTCATGCCGGCCATCATCAACGTCAGGCGGCACGCCACAAACGCAGCAGAACGCAGCGAGTCCTCGCTCACCTGCAAAAAGCCAAGCTGCCACAGGATGCGGCCGCTCTGATCGGAAAACAGGTTGAGCACCGCGACCACCACGACAATCGCCAGTAGCGGCGCCATCGATGATAGGACCCGGCGCAACGGCACCCGGGCAATGACATAGACCAGCGCGACAAACATTGCGACCGGCACCAGCCCGCGGAAGCTGCCAACGGTGAGCACGGTGATCAGAAATGCGAACCCTAGGAGCAACTTGGTGCGCGGGTCCAGTCGATGGACCGCGCTATCTCCAGGATAGTAGCTACCAAACGAAAACGCCTCCATTAGCAGCCCTCCTCTCGCGCGGGCATCTTGGAATCGACCTGGCACAGGGCGTCCGCGGGCTTGCCCGCACGGCCCATCAGCACGCCGGCCAGCTCATCGGCCAGCGACTCAACCGTATAGAGTTTGTCGCAGCGCAGCGGCACGCCAGTCCCAGCAAGTGCCAACGCCATACGCTGAGCGGCAGGAACACCTAGACCGATCGACTTGAGCTCGTTCGCGCGCGCAAACACCTGCGCGGGCGTTCCCTCGGCAAAAACGGCGCCCTCGTTCATCACAACGATACGGTCACAACAATTTGCCAGGTCATCCATGCTGTGCGAAACCATGACAACGGTCAGGCCCTCGCGATGGAGCCGATCGATGAGCCCCAGGAAATCCCTGCGCGCAGCCGGATCGAGCCCCGCCATGGGCTCGTCGAGCACCAGGACCTCGGGCTCCATGGCGAGCACGCCGGCAAACGCCACGCGGCGCTGCTGGCCGCCCGAAAGCTCAAAGGGGTTCTTGTCGCCTATCGCGGCAAGGTCGAGGCCCACGCGCGCAAGCGATGATGCGACACGGCGTGCAACCTCGTCTTGCGGCAGACCAAGGTTGCGCGGGCCAAACGCCACGTCCTGCGCCACGGTCTCGGCAAATAGCTGGCGCTCGGGATACTGAAACACCACGCCGACCTTGGCCTTAACCGCGGCGGCGTCTTTCTTGTTTGATAGGTCGAGCCCCAGCGCGCAAACGCTTCCCTCCTGCGGACGAATCAACCCGTTGAGATGCTGAACCAGCGTCGATTTACCCGAGCCGGTATGACCCGCCAGGCCCAGAAACTCGCCGCGGCGCACCGTCAGCGAAACATCACGTAGCGCCCAGGGGCTGTTTGGATCGTTACCCCAAAGAGCCTGTTTGCTCGATGCGTCCGCAGTGGTCGAGCGCTTGTGCCATCGACGGCGCTCGCGGGCGCTCAGCGAGTAACTATGCGAGAGATGCGAAATCTCGATAACGGGCTCCGACGCGGCCATCCCATCGGCCGCAGAGGATCCATTGTCAAGCATACGAGAATCGGATGCGGAAGTCTGTGCTGCGACGTCCGCCCCGCTCCGCTCGGCATAAACCTGTGCAATCTCGGCGACCATATCCGCCTCACGCACCTGCGCGCAAACGGGCACGCCCTTCGCACGAAGCGACCTGCCCAGACAGCACGACGCCGGCATATCCAAGTTGAGCTGCGCAAGTTCGTCTGCCCGCGTCAAGATTTCCTCGGGCGTACCGAGTATGGCAACGCGCCCCGCCCGAAACACCGCGACACGATCGGCCTCGGCGGCCTCTTCCATAAAGTGCGTAATCATCACGATGGTCATGCCGCGATCGTGCAACGCGCGGCAAGCCTTCATAAGGCCCTGACGTCCACGCGGATCGAGCATCGAGGAAGCCTCATCCAAAATGAGCACGCGCGGTTCCATGGCGAGCACGCCGGCAAGTGCCACGCGCTGCTTTTGGCCACCCGAAAGTGCATGGGTCTCATGGCGCTCAAAGCCCACCAGGCCAACGCCCTTCAGCGCCTCGCGCACGCGCTGCGCAATTTGCGCCGATGGCACGCCAAGGTTTTCGGGACCAAACGCAACGTCATCTTCGACAAGCGTTGCCACCAGCTGATCATCGGGATTCTGGAACACCATGCCCGCGGTCGAACGAATGTCGTAGACCAGCTCGGGGTCGGACGCATCCATGCCGTTGATACGTACCATGCCAGCATCGGGCTGCAACAGTGCATTCAGATGCTTGGCAAACGTCGACTTGCCCGACCCATTGCCGCCAAGGATGCAGAAAAACTCGCCGTCCTCGATGTTCAGATCGACGCCGTCGAGTGCCGGTACGGCACCGTCATAGCTAAAGGAAACGCCCCGACACTCAATCATGCGCGGCCTTTGACCTGGTCCTTTTTAGGCGTGATGAGGTTGGAGACCGCCTTGTACACCGCAAGCGTCAATACCGAATTAAGTACGGTCTTGATAAGGTTGAACGGCAGCACGGCAGGAATCATGAGCGGGGCGATCACATCGACCGAGCCATACCAGAACCATACGCCAATGGTAAGGTTTGCGACCATAGACAACGCCGTAGCGGCAATAACGCCGAGCACCAGGCCAATCACGGCACCCTTATAGGTATGCATCTTCTGGTAGACGATAGCCGCGGGCAGAATGTAGCCCAGCGTGGCAACCAGGTTCATAAGCGCGCCGACCCAGTCGCCCGTAGTGAGCGCATGGATGACGATCGCCATGGCGGCAACAGCGGTACCGGCACCGGGGCCATATGCAAACCCGCACACCATCGCCGGCACCAGCGACGGGTCATACGTCAAAAACGGCGCCGAGGGAAGGATGGGCAGCTGCACGTACATAAACAGGGCGCCCAAGGCGCACATCAACGCCATGGTAACGAGCTGTTTGGTGCTCCACCTATTCGTGTTCTCAAAATGGATATGCTGCGACTGTTCAGACATAAGATCACCTGCCTCTTTCATCCGGACTCTAACCGTTGGTACTGGGATCTCACCAGTTCAGCCGGCATGCGAACCAACACACGCACGGGTCGCGGACTCATCGGCTCGACGCAGGTCCTCACCTGCGCCACAGCACCCCTTTGGCACCGCCCGATTTACCGCCAGTGGGGAATTCCACCCCGCCCTGAAACAGCAATTGCCAGTGTAGCACGAGCAGGTTTTCACGCAAGTATGCCAAGGGTAATTTATGGTGGGGATCAGTTGCCGCAACAACCACGTTCCCCACCCATCCCAAAGTAACGCGCCTTTCGCGCAAAGCGCGAAACAGCGAAGGGGATACGCATCCCTATCAACCACGTCCTTCTCCGCCCGCCGACCTCAAGGCCGTAAACGCAGGGGATCCGGGGGCGTGACGGGGCTTCTCTCCGGAACATTCCACACTGATATCTTCTGTATTGAAGACGTCGATGATGCACCCGTATACCATTGACGT
>CBCSNG010000010.1:0-70327 GCA_965141635.1 uncultured Collinsella sp. | reverse complement strand
ACAAATCCAAGTTAGACCATTTCAAATGGTTCGATGTCTGCCCGGATGCGACACAACTGGTGTGTCCATCCTCGCAGTATCCGGTTCTCAAGGTGCACGCCTGCGCTGGTTCCCGGTCCGACCGGGCCGCGCGGCAAGGAGATATATTGCCAGACCGCGAAGCTCTGTGGGACGTCAATTCCACTCTTCACAAGTCCTACACAACATATTGCTTTCTATAGGTAATAGAAAGACTGGTGCGGATCTTCCGCACGTATCAGATGATGACCCTTTGGTTCAGGAATATATGGAGATCGGTCACCTGTAGGTGATTATCTACCCGCGCTTTTAGCAATGTAAACCGCGCTTCAGATAAAAAGAGGGAGCGCCGCGCACAACGCGACACTCCCCTAGCGATTCAAGAGAATCTATTAGGCCTCGAGAGCCTTCTTGGCGATGGTAGCCAGCTCGTTGAAGGACTCGATGTCCTCGTAAGCCATCTGAGCCAGGACCTTGCGGTCGAGCTCGATGCCGGCAACCTTCAGGCCGTGCATGAACTGAGAGTAAGAGATGTCGTTCAGGCGAGCAGCAGCGTTGATACGAGTGATCCAAAGAGAACGGATCTCGCGCTTCTTGTTGCGGCGATCACGATACTGATACTGCAGGGAGTGCTGGACCTGCTCTTTAGCATGCTTGTAAGTACGCGAAGCGGCACCGTAGTAACCCTTCGCACGGTGCATAACGGTACGGCGCTTCTTCTTGGCGGCAACAGCGCGCTTAATACGTGCCATGTTCTATCAACTCCTAGACGGTAAAACGAAAAACGGGAACGCGAACTTAGGCGAGACGCGACTTGATGACCTTGCGGTCGGCAGCGGCAATCTCGGTCTCCTGACGGAAGCCACGCTTACGCTTGGTGGACTTCTTGCTCAGGATGTGGCTCTTGAAAGCCTTGGCGCGCATAAGCTTGCCGGTACCAGTCTTGCGGAAACGCTTCTTGGTGCCGCTGTGGGACTTCATCTTAGGCATGAAATACTCCTTAATCGGTTACAGAACACTAGTTACTTAGTATCGCTTGCCGCTTTATCCTCATCGAAGGCGCCCTTAATCGGGGCGAGCAGCATAAGCATGTTACGGCCTTCCATCTTAGGCTTGGACTCGACCGTAGCGTAAGGCTTGAGATCCTCGGCGAGACGCTCGAGAACGTTAAGGCCCTGCTCCGGGTGAGCCATCTCACGGCCGCGGAACATGATGGTGATCTTAACGCGTGCGCCCTTCTTGAGGAAACGCAGAACGTGGCCCTTCTTGGTCTCGTAGTCGCCAACGTCGATCTTGGGTCGGAACTTCATTTCCTTGACCTCGACCTTGGACTGGTTCTTACGAGCAGCCTTGGCCTTCATGGCCTGCTGGTACTTGAACTTACCGTAGTCCATGACCTTGCAGACCGGCGGCTCCGCGTTGGGAGCGATCTCGACCAGGTCGAGACCCTGATCGTCGGCGACGCGCTGGGCATCGCGGATGGCGAACAGGCCGAGCTGAGAGCCATCGACGCCAATCAAACGGCACGAAGATGCAGTAATCTCGTCGTTGATGCGGGTGTCATCAGACTTAGCTATTTTCCCTACCTCCATTCATAAAAAAATAACCCGGCGCTTCTCAGCAACCAGGTCGTACACATAGACTTCCTCGATTTGAGGAAGGGAATCTAAGTTGTATGACCAGTCAGCTGCTCATTGGCGCCAAAAGGTGGGAACCCTCGGGTTCCTCTTTAGGGCATTGCGGGAACAACGCCTTGCGAATAATAACACGTACAGCGCGTTATCACATTACGTACACGAAAAAGGGGCCTTGACCCCCTTGAACGCTCGCTTGCATGTATGGTGCCCGAGGCGAGACTCGAAGGGCCTTCGCTTCGCGAAGCCCCGGGCTTCGGACGCGCGGCGCCCTCGCCACGCTCCGCTACAAACAGGCCGCAGGCCTGTTTGCTTAACGCTTCGCGCGCTCACGCGAGTTCGGCACGAAAAAGGGGGCCGCAACCCCCTTGAACGCTCACTTGCATGTATGGTGCCCGAGGCGAGACTCGAACTCGCACGTTGTTGCCAACGGTGGATTTTGAGTCCACTGCGTCTGCCAATTCCGCCACTCGGGCACGTAATGCGTGAGTTAGTTTATCACAGCTTTCTACCGATTAGTTCGAAAATGAAACTTCGAGCATTTCGATGAGTTCGACCGTGCGGAGCATCTCGCGCTGACGGCATCCGCGACCGTCGACCGAAGCCTCGCCCATCTGGTTATCGTAAGGGTCCTCGCGCATGCCGTCGAAAGAGGGGTCAAACCCTACCTGGAATCGATTGTTGGCCACCATACGCCACGGGTCGAGATTGCCAAAGTAGTGACGGCGGCGCCACTCCTCCCCCATCCTGCGAGCAGAAGATCCAAATGACACGTCGGCGTTGAGCCAACCGGTCTGCGGCGTATAGAACTCTGCCCAGTCGTGCGACCCCACCGAATCGGGCGCAACGTACAGGCCGCTCTGCCAACGGGCAGGCACGCCCGCGATACGGCACATGGTGATAAACGTGAGCGCCATAACGCCGCAATCGCCGCGGAGCGAATGCGCGCAGTCATCGGCAATAGATCCCAAAAGCAAGTACGGCGGCTGATAGCGATAGTCGATATGCTGCGTCAGATAATCATAGATAGCACGGGCGCGATCGAGCGGATCCTCGAGTCCGTCAACAACACCGGCCGTCAGCTGCTGCAGATACGGCGTGAATGCAATGTGCGGACGGTCCTCAGAAATATCTTCGGGCAACGGCGCGTCCATACACGGATGCGACGGAAGCGCACCCCCATAAATATCGCGATAAGCGGCATTGATTTGATAGCGATAGGTCACCGAGAATGAGCGATCACTCGAAGAAGACCACGAGGCGGTACGCGCCGAAGCGTTCGCGGGAGCAACAGCACCCTCCGGCGTCATATTGAGAACCTCGATATGAGACTGTTGACGACAGGCGGCGGCAACGGGTAGCCAAGCGCGAACGGTCTCCCCCTCTAGAGCGCCGGGGACAGACAAGGACGCCTTAAGCGTAATAACGCGAGTCAATCCGTTTTGCGACTCCATCTCCTTGAGCATCTCGTTGCGCAGTGCTATTCCGTCCGTAGAATCGGGACGCATGCCGGGGACCTCTTTGGGATATACGCGAAGCGAATCGAGGAAGTTGTCGAGAACGAACAGCTCACCATCGATAAAGCGCCAGTCAATACGCTTACGGTCAATCAGATCGTTAAACTGCTCCTCGGTAAACTCAGGCCACTCCTCGCGAATCATCGCAATAGCTCGATCGCGCGACACCGAAAAATGAAGCGGCGTCTCAAGCATGCGATACCGCTCGGCACGAACGCAGGCAGCAAGCGAGGGATCGGGATTCTGCCCCAAAAGACGATCACAAGCCGCAACAGTCTGCGTCAAATATCCGGCATCCTTGAGTCGAAGAATCTCGGGCGGTAGTCCAATATCGAGATGACGAAAGTCATTACAGCAAACATCAACAGAGCAACCAACAGGACCCTCGTCAATAACCTTCCCATCCGAAGGCAACACATTAACAACAGCCATACTAAAACTCCAAGTCACTAGAACGCTTGAAGTCCATTGTAGCGAGATAAAAAAGAAAGCCCCAACAAGGGAGCCATCAACACCACCGAACGGTAGTCAAAAAAATGAATTCAGCCCAGTAACCCTGTAGCGAGTTAACGAAGGAGGCCCCGTTCACCCGAAGCTTTTCCCATTGCGCGACTTCTGGCAAAGCCAGGTGAGTGCAAGGGAAAAGCGTAGGGTGAACGGGGCCTCCGACGGGAAAGTTAAACCGCTACTTACGCCTTGTTGACGGAGCCAAACTCCTCCATGAGCTCCTTGGTGCGGGCAACGATGTTGTCACGACCAGGCTTGAGGAGCTTGCGGGGGTCAAAGCCCTTGCCCTGCTGATCCTTGCCGGCCTCGATGTACTCGCGAACACCCTTGGCGAAGACGAGCTGCAGATCGGTGTTGACGTTGATCTTGGAGATACCC
The DNA here is from genome assembly GCA_965141635.1 of uncultured Collinsella sp. Lineage (GTDB taxonomy): Bacteria > Actinomycetota > Coriobacteriia > Coriobacteriales > Coriobacteriaceae > Collinsella. Next base: position 66,273 of record CBCSNG010000010.1, on the reverse strand, counting down.
AGGGAGATGGCCTTCTTGATCTGATCCTCGGGGATGCCGGTGCCACCGTGCAGGACGAGGGGCAGGTCGCCGGTCTGAGCCTTGATCTCGCCCAGGCGCTCGAAGGAAAGGCCAGCCCAGTCGGCAGGGTACACGCCGTGGATGTTGCCGATACCGCAGGCGAGGAAGTCGACGCCCAGGTCAGCAATCTGCTTGCACTCAGCAGGATCAGCGAGCTCGCCGCTGGAGGTCACGCCGTCCTCGGTGCCGCCGATGCCGCCGACCTCGGCCTCGATGGACATGCCCTTGGAGTGGGCAAGCTCAACGAGCTCCTTGGTGCGGTCGAGGTTAAGCTGGAAGGTCTCCTCGTGAGAGCCGTCATACATGATGGACGTGAAGCCGGCCTCGATGCACTTGAAGCAGTCCTCGTAAGAACCGTGATCGAGGTGAAGGGCGACGGGAACGGTAACGCCCGTGGCCTCGACGGCAGCCTTAACCATGTCGGCGCAGACCTTGAAACCGCCCATCCACTTAGCGGCACCAGCGGTGCACTGAAGGATCAGCGGGGACTTGGCCTCCTCGGCGGCCTGGAGAATAGCCAGGGTCCACTCGAGGTTGTTGGTGTTGAAGGCACCGAGACCGTACTTGCCGGCCTCGGCCTTCTTGAGCATGTCTGCTGCGTTGACGAGCATAAAAGAAACCTCCTGTAAGGTTGCTCCGATAACGCCTGAGATTTTACCACGACATACCCGAGCATAAACGTTCGTTTGTTCACGAATACCATCCGATTGGACAAATTTTGACCGTTTGCCCCACAGAATCGACCCACTGGGGAAAATAGCTTGACGATTGAGCGGTCTTCGTGGTTCGGAAGACGGCTTCGAGCCTACATCTGCATAAACGGGTTCTGCATAAGTTCGCGCGCCATCGTGGTCGAATCGCCATGGCCCGTCAAGCAAACGGTATCGGGCGGAAGCATCTTGGCAAGTTTGGAGAGCGAGCGCATAATCGCCGCCTCGTCACCGCCGGAAAGATCGGTACGACCGTGGCTGCCCGGGAAAAGCGTGTCGCCCACAAAGGCGATGTTTCCCTGCTCGGTCGCGGCGAACAGGACGATGCCGCCCGGCGTATGCCCCGGCGTCTCGATCACCTGCAGGCAGACGTCGCCCACCTCGATTGTATCGCCCTCGGCAAGCAAGCGCGTCGGCTCACCCGGATCGGGCGTCTCGATACCCCACATGACACGCTGCTCCTCGATATTTGCGCGAGGTACCGTCACGTCCTTAGCGCACAACTCATATAGCGCACTGTCGCCAACGACAGCTCGAACCCCGGCAACCCCGCCAACATGGTCGGCATGACCGTGCGTGCAGACAGAGCCGAGTACGCGCACCTCGGGATGCGCGGTGCGGATATGCTCCACAAGACGCTCGCCCTCCCACGCCGGATCGACGATTAAGCACTCGTCATTCGAAATCACGGCGTAGCTGTTGGTCTGAATCGGGCCGTTGACGAGCGCCTCAATCGAAGCCGTGCCTCGGGGTGTCAGGTCCAAAGTCATATCGTCCATGCGCATACCCTCCTTCTAAAATACGCTCGAGGCACCAAACGATGCCTCGAGCGTAACCAATATCTATGATGCTGAGAGGCTCTCGCACCTACACACGGCGCTTGAGTTGCGCTCCGCCCTCGCCGGGCATAAGACGGCGAGCGTCGTAGACCGAATCGACACTGCTGATGGAAGCCAGCAGCGGATCCAGGCCGCTCGCATCCGAAATCTCGACCATAAAGCGCAGGGTCGCAATACCCTCGCGGTTGGTCGAGGTGGCGGCGGAAAGGATATTGCCGCCTGCATCGCCAATGGCAATGGTGACGTCCTTGAGCAGGCCCATGCGGTCCAGGCACTCGACCACGATCTCGACCTGGAAGAGGGTGTCGGCAGCACCATCCCACTCTACGTCAATCATGCGCTCGGGGTGCTCCATGAGGCCCTTGACGTTGGGGCAGTTGGCGCGATGCACTGAGACACCTCGGCCACGCGTGATGAAGCCGACGATATCGTCGCCCGTCACGGGATTGCAGCAATGAGCCAGACGGACCAGCAGGCCACTGTTGCTCTCGCCCTTAACGATAATGCCGTTACTTGCGCTCTTGCCACGCTTTTGCGGCTTGCGGTTGGAGCCGCGGGCCGGCTGTTTCACGACCTCGGCGATAGCCTCGGCCTTGGTGAGCTGTTCCTCGGGCTTGGGGTCCAAGATTTGCTCGACCTTATTGCCCACAGCGCGCGGGGCAACCTTGCCGGCACCGACGGCGGCAAACAGGTCCTCGAGCTGCTTGAAGTTAAACTGCTCCGCCACGGCATTGAGCGCACGCGTGGAGCGCGGCGTGGAGATGCCATACCCGCGCTTGCGCAGGTCCTTGGCCAGCATATCGCGGCCGGCGGCAGCGTCGTCGTCCTTAGTCGCGGCGGCAAAGTAGCGACGGATCTTTGACTTGGCGGAAGGCGTCTTGACGATCTTGAGCCAATCACGCGACGGCTTGGAACTCTTGTTAGTCAGGATCTCGACACGGTCACCCGTCTTAATCTCGTGCGTGAGCGGAGCCACCGCACCGTTGATTTTGGCGCCGACGCAATGGTTTCCCACCTCGGTGTGAACGGCGTAGGCAAAGTCGAGCGGTGTAGAGCCGGCACGAAGCGCCATGACCTCGCCCTTGGGCGTAAAGACGAAGATCTCCTGATCGAACAGATCGACCTTCAGCGAGTGCAGGTATTCCTTGGCATCGGTGATCTCGTCGGAAGCCGCCCAATCGAGCGAATGCTTGAGCCAGTTGATCTGGTCGTCCAAACGTTGAGCGTCATTGGTCTTGGAAGCAGACGATCCGCCCGACTTCTTATATAGCCAGTGGGCGGCAATGCCGTACTCGGCCTGCTCATGCATCTCATAGGTTCGAATCTGAATCTCGAGCGGGCGGGCCGTGGGGCCGATAACCGTCGTATGGAGCGACTGGTAGTTATTGACCTTGGGCATGGCGATATAGTCTTTAAAGCGACCGGGCATGGGGTGCCACAGCGTATGCACCGCGCCGAGCGTGGAGTAGCAATCGCGCACCGAATGCGTGATGACGCGCAGTGCCACCAGGTCGTAGATCTCGGAGAACTCCTTGCCCTTGCGCTTCATCTTTTGGTAGATGGACCAATAGTGCTTGGAACGGCCGTTGATCTGGAAGCCTTCCAGGCCAATGCGGTTGAGCTCGTCGGTGAGTGTCTTGATGGTCTCAGCCAGATAGCGCTCACGGACCTCGCGCGACTCCGCCACCATGCGCGCGATGCGCTGGTAGGCATCGGGCTCCAGGTAGAAGAAGGACAGGTCCTCGAGCTCCCACTTAATAGAGCTCATGCCCAGGCGGTCGGCCAAGGGCGCGTACACGTCCATGGTCTCGCGAGCCTTAAATAGGCGACGATCCTCGCGCAGGGCTGCCAGCGTTCGCATGTTGTGCAGACGGTCGGCAAGTTTAACGATGATGACGCGAATGTCCTTGGACATGGCAAGGAACATCTTGCGCAGCGTGAGCGCCTGCTTCTCGTCCATGCTGTCGACTTCGATGTTGGTGAGCTTGGTCACGCCATCGACGAGCTCGGCCACCGTATCGCCAAACAGGCCGGAAACATCGGCGAGCGAGGTCTCAGTATCCTCGACGGTATCGTGCAGCAGCGCGGCGCACACCACATCGCAGTCCATCTTGAGATCGGCCAGAATGATGGCCACCTCGACGGGATGGTTGATGTACATCTCACCCGAGCGCCGCTTTTGGTTGCAATGCTTCTCGGCAGCAAAGCAGTAGGCCTGCTCAACCTTAGAAAAGTCGTCCTCATTCATATATTTGAGGCACAGACGCTCCAGCTTGTCGTAGCTGTCCGCCATAATCTCGGGCGGCAGCTCATCGGCATGCTTATAGTGCTCCATCTCCGAAAACGGCTGGAGGGTGGAATCATGGGCGGTACGGGCTGCGGCATCCATCGAGGTCCCCTTCCCCTAGGCCCGCGGTACGATCGGGCGGTTAACTTTGGCTAGCATATCAGAAGCGCACGAATCGAGCGCCCAGCTCCGGAAAGCCGAAAACTCCATGCGCGAGCGCAAGCCCTCCAAATAGCGAATTGACCTGCTCAATTGCACGCGGCCGGGGTTTTCGGCCATCGCGATGCGACGCGTATCGTCAAACCCCGAAACGCGACAGAAACCAAGCTCTTCGAAGATTCCTAGGCCGCTTTCCACCGAGCGCTCGTCGACCGGCGTGCGGGCATCGATGGCAAGGCACATCTGCGCGATGTCGATATCGCTTGCGCAGAATGAATCATCCCCGGTCTTGCCGCGGTTGGAGCGCCACATGGTCTGCAGCGCGCGATAGAGTGTAACGAGCTCGTCGCGCTCGGGTGCGTAGCAGTCGAGCAGGCGCTCGTTAATGCGGGCATCGCGCGACGAATAGAGCAGGTGGATCACGGCGGGCTGGCCATCGCGACCGGCACGGCCGCTCATCTGGTTAAACTCAATGCCGCCAAACGGCATGTGATAGAGCACGACATGGCGGATATCGGGCAGGTTGACGCCCTCGCCAAAGGCAGATGTCGAGACGATGCAGCTGAGGCTGCCGTCTCGGAATGCTTCCTCCACGCGACGGCGATCGGAACGCGCAAGCCCCGCGTTATAGAACGCGATATGGGTTGCGCAATCGGGCACACGCTTGCGCAACGTCTTGGCGAGCGCCACGGACTGGTCGCGCGAATTGACGTAAATGACGGTCTTCTCCCCCGTCGCCACGATCGACACCAAACGGTTCTCGCGGCTCGCAAGATCTCGGTCGTCCTCGAGCTGCAGGTTCTCGCGCACCGTCTCGTCGACCACCGTGTGAGTGATCGGAAGCATGCGGGCAAGCTCGGCCACGACCGGAGCCGTCGCGGTGGCCGTCGCAGCCATAACGACCGGGTCGCCCAGAGCTTTGAGGATATCGGGCATGTCAAGATAGGCGCTGCGGTCGCCGCCCTTGGCAAGACCGGCATGATGCGCCTCATCGATAACGACAAAGCCGATGCGGCCCGAACGCGCGAAGCGGTCACGGTGGATAGATAGGAACTCGGGCGTCGTGAGCACGATACCGGTGCGGCCCGAAGCTAGGCCGGCGAACACGTCATCGCGTGCGGCCTCCACGGTCTCGCCGGTCAGCACGCCAACGCCAATGCCAAGCGATGCCATCGTCGACGAGAGGTGATAGGCCTGGTCGGCAACAAGCGCACGCAGCGGATAGACAAAGATGCTCGCACGTCCGCGAAGCACCGCCTCACGCGCGGCATGCACATGGAAGATGAGCGACTTGCCGCGGCCCGTTCCCATAACCGCCAAGACACTCTGGTGATCGGCCAAGGCGTCGAGCGCCTCAGCCTGCGCGCGGTGCGGCTGGTTCGATCCGATAAAGCTATGGATAAGCGAGCGCGTGAGCTCGGTATAGGAAAGCTGGGCGAGCGTCTCGCGCTTGCGCGACTCCAGGCGCAGGCCGGAATCCGTCGGCTGCACGCCACGACGAAGCTCGCATGCCGGATCGTCGACGCTGGGCAGCGTGGTATCGCGGACCAGAACATCCTTGACCATGAGCTTGGGCTTCACACGACCCTGCCAATGCTCGGCAACGGCCTCGAACACCAAGTCGACAGCGCTATCGCAGTTGATGAGCTTATCGATTTGCGGCACGCGGAACATAATGGCCGGCACACTCGCGGCGCCATCGGTCGCCACAAAGCGCATGTGCTCACCGGTTTTGCCCACCACGGCGCGATCACACATCGTCACGCCCTCGGCAGCCAGCAGCGGCACCTTGTTGCCCTGGCCAAACGGCTCAAGACGGGAAATCTGCTCTATAGTCTCGATATTCAGCTCGGAAAGGTCGACCGTGGCGGCAACCTCGTCGATGTCTTCAAAGTCCTCGGCGGGAATCTCCGATAGCACGGCGGAAAGGCGACGACGGAATTCATCGAGCTTGGATGCCTCGATGGTCACACCCACCGCACCGGCATGTCCGCCGCGACGAATCAGCAGGTCGGAACAGCGCTCGACGGCGTCAAACAGGTTAACTTTGCCCACCGAGCGACCAGAGCCGCGCGCGATACCGTCCTCGATCGAGAACAGCAGCGCCGGCACGTGGTAGCGATTGGTCAGACGGCTTGCCACGATGCCCTTGACGCCCTCGTGCCAGCCTTCGCCGCCCACGACGATCGCGCGTCCGCCGTCATAGGTCTCCTCGACCTTTGCCATGGCATCGCGCGTGAGCTCCGCCTCGATCTCACGGCGCTGGCGGTTGATTTCCTCGAGCTCAGCCGCCAGTGCGCTTGCTTCGATGGGATTGCGGGCAAGCAGCAGATCGAGCGCCAGCTTGGGATCGGCCATGCGACCGGCAGCGTTTAAGCGGGGGATGAGCGAGAATGACAGGCCGTCGGCCGTAATGGTAGAAAGATCGGCCTTGGCAAGTGCGGCAAGCGCGATATAGCCGGGACGGGCCGTCACGCGCATCTGCTGGATGCCCTCGGCGACCAGTGCGCGATTCTCGGGCGTGAGCGGCATCATGTCGGACACGGTGCCCAGCGCCGCGACCTCGATCAGCGAACGCCAATACGACGGCTTGCCCAGACGCTCGCCCAGGACCTGCACCAGCTTGAGTGCCACGCCGGCACCGGCAAGCTCGCGCGAGGGACCCTCGTCCTCGAGCTTGGGGTCGGTCAGGGGCACGCCCTGCGGCACCTGGTCGGAGGGCTCGTGATGGTCCGTGACCACCAAATCGATCCCCAGGCTCTCCAGATAGGAGACCTCTTCCTTGGCGGCAATGCCGTTATCGACGGTCACGATCAGCTGGGGGCGAGCGAGCTCGTTAACGCGGTCGAGCGCCGCGCGCGAAAGACCGTAGCCCTCGTCAAAGCGATGTGGAATAAACGGCGTGACATCGGCACCAAACGCGCGCAGCGCCTCGGTCAACAGGCAGGTCGACGTAATGCCGTCGACGTCAAAATCGCCAAAGACGGCGATACGCTCGTGGCTGCGAATAGCACGCTCAACGCGGTCGGCGACGATCACCATGCCCGGAATAACGAGTGGGTCCGCCCAGTCGCGATCGAGCGAAGGCGTCAAAAACAGCTGGCCTTCCTCGATGGATGTAATGCCGTGCGCAACCATAATGCGCGCCACCAGCCCGGGTATGCCCAGGCCAGCCGAAAGCTCCTTTTCGAGCTCGGGGTTTTGCTGAGCGACCGCCCAGCGATGCGTCGTCTTAAGCGATGACATAGGCGCCCACCCCCGATAGGGGCAGGTCGCCGCGATACCTCTCACGGTTCATAGCGATGAGTCCTCTGTGTATGCCCGCTTCGGCAGGCAGATCTGTTGAACGGATTTATTATACCGTGCAGTGCGGACGCACAACGTCCAGCACGCCGTGGTTTCGATAAACGAGGGCGGTAATAGCCTCGAAATATTCGAGCGTTTCAGCCACACGGACGCATGCGAGCGTCTAGCATATCCATTCAAAACGGATTCACGAGCAAAGGGAGTCACAAGAGCCTATGAAGCAATGGGTTGGACTGGGCAAATTTCTCGCGGGGCACATGCAGATCATCGTTCCGATTTGCGTGGCGCTCGGCGTGCTCTTTCCTCAACAGGTCGGCGTTCTCAAGCCCATCGTTCCCACCTTGTTTGCCTTTATGACGTTCCAAGGTGCGCTCAGCAACACCTTTCACCAGGTAGCCGAGGTGTTCCACCGTCCGCTGCACCTGATTCTGGCGTTGTTGGTCTCGGCGGCGCTTATTCCCATCGCGGCCTACGCCATGGGATCGTTGTTCTTTGGTTCCAACCCCAACCTTGTCTGCGGCATCGTGCTCGAATACAGTGTGCCCGTGGCAGTCACCGCTTTTATGTGGATCAGCATGTTCGGCGGCAACGGCCCGCTCGCGCTCACCATCATCCTGACGTCCTCGGTCATCTCCCCTGTGACGATTCCGCTTACGCTCAAGCTCCTGCTGGGCGCCACCGTCTCGATCGACATGCCGAGCATGATGCAGAACATGGCCTTTATGATCGCCATCCCCGCCGTGCTCGGCATCGTGATCAACGAGCTCACGCGCGGATGGGGGCACGAAAAACTCTCCCCCGCGCTCTCGCCCGCCTGCAAGTTCATGATGATGGGCGTTATCGCCTCCAACTCCACCGCCATGAGCGAGTACGTGCTGCACATGAACGCGGTGCGCTTGGAAGTCGCCCTCTTTATTTTGGTCTTCGCCATCAGCGGCTTTGTCGTCGGCATTCTGGTCGCCCGCGCGCTGCATCTGCCATATAGCGAAACGACCACCATGTGCTTTACCTGCGGCATGCGCAATATCTCTTCGGGCGCCGTCATCGCCACGCAATACTTTCCGGGCGAAGTTGTGTTTCCCGTCATGTGTGGAACGTTGTTTCAGCAGGTGCTCGCCTCGCTTATCGGGCACTTCTTTGAGCGTCTGACCGGCGAGGAGCGCTCCGCCCAGCGCAAGCGCGTCGAGGCCGGCCGCGATGCAATGGCGCGCTAAACCGTCCGCAGTGTGCGGGCGCTCACTTTACGATGTGAGCGCCTCCAGATGTGCGCGGAGTCGCTCCGCATCGACATCGAGCGTGGTCTCAGCATTGACCTGAGCCAGCCGATACCCGACAAAGTAGGGTGAAACCACCCAACGTGGAAGCGCCTTGGCAATGGTCCGGCCGCTCATGTGATAGAAGAACAGGTTGTACGACTCTGCACGACCGCCATGGTGCTCGTGCAGGATATAGCGCAGGGCCACCTGAATCGCATCGGCAAACAGGTCCGCTTCGGCTTGGTCGCGGGCGTCGTCGCTGGCGGCGATTCCCTGTGGAGCCGAGACGTTGACCTCAAAGAATCCCATAATCGGCTCGGTTGAGATGTTGACCGCGACCCTCCCGTGTCGCCAGACATCGATGCCTTCGAAGTTGGCGGGGGCTAGTGCTGCATAACCGTCCTCCCGCTCCAGACCCACAATCTGCATATGCGGATGGACGAGGCTGCCGCCCGAAAGCGGGCCTTTGTTCTTGTACATGAGCACACTGCGGTACTGTTGGGAATCGATCATCTGCTGCCAGCAGCCCAGGGCAAACCGCATCACATGATGCAGCTCATCCGGTTCATAGGTCACCAGGTCGGCATCGTGATTGGCCGACTCGATCAATACGGTCTGACGGGTGGCGCGCAGGGTCTTGAACTTATTCTCGAGCCAGATGCAGTCGCCATCGCGCTGGATGATGTTGGCGAGTTCCTCGGTATCGCAAAAGGGGCACGCGGTGCCAGGGCGACGATTATCGTCGGGCTTACCGCTCGCCTGCTGAACGTCAAATACCAGCGCCACGGGTTATACCTCCAGCGGCACGATCTTGGTGCCATGGAGCTCGGAAACGCCTAGCGCCGCCGCGACCGCGTCGCGATTTGCCGTAGTGATGCCGCCGCCGGGAAGGATGGTCAAACGATCGCCCGCATACTCGATTAAACGAGCCAGGTGATCGAAATTATCCTCGATCGACGCACCGGCAGCGCCGCCATGCGTGAGGATGCGCGTAACGCCGCAGTCGACAAGTGTATCAATCGCATCGAGCTGAGCCTCGGGCGAGAGCTGGTCAAATGCCATGTGGAAGGTGATGTCGATGGGCTCGCGCTTGCATTCCTCGGTCGCACACCCCGCGGCCATAACGAGGGCGCCGAGGGTGAGCTGGTCGAGCGCCCAGCCGCCAGCGCAAGGCTTGCAGCAGCCAAAGACCAGGCCGTCAACGCCGGAGCTCACAGCAAGGCCCAGGTCCATCTCCATCATGCGCAGCTCGTCCTGGTTGTAATGAAAGTCGCCACCACGCGGACGAATCATGCACATCACTCGCGTGTCATGCTCGTGAGCGTAGCTGACCGTAGAGCTGATAACGCCAGCGGAAGGCGTGGTGCCACCGACGGCGAGGTTGTCACACAGTTCAATGCGCCCCGCACCGGCCTCGATGGCCGCCGGCACTCGCTCAAAGTTCTCGGCACAAAACTCGTACAGCATAGATAGACCCCCAGATGACATTTCTATTTCCACACGGCATTGTCGCACTTTAAATACCAACCCGCATGACAGAGCAAAATGATTTGGTGGGGACGAAGGAAAACGTCCATTACAGTCGAAATTGTCAGCCCGGGACCGTCTCGGGCTACGATTGAGGCGCGCCCAGAACGGGCCGCCGACCGGGCGCCCGCGCACGGCCGAACGTCCCTGCCCCCGAGAGGGCCCGTTGGGTGCTGCCGGCGCGGGACGCGCCGCCCCCGACGGCTGATAGGAAAGTGCCGGGCAGGTGCCGCGGCTGGTAATGTGAGTGCCGAGGGGGAGGCCATCCGGTCGAACGACTACCGGAAGGATACCACCGTGAAAGCGCCATCCACCAGACCCGCGGCCGTGCTCGGCCTGGACGTCGGCAAGTCATCGCACTGGGCCTGCCTGATCGACCGTGACGGGGAGGTGCTGGCCAGCGCCCCCGTCCGCAACAGGGAGGCCGAGCTCGACGCGCTGTTCGCCTCCGCGCCCGCCGGCACGCTCGTCGTCGTCGACCAGTTCCGCAACATAGGGTCCCTCGCCGTGAGGCGGGCCCGCGCCGCGGGGCTCGGGGTCGCCTACCTGCCCGGGCTCGCCGCCAGCCGCGCCGCCGGCCTGTTCGCCGGCGAGGCCAAGACCGACGAGCGCGACGCCGCGGTGATCGCGCGGACCGCCCTGGGCGTGCCGGACTCCCTGTCGGGGGTCCCGGGCCGCGGCGAGGCCCTCGAGGCCGCCCGCGCCCTCTCGTCGCAGCGCGACCACGTCGTCGCCTGCGCGACCAGGGACAAGAACCGCCTGCGCGCGGTGCTGCTCGAGTCCTGCCCGGCCCTCGAGGCCGCGGTCGACCTGTCGGACCGGCGGTGGCTGGAGCTGCTCGCCGGGTTCGGCGGGGCGTGGGGGATCGCCCGCTCCGGGGCCGGGGGCCCGCGGGCCGAGGCCGCCGGGGAGGCCGCGGCCGCCTCCACCGCGCCCCCGCCGGCGCTCGTCGAGGCCGAGAACAGGCAGGTCAGGTTCCTGGCCGCCCGGATATCGGAGGCCCTCGACGAGGCCGGGGCCCTCGAGGCCGAGACGGCGGCGCTGCTCGAGGGCGACGAGACCTACGCGTGCCTGCTCACCGTGCCCGGCATCGGCCCGAGGACCGCGGCGCAGCTCGCGGTGTCGGTCGACATCGGGAGGTTCCCGGACCACGACCACCTGGCCTCGTACTGCGGCATAGCCCCGAGGGTGAGGAGCTCCGGCACGTCGGTGAGGTCGGTCAGGGCGTCCAGGCGCGGCGACGCGAGGCTCAAGTCCCTGCTGATCTTCTCGTGCAACAGCCTGGTGAGGTCCTCGGGGCGCTACGGCGAGTACTACCGGGCCTGCAGGGCGCGGGGCATGGGGCACGGGCGGGCGCTCAAGGCCGTCGCGAGGAAGCGGCTCAGGGCGATATACGCCGTGATGCGCGACCGGGTGCCCTACCGGGAGTAGCCCCGACGGTTGACAAAACTATAGGAACACCCAACGACTACCTCCAACGCCGCAGGCAGACGACGGACAGCGAGCGGGCACCAGAGCGAACAAATTGGCATGAAAAGAGGACGGCATAGACCTTCTGGTCATGCCGCCCTCTTTGAATGACAAGTTGTCGCTCTGGTGCCCGCGCAGCGTCGACTGGTCCGCCGTTCGGTAGAACGGCGGAACCTCCTAGCCACCCAGGTAGGCTTTACGCACGTTATCGTCGTGCAGTAGCTCTTGGCCGGTGCCGGTCATGGTGATCTTGCCGGTCTCGAGCACGTAACCGCGCGTAGCAATCGAAAGCGCCATCTGCGCGTTTTGCTCGACCAGAAGTACCGTGGTACCGGCCTTGTGCAGGTCCTCGACAATCTGGAAGATCTGTTCGATCAGAATCGGTGCCAGACCCATGGAAGGTTCGTCGAGCATAAGCAGTTTGGGGTTACTCATAAGGGCGCGCCCCATAACGAGCATCTGCTGCTCGCCGCCCGAAAGGGTGCCGGCGACCTGGCGACGACGTTCCTTCAGGCGCGGGAACTGCTCGTAGACGCGCTCCAGGCCCGGAGCCACCGTGGACTTGGGCTGCGTATAGGCACCCATCTCCAGGTTCTCCTCGACCGTCATCTGCAAAAAGGCGCGACGACCCTCGGGAACCTGAGCCAGGCCCTTACCAACCAGCTTATCAGCGGGCGTATGAGTAATGTCCTCGCCCATAAACTTGATGGAACCGGTCTTGGAACGCAGCAGGCCCGAAACGGTTTTAAGCGTCGTGGACTTACCGGCGCCGTTGGCACCGATCAAGGCCACGATCTCGCCCTCGTTAACGTTAAAGGAGATGTCCTTAATGGCGTGGATGGCGCCGTACCAGACGTTGATGTTGTAGACGGAAAGCATCGGCTCTGCCATTTAGTTCTCCCCCTTATCCTGCTTGCCCAGATACGCCTCGATAACAGCGTCGTTGTTCTGGATCTCCTCGGCCGTGCCCTTGGCGATGACCTTACCAAAGTTGAGCACGCAGATGCCCTCGCAGATGTTCATAACGAGTGACATATCATGCTCGATAAGCATGATGGCGATGCCGAAGGTGTCGCGAATCTTGACGATGTTCTCCATGAGCTCCGCGGTCTCGGACGGGTTCATGCCGGCAGCAGGCTCGTCGAGCAGCAGCAGCTTGGGGTTGGTGGCAAGCGCACGGACGATCTCCAGACGACGCTGAGCGCCGTAAGGCAGCGATCCGGCCTGCTCGTTTGCCAGATGTTCCATATCAAAGATGGACAGCAGCTCCATGGCGCGCTCGTGGGCGGCCTTCTCGTGCTTCCAATACGTCGGCAGGCGCAGCACGCCCTCAAAGCCGGAGTAGCGCTCCTGGTTGTGCAGGCCGACCTTAACGTTATCCTCCACCGTCATGGTATTAAACAGGCGAATGTTCTGGAAGGTACGGGCAATACCCATGCGGTTGACCTGGTAGACCGACTTGCCCGAGGTATCCTCGCCGTCGAGCAGGATGGTGCCGTGCGTGGGCTGATACACCTTGGTGAGCAGGTTGAAAACCGTGGTCTTACCGGCACCGTTGGGGCCGATCAGACCGGCGATCTCGGTCTTGCCGATAGTCAGGCTAAAGTCGTCGACTGCCTTAAGGCCACCGAACTCAATGCCCAGGTGGATGCACTCGAGTGCAGGGCGCTCGCCCAGGTCACGATCGGGAACGATGGCGCCAGAAGGATACGGGACCATCTTGCCCTTCTTGAACTCAAACTTACTGGGCATCGGCTGCCACCTCCTTCTTGGAAGCAAAGCGGTCCTTGACGCGACCGAAGAACGCCTTGAGCTGCGGGTTGTTGGTAAAGATCATGACCAGGATCAGCACGATGGCGTAGATGAGCATGCGGTAGTCCGAGAACTGACGGAGCAGCTCGGGAAGCACCGTAAGCAGCGCCGCCGCGATGACGGAGCCGCGCATATTGCCCAGACCGCCCAGGACCACGAACACCAGAATGAGGATGGACGTGTTGAAGTCGAACTTGGTGGCGGAGAGCTGCGAGAAGTTACCGCCGAAGAGGGCTCCAGCAGCACCGGCGAGGGCAGCGGAAACCACGAAGGCGATCATGCGGTACTCGGTGACGGAGATGCCTACGGACTCGGCTGCAATCTTGTTATCGCGCACGGCCATAATGGCACGACCGGTACGGCTGCGAACCAGGTTGAGCACGATCACGAGTGCGACCATGACCAGGATGGCACCGGCGAGGAAGGTCGAGTACGTCGACACACCCGATGCGCCCTGCGCGCCCTTGATGATGGCGGTGCCGTCCTCGAGCAGATGCAGGTCGTCGATCGTGGAGTTACCCGTGATGTTAAAGATCACGTGCAGGCCGCGCGAGTCGACACCCACGATAAGGCAGGTGACGATCTCTTTGATGATCTCACCAAAGGCCAGCGTCACGATAGCCAGGTAATCGCCACTCAGACGAAGGACCGGGATACCGATCAAGAAGCCCAGGATGGCGGCAGCGAAGGCGCCGACCACGATGCTGATGATAAGGCGTACCGGATCGGAGGGAACGGCGCTCTCAAGGGCGACCGCGGTGACGATGCCCGTATAGGCACCGACGCTCATAAAGCCCGCATGGCCCAGCGACAGGTCGCCCGCAATGCCGACGACGAGGTTGAGGGAAATGGCCATGACGATATAGGCCGTGATGGGAACCAGCTGACCGGCGATCATGCGCGGGATCATGTGGTTGGACTGCATAAAGAACACGATGGCGAAGGCCACGATGAACATGGCGTACGTGACAAAGTCGTGACGCGTCTGCTTGTCTTTAAGAAACTTCATAACGCTCACCTACACCTTCTCGGGGACGTACTTGCCCAAGAGGCCGGCAGGCTTGACGAGCAGGACGATGATCAAAACACCAAAGACGATGGAGTTGGCAAGGCTCGTGGAAATGTAAGCCTGCGCCATCGCCTCGATGATGCCGATGAGAATGCCACCGACAAAGGCACCGGGGATGGAGCCGATGCCGCCGAAAACGGCAGCGTCGAAGGCCTTGATGCCAGGCATGGCGCCCGTGGTGGGCTGCAGGACCGGCGAGTAGGAGCACAGCAGCACGCCGGCGATGGCGGCAAGGGCGGAGCCGATGGCAAACGTCATCGAGATGGTGCGGTTGACGTTGATGCCCATGAGCTGAGCGGCGGCTTTGTCCTCGGACACGGCGCGCATGGCTTTGCCCATCTTGGTCTTACCTGTAAAGAACATCAGGCCGGCCATGATAACCAGGCAGGCGACGATGGTGACGAGCGAGACGGCGCTTACGTTGAACTTGGCCAAGAACTCCGGCACCTGGAAGGTGACGAGCGAAGTGAAGTTCTTGGGCGTGGCGCCCCACAGAAGCTGCGCGGCGTTCTGCAGGAAGTAAGACACGCCGATGGCCGTGATCAGAACGGCCAGAGGGCCTGCTTGGCGCAGCGGCTTATAGGCCAGACCCTCGATGAGAACACCGAGAACCGTGCAGACCACACAAGAGAGAACTACAGATGCCCAGCCCGGGAGGCCGAGATACGACGTGGCACAGAACGAGACATAGGCACCGACCATGATGACGTCGCCGTGAGCGAAGTTGAGCATCTTGGCGATACCGTAGACCATGGTGTAGCCCAACGCGATGATGGCGTAGACGCTGCCCATGGACAGGCCGTTGACCAGGTATTGGATAAAGACCGTCATGTTCCACATCCCCCTTTCGAATAGGTTTCCAGTTGATGTATGAAACAGGGGCGTTACATCGTCCCTAGATACCAAGCAAGCAGGGAAGGCCAAAACCTCCCCTGCTTGGGATCAAAACCGCTCTATGTAAGGCGGCCTATTAAGCCTGTACGTACTTGCCGTCGGTAATGACGTACGCCGTCGGGTCCTTCTGGACCTGGCCCTTGTCGTTCCAGGAGAGCTTGCCAGTCAGACCGTCAACAGTAATGTTGCGCATAGCCTCGGGAAGCTTCTCGGCAACCTCGGTGGGGTCGGCGTCGACGCCCAGGCCGGCCTCCTTGAGGGCCTCGACCACCGCATGCACGCCGTCGTAGGCGTCGGCGGCAAACTGGTCGGGGGTATCGCCGTACTTATCTTTGTAAGCGTTGACGAAGTCGGCGTTCTTCTCGTCGTCGGCGGAGAACGGGGTCATGAGCAGCAGACCCTCGGCAAGAGAGGTGTCGAAGCCCTCAACGCCCAGGATGCCGTCCATGCCGTCGCAGCCCATCATCTTGACGTCGTAGCCCATGTCCTTGGCGTTCTTGAGCAGGACGGACGCCGGCGTGTAGTAGATCGGCGCAAAGATCATGGTGGCACCGGCCTGCTTGGCCTTGGTCAGCTGGTTGGTAAAGCTCGTGGCGGAGTCGTCCTTAAAGGTCTCCTCGTCGACAATCTCGAGCTTGGACTTAGCGGCCTGGGCCTTAAAGGAATCTGCGATGCCCGAAGAATAGGCGTCGCCGGAGTTATAGAACAGCACGAACTTCTCGTCCGCATATTTCTCTGCCAGGAACTTGGCAGCGTTGACACCCTGGTTGGGGTCGGTAAAGCAAACCTGGAAGACGCAATCCTTGCCCTTGGTAACGTCCTCGGAAGACGCGGACGGGGTGATCATGAACGTCTCGGGGTCGTTACCGCACTCTGCGGCAACGGCGACCGACGCACCCGTGGTGGTCGGACCGACGAGGGCCTGCATGCCCCAGTCGAGCAGGGTGTTGAAGGCGTTGACGGCCTTCTCGCCATCGGCCTGGTCGTCCTCGGCCTTGCTGACAAGCGGCAGCTCCTTAGTCGAGAAATCCTTGCAGCCAAGCTCGACAGCCTGTGTAACGGACTTGCCGTAGGACGCGTTGGCGCCGGTCAGCGGGCCGATGGTGCCGATCTTAAACGAAGCGTCGCCCGACGCGGAACCGCTGTCGCCGCCGTTGGAGGAGCAGCCAGCTAGAATGGACATCGCCCCCAGACCTGCTGCGCTCGCGATAACGCTCCTGCGATTCATAACAGGGTTCAATGACTTACCGGTGAGGCTCGACATGCGGCTCTCCTCTCAAATCTCGTCGGGTTTCGGTTACCCGACAGGCCATCCTTCGCCGTGTTCGGCGTTCGCAAAATAGTAGACGCTTTAGTTGAGAAAAGTGGCGATTATTTCAACTTTTCTTTTGTTTTGCCAATTTATCCATAATTCTGCGTATTTCTGTCGGTTTATACAGTTTAGCCACTTTATTGTGTGAAAGTAATGTTTCCGTTCTGTTACAGGCGTCCTTGCCCTGAATAAAACGGCCCGCCGGTCTCGATGTATATGCACTTAGGCGGCGATGTACTTGCCGTCCTGGATCACATAAGCCGTAGCGGGCTTTTCGACCTGGCCCTTGTCATTCCACGTCAGCTCGCCCGTCAGGCCCTCAATCTTGATCTTGCGCATGGCACGGGCAAGATCGCCGGCGATGTCGGCGCCATCGGCCGCAATATCGATGCCCGCCCTATCGATTGCCTCGACAATCGCGTGGACGCAGTCATAAGCATCGGCAGCAAACTGGTTGGGCGTCTCGTCGTAGGCTTCCTTATATGCCTTGACGAAGTCGGCGTTCTTCTCATCGTCGGCAGAGAACGGGGTCATGAGCAGCACGCCCTCGGCAAGAGAGGTATCGAAGCCCTCGACGGAGAGCAGGCCGTCCATGCCGTCGGTGCCCATGAGGGTCATGTCGTAGCCCATGTCCTTGGCGTTCTTGAGCAGGACGGACGCCGGCGTGTAATAGATCGGGGCAAAGATAAGCGTGGCGCCGGCCTCCTTGGCCTTGGTGAGCTGGTTGGTAAAGCTCGTGGAAGAGTCGTCCTTAAAGGTCTCGGTATCGACGATGTCGAGCTTGGACGCCTTGGCCTGCTCGGCAAAAGCGTCGGCAACGCCCGAGCTATACGTATCGCCGGAGTTGTAGAACAAGGCGATCTTGGCATCCGCGTATTTCTCGGCCAAGAACTTCGCGGCGCTGGCGCCCATGGTCGGATCGGTGAAGCAAACCTGGAAAACCGTGGTCTTGTCCTTGGTGACGTCGAGCGACGAGGCCGAAGGCGTGACCATAAGCATGTCGTCGGCAATCTCGCCCGAGACGGCAACGGCGGCACCAGTCGTGACGGGGCCGACGAGAGCCTGCATGCCCCAGTCGCACAGGGTATTGAAGGCGTTGATGGCCTTCTCGCCGTCAGCGACGTCATCCTCGGACTTAAGCGAGAGCTTGAGGTCCTTGGTCGAGAAATCCTTGGCGGCGAGCTTGGCACCCTTCTCGGCCGAGACACCATAGGTTGCCGCGGCGCCGGTCAAAGGGCCGATGACACCGATCTTGAAGGTCTTGCCGTCATCGGCGGAGCCGCCGTCCGAGCCATC
Organism: uncultured Collinsella sp.; assembly: GCA_965141635.1. Classification (GTDB taxonomy): domain Bacteria; phylum Actinomycetota; class Coriobacteriia; order Coriobacteriales; family Coriobacteriaceae; genus Collinsella. The sequence continues at coordinate 48,276 of CBCSNG010000010.1, read as the reverse complement.
CGACGAGCAACCAGCGAGTGCTGCGGTGCTACCGAGCGCCGCAGCGCCAGCCAAGAAACTCCTGCGGTTAAGTACGTTGTTGATGCTAAACATGGTGTCCCCCTTTTCGCTGGCCGTGGTGCGGCCGTCTTGCGGTACAGGGCAAACCTTATGGTGCAAACGTTGACAGTTTGTTACGGAAGTTCGTTTGTAGCGAGCGTGTTTCCAATGTTTCCGCAGCGTTTCGGGGGTGGCGTTTTATGCTGCTCCCGCTGCCAGGCAAGCACGCGCCCGCACTTCACGCTAGAATGCACTCAACCTTTAAGCGGTTAATCCATCCATAAGATGCACGAAGGAGCTATCTATGAGCGAACCCCTGCGCACCGTGAACGTCGGCCTCATCGGTCTGGGAACCGTCGGCGGCGGCGTGGCCCGTCTGATCAAGAGCCACCACGATGAGTACCTGGCCGCCTACGGCATCGACCTTAAGCTGAGCCGCGCCTGCGCGCTTGCCTGGGAGCAGGCCGAAGCCGCCGGTATTGAGCGCGAGGCCTTTACGAGCGACTGGCACGACGTCGTCACCGACCCCGCCGTCGATATCGTCGTCGAGCTCATCGGCGGCGAGCACCCCGCGACCGAAATCTTCACCACCGCCTTCGAGAACGGCAAGCACGTCGTCTCTGCCAACAAGGCCCTGCTGGGCCGTCATGTCGAAACGCTCGCCGAGAAGGCGCGCGCGTGCGGCGTGCAGATTAAGTGCGAGGCCAGCTGCGGCGGCGGCATCCCCATTGTCAGCACGCTCGAGCACGACCTGGTGGGCAACAAGATCCTGACCATCGCCGGCATTCTCAACGGCACCACCAACTACATCCTGTCGCGCATGGACGCCGAGGGCGCCGATTATGCCGACGTGCTCGCCGACGCACAGGCCAAGGGCTATGCCGAGGCCGACCCGTCCGCCGACGTCGACGGCTTCGATGCCGCCAGCAAGACAGCGATCCTTGCTTCCATCGGCTTTGGCACCCGCGTGACCACCGACGATGTCTACCAGCAGGGTATCCGCACCATCGGCGCCGAGGACATTACCCAGGCCCGCGAGCTCGGCTACACCATCAAGCTGCTGGGCATCGCACGCAACACCGACGCTGGCGTCGACGTCCGCGTGCATCCCACGCTGATCCCCGCCGACCACATGCTTGCCAAGGTCAACGGCGCCATGAACGCCGTCTACGTGGTAGGCGACGCCGTGGGCGAGACCATGTTCTACGGTGCCGGCGCAGGCTCCTTCCCCACCGCAAGCGCCGTCGTGGGCGACATCCTGTCGCTCTCCGAGCAGATCAGCCGCGGCGTGGCTCCGCTGCCCGAGATTGAGCCCTATGGCCACAACCTCGCCTTTAAGCCCATGGACGAGCTCCAGACCAAGTACTATGTGCGCCTGAAGGTCGCCGACCGCGTGGGCGCCCTGTCCGAGACGGTCGACATCTTTGCCAAGCACAACATCTCGATCTCGCTCATCAACCAGGTCGAGGACGGCAAGTCGGGCGTCAGCGATGCCTGCTCGGTCATCTTCCTGACGCACCGCGCACTCGAGAAGGACGTCCAGGCTGCCGCCGCCGAGCTTGCCAGCGTCGACTGCGTGGCCGAGGTCGCCAACGTCCTGCGCATCGAGGACGTCGAGGCCTGGACCGAAGGCGTTATGGCCAACTAGTCCACTACTTCGAACCTCAACGAGGCCCAACGCAAAAGGCGCGTTGCCTGCATCAACCGCAGGCAGCGCGCCTTCTATTATTTGGACGGAACCCGTATCCCAACATTCCTTGCTACTTGCCGTCGTCGTCCTGGGCTTCATCGCGCGCATAGAGCTCCAGCATGCGGCGGCGATATTCGCGCACGGCGAGCTTGGCGCGCTCCAGGCGGCGACGCTCACGCGGAGTCAGCTCGGACAGGTCCACCTCGTCTCCATAGGTCTTATCGGCAAGCAGGCGCGCCGCGTCCACGATGCGGGCATCGATGTGACCGCTCGCCGCCTCGGCGGAAAGACGCTCGGCAATCGTATCGAGCGTAGGCAGGCCCTCGAATACGCGACCATGGCCATGCGAGGTCAGCAGCTCGTGCTCTCGTGCGAGCAGGCTCGCCAAATCGTGATGGGCGCGCAGGATGTCGAGCGCATCGGATGGATGCTCGGCAACTTCTGCCACGGCGGCAACCGGTGCGGCGTCGACCACGCGGTAGAAGAGCTGTGCGAGCAGCGGCATCAAGAACACCGTGATGGCGCCGGCGGCAACCATGACCGACGCAATATCTTGCGACAGCGCGCCCGCGTTGACGGCAACGCTTGTCACGGCAACGATAATCGGCAGCGCCGTAGTGCAGTACAGGGCCACGGTAATGCGACCATACGCCGACACATCGCGCGTCGCAGGACAAATGCTCATAGAGATGAGAATGGGCACGGCACGAATAATCAGTAACGCCACGATAAAGCCCGCGAGCAAGCCCGGGCGCGACGCCACGGCCGTCAGGTCGATCTTTGCGCCCGATATGGTAAAGAACACCGGAATCAAAAAGCCGTAGGCCAGGCCGTCGAGCTTGGTCTCGAGCGTATGGTTGCCCTCGGGGATGATATAGCGCAGGACAAAGCCGGCGGCAAAAGAACCCAACACGATGTCGAGGTCAAAGATGGCCGAGAACGCCACGAGCGTGACCAGGATGAGCACCGTCAGGCGCACGAAGGTCTGCGACGTGGTATCGGCGCGTTCCTCGACAAACGCAAAGAAGCGGCTGCCGACGCGCTTGGAGCGACTTGGGACCACGGCCAGCAACACGCAAACCGCCGCAAACAAGCCAAGGATTACGAGCGTTTGGATGCCGGTGCGGACAGACAGCAATACCGACATAGCAAGCACGGGCCCAAGTTCGCCCCAGGTGCCATACGCGAGAATCGAGTCGCCCACGCGCGTTCCGGTCAGCGAACGCTCACGCATGATGGGCACGAGCGTGCCGAGCGACGTCGAAGTGAGGGCAAGCGTCACGGCGATACCGTCGAAATGGCTGACCGAGAACCACGGGGTAAAGCGCACGGCGAGCCAGGCGATACCAAACGTGACGACCCACGTCGCCAAGCCGTAGCGTCCCTCGACGCCCGTGATGCTCTTGGGGTCGATCTCAAAGCCGGCAAGCAGGAACAAAAAGGCCAGGCCGAGCTCGGACACAAGCGAGACCTCAGCATCCACATGGATAATGCCGAGCATATGGGGTCCCAGCACCGCGCCGAACACGAGCAAAAAGACCGTCTCGGGAACGGGTTTCCCGGGAATCGCCGAGGCGATGAAGGGGCTTGCAAAGGCCACGAGCGCGATGATGGCGAGCGAAACGAATGCCATGTGATGCCTTTCTCTTGTTTGCGCTTCACTGTAGCACCCTCGCCGTCCTCAACGCGCCGCGAGCTGTCGTATCATAGTGAGGTTTACAAACATGTGGCTCAAGGCGACCGCAGGGCTGACCCCGCAAACCGACCGCTGCCGCATACCGTACCGTACGCCCAACCGATCAGGAAGGCAGGAACCAATGGTCTCTCGTATCTACGTGGAGAAGAAACCCGGGTTCGACGTCGAGGCTCAGCAGCTCAAGGGCGAGCTGACCGAAATTCTCGGCATCAAGGGCATCGAGGCCCTGAGGATCATCAACCGCTACGACGTCGAGGGCATCGACGAGGAGCTTTTCCGCTCTTGCGTGCCGACCGTCTTTAGCGAGCCCCAGGTCGATGTGACCTACGACGAGCTCCCCGCAAGCGATGGCGCTGTCTTTGCCGTCGAATTCCTGCCTGGCCAGTTTGACCAGCGCGCCGACTCCGCCAGCGAGTGCGTGCAGCTCATCAGCCAGGGCGAGCGCCCCGCCGTGCGCTCCGCCAAGGTCTATATGATCTCGGGCGCTCTGGACGAAGCCGCCATCGAGGCCATCAAGCACTACGTGGTGAATCCCGTCGAGGCCCGCATCGCCTCGCTCGACCTGCCCGAGACGCTGTACATGGAGACTCCCGAGCCCCAGCCCGTCGAGGTGCTCGACGGCTTCCGCAAGCTCGACGAGGCCGGCCTTGCCGCCTTTATCGCCGATCGCGGCCTTGCCATGGACGAGGCAGACATCGCCTTCTGCCAGCAGTACTTCCGCGATGAGGACCGCGACCCCACCATCACCGAGATCCGCGTAATCGACACCTATTGGTCCGACCACTGCCGCCACACCACTTTCGGCACCGTCCTGGACGACGTGACGATCGACGACGCCGTGGTGCAGCAAGCCTTCGACCGCTACATGGAGATGCGCCACGAGCTCGGTCGCGACGCCAAGCCCGTCTGCCTCATGGACATGGGCACCATCGGCGCCAAGTACCTTAAGAAGACCGGCGTCATGACCGATGTCGACGAATCCGAGGAGATCAACGCCTGCACCGTCAAGGTGAAGGTCGATGTCGATGGCGAGGACCAGGACTGGCTGTTCCTCTTTAAGAACGAGACCCACAACCACCCGACCGAGATCGAGCCCTTCGGCGGTGCCGCCACCTGCGTGGGCGGCGCTATCCGTGACCCGCTCTCGGGCCGCAGCTATGTGTACCAGGCCATGCGCGTCACCGGCGCCGGCGACCCCACCGTCCCGGTTTCCGAGACGCTCGAGGGCAAGCTGCCGCAGCGCAAGCTCGTGACTACTGCCGCCGCCGGCTACTCCAGCTACGGCAACCAGATCGGCCTTGCCACCGGTCAGGTCAACGAGCTCTATCACCCCGGCTACGTGGCCAAGCGCATGGAGGTCGGCGCCGTCGTGGGCGCTACCCCGGCAAACCACGTTCGTCGCGAGTGCCCCGCCCCCACCGACAAGATCATCCTGCTGGGCGGCCGCACCGGCCGCGATGGCATCGGTGGCGCCACCGGCTCCTCCAAGACCCAGAACACCGAGTCCATCGAGACCTCGGGTGCCGAGGTCCAGAAGGGCAACGCCCCTGTCGAGCGCAAGCTGCAGCGTCTGTTCCGCCGCGGCGACGCCTGCCGTCTGATCAAGCGCTGCAACGACTTTGGCGCCGGCGGCGTCTCGGTCGCCGTGGGCGAGCTTGCCGACGGCCTGTATGTCGACCTGGACACCGTGACCAAGAAGTACGACGGCCTGGACGGCACCGAGCTCGCTATCTCTGAGTCCCAGGAGCGCATGGCCTGCGCCGTCGCCGACGGTGACGTCGAGGAGTTCATGGGCTACGCCGCCGAGGAGAACCTGGAGGCGACCGTTATCGCCGAGGTTACCGCCGAGCCGCGCATGCGCATGGCCTGGAACGGCGTCGCTATCGTCGACCTGTCCCGCGAGTTCCTCAACTCCAACGGCGCACCCAAGCACCAGGTCGCCCACGTGTGCGCCCGTAGCGTGTGGCAGCCCAGCTGGGCCGGCACCACGCTTGCCGAGCGCATGACCTCGCTCGTCACCGACCTCAACGTCGCTTCCAACAAGGGCCTTTCCGAGCGCTTCGACTCCACCATCGGTGCCGCAACCGTGCTCATGCCCTTTGGCGGCAAGACGCAGCTCACCCCCAGCTCGGCCATGGTCGCCAAGTTCCCCGTGAACGGCGAGACCACCACGGCGAGCGCCATGGCATGGGGCTTTAACCCCTATCTGATGGAAGCCGACCAGTTTGCGGGCGCCTACCTGTCCGTGGTCGAGTCCATCGCCAAGCTCGTGGCTGCCGGCTTTGAGCACAAGCGCGCCTACCTCTCCTTCCAGGAGTACTTCGAGCGTCTGCGCACCGAGGCCGAGCGCTGGGGCAAGCCCACGGCAGCCGTCCTGGGCGCCCTCATGGCCCAAGTCGACCTGGGTGCCGGCGCCATCGGCGGCAAGGACTCCATGAGCGGTTCGTTTGAGGACGAGGCCGGCGAGCTCAACGTTCCGCCGACCCTGATCAGCTTCGCCGTCGCCGTGGGCAAGGCCGCCCGCGCCGTCTCGCCCGAGTTCAAGGGCCTCACGCACCGCGTCGTCCGCATCGCCCCCGCCACCTATGGCGAGGACTACCGCCCCGACGCTCAGCAGCTGCTCGCCGCGTTTGACGCCGTCGAGGCGCTCACTGCTACCGGCAACGCCCTGGCCATCTCCACGCCCGGCTACGGCTGCGGCGCCGAGAGCCTCTTTAAGATGTGCGTCGGTAACCAGATCGGTATCGAGCTTGCCGAGGACGTAGACGTGGAGAGCCTCTTCACCCCGCTCTACGGCAGCTTTATCGTCGAGCTCGCCGAGGATGCCGAGCTGCCCGAGGTCGCCGACGGCGTTGTCGTCGAGCCCCTGGGCACCACCGTCGAGGGCTATGTCATCGACACCGGCTCCGAAGTCATCGAGCTCTCCGAGCTCCAGGAGGCCTGGGAGAGCGGCATCGAGGGCGTCTTTGCCTACCGCAGCGCCGACGAGACCCCCGAGGTCGAGACCATCGACTTCCGCGCCAAGGACATCCACGTGTACGGCGGCGCCAAGATCGCCCGCCCGCGCGTGGTTATCCCCGTGTTCCCCGGCAACAACTGCGAGTACGATAGTGCCCGTGCCTTCCGCGCCGCCGGCGCCGAGGCCGACACCTTCGTGATCAACAACCTCACGCCCGAGGCCGTCGCCGAGAGCACCCACGAGCTTGCCCGCCGCATCCGCGCAAGCCAGATCGTCATGATCCCCGGCGGCTTCTCGGGCGGCGACGAGCCCGACGGCTCCGCCAAGTTCATCACGGCGTTCTTCCGCGCTCCCGAGGTCACCGAGGCAGTCCGCGACCTGCTCAAGGCCCGCGATGGCCTGATGCTGGGCATCTGCAACGGCTTCCAGGCCCTGATCAAGCTCGGTCTGGTGCCCTACGGCGACATCGTCGACGCCACGCCCGATGCGCCCACGTTGACGTTCAACACCATCGGTCGCCACCAGAGCCGTCTGGTGCGCACCCGCATCTCGTCCAACTTGTCCCCGTGGCTGTCGCAGTGCAGCCTGGACGACCCCTACACCGTCGCCATCAGCCACGGCGAGGGCCGCTTTGTCGCTAACGATGAAGTGCTCGCCCAGCTGATCGCCAACGGCCAGGTCGCCACGCAGTACGTGGGCGAGGACGGTAAGCCCAGCATGGATCTCTCCGTCAACCCCAACGGCTCCGCACTCGCCATCGAGGGCATCACGAGCCCCGACGGTCGCGTCCTGGGCAAGATGGGCCATGCCGAGCGTCGCGGCGACAACCTGTACCGCAACGTGCCCGAGCATGTCCCCGGCGATAAGTTCATGCCGATCTTTGAAAGCGGCGTGGCCTACTTCGCTTAAACCTTTCCCATCGGGTACAATCCCTTCGGGTAACAACACCCGCCACCGACACATCCGGTGGCGGGTTCTTTTTTGCTTCGCGCATGCAGGAAGGACATCATGGAAAGCCGCAAGCCGTATCTCGCCACCCTGCCCGGACTTATCCTGGGCTGTCTTGTTTGCTGTGCACTCTGGGGATCGGCCTTTCCCTGCATCAAGATCGGCTACGCACTCTTTGGTATCCCGGCGCACGATAGCGCCTCGCAGCTGCTCTTTGCGGGCTTGCGCTTCACGCTTGCCGGCGCCCTGGTTATCGTTGGGATGAGTGCGGCCCAACGCCGCCCCCTCATTCCGCAGGCTCGCGACATCAAGCCCATCTTTGTCTTGTCGCTCTTCCAGACTATCGGGCAGTACTTCTTTTTCTATCTGGGCCTCTCGCGCGCCAGCGCCATGTCGAGCTCCATCATCGAGGCCAGCGCCAACTTCCTCGCAATCCTCTTTGCCGCCCTGGCATTTCACACCGAGAAGCTCAATACGGCCAAGGTGCTTGGCTGTGCGCTGGGCTTTGCCGGCGTCGCGCTCGTCAACCTCTCGGGCGCAGATGGCACCTTTGGCTTCAGGCTCGATGGCGAGGGCTTTATCCTAGCCTCCACTGTCGCGGGTGCTCTTTCGACCTGCCTGATCGGCATCTTCTCGCGCAAGCACGACGGCGTCTTGCTTGCCGGGTGGCAGTTCTTGGTCGGCGGCCTGGTCCTCACCGCCATCGGCTTTTTGATGGGTGGCACGCTCTCCCCCACGACAATTGCCCCCGCCATCGCGCTCATCATCTACATGGCGCTTATCTCCGCGGTCGCCTACTCGCTGTGGTCGCGCCTGCTTGCCGTCAACCCCGTCAGCCGCGTCTCGGTCTTTGGGTTTATGAACCCGGTCTTTGGCGTACTGCTGAGCGCGCTGCTGCTCGGCGAGGGCGCTGGCACGAGCCCCATTACCGTCATCGTTGCCCTGCTGTTGGTCTGCGGCGGCATAATCATCGTCAACAAACCCAAAAAAGCCTAGCGAGCTCACCTTTTTAGAGAGAGCCTTCACACACTTTAGCTTAATGGAATGCACTGGCTCTCGTTGATTTCGTACCGAGCCGCGGCGGCAGACGCTCGTCTTGCCGCACCGCGCCTGGGCGTTATGGCCGGTGGCCCCCGCAAACGCAAAAAGGGCGCACGACCATCGCAACGGTCGTGCGCCTTTTTTCTAGCGTATCTGGACGCCGGCTTTCTTTTTATCGGCCTTGACGCGGTAGAGCTCCGCATCGGCAGCGCGAAGCAAGTCTTGCCAGGTATCGACACTATCACCGACCCGTGCATAGCCGATGGACATCCGCAACAGATACGGCACCTCGGCATGCGCGAGCTCGTCGTTGATTGTCGCGCACAGATGCATGATATCCTGTTCCGCCGCTGCCTTTTGGAGCACCACGAACTCATCGCCACCATAACGCGCGATAAAGCCACCAGACGCCGAGCAGACTTCTTTGAGCGCAGCGGATATGACCTGAAGAGCATGGTCGCCCTCCACATGTCCATAACGATCGTTAATCTGCTTAAAGCCGTCAGCGTCCATCATAAGCAGATACACATCTTCGGCCTGATCCACATTTGAAAAGAGCGACAGCATATAGGTCTCAAAACGGTTGCGATTGTTGAGGCCAGTCAACGGGTCGGTCGAGATCAGTTGCTCCTGGCAGATGATATAGAGCAGCAACATGCTAATCATTATGCCGACACAAAGGCCAGGCACCGAGTATACGATCTGAAAGGTACCGCCCACCAGGGCCGGAATGGCGAAAAATGCCAAGGTTCGATAGATAGCCTTCGTCTGCAGGCTCTCGACCCTGCGAGATTGCACAAACGCATGCAGGGACGTATGTATAACGTAACAGTAGCTGACAATGGGCTGGATCATATAGGCAAAGCCGCGACGATACACGCCCTGCGAATCGATATAGAACAAGGCGTGCGTCCAGTAACTGGTAAAAGCCAGCACGACCACCAGAGCCGTAGGCAACGTTACAAGCACCACCCTATAGCGCGAGGTCACAAGGCGAGAGCCCTGCATCGTCTCGGAATAGATAAACCAAATGAGACACGCGATGGCAAAGAGCGAAAACGAAACCGCGTTGGAAATCCAGTTGGCAGCAATACCCAACGTGCCGTCCGCACCATCCGAAAGCGTCCAGATCATATCGAATAATATGTACGCGGCAGAGGTGTAGCCAAGCATGCTAAACAATAGCTGCAGGGTGCTCGAGAACAAGGAGCGACGACTTCGCGCGGCAAGCCCGATAAGAACAATCATGCATAGCAGGAATATCTCAATCTTGAGTGCCTTAACCACTAGACGCCATCCCTTCAATATCCGAATGGTCAGAATCGCCCAATTCGAATCAGGGCAATAAACACCCCTTTACTCCGCAGGGGTAAAGGGAATCATAGCAAAGCGCCCGAACATCACTGCAAAACAGTTTCTGTTCGGGCGCTCGGACGGCGCGAATTGCACGCCGGAATCATTGATGGGTATCGATTGCTACTCGCCATCGATGTCGGTCGCGACGGCCTCTTCGATGGCCTCGACACCGGCAGGCGACAGGTCTTCCTTGCCCTGGCAGAACTTCTTATCGACCCAGCCGGTCAGAATCGGGGCCATGATTGCCGTGATGATGACGGCAGTGGCGATCTGCGCATACGCGGTGGGCGCAAGCTCGGCGTAGCGCGGCGCGACCTCGGCGAGAGCAACCGGCGTGGTCATAGCCGTGCCGGCGATGGTGGAGCAAGCCACGGCAGCCTTGCCGTTACCACCGCACAGGCGCTCGAACGCAAAGGTGATGGGACCGACGACAAACAGCGTGACAAGGCCCAGCAAGATGCCGGAAATACCACCGGTGATAAAGCTCGACAGGCTCATGGACGCGCCAAGCTGAAATCCGATGACGGCAATCGCAGGGTTGGCACCGGGAACTAGCAGGTTCTTGATAAACGGGAACAGGTTGCCCAGAACCATGCCGATAACGAGCGGCAAAATGGAGCCGATGATAGTACCGACAGGGATGTTGGCAAGGCCCGAAACACCAAGGATGATCATCGTGACGGCGGGGCCGGCCGTAAAGAACAGGATACCGACGGCGCCCTGCTCGGACTCATCGCCGAACTCGCCCATGATGCCCGTATAGAGCGCCATGTTGCAAAACGTAATGCCGCCGATGATAGACACGGAGCTCAGACCCAGGAAGTTATCGTTAAAGAAATATGCCACGCCCAGGCCGAGAGCCGCTGCGACGACCAGCTTGGGAATCAGCACGACGATGCCGGTCTTGATGGCGCCCGGCGTGGACTTGAAGCTGATGCCGGCGCCCACAAACAGCAGGATCGCGGCGACGATGGTATTGGAGCCACCGCGGCAGGCAGCCGTAAAGAAGCCGCCGATCTCAAAAACCTGCGGGCAGAAGGTGTTGAGCAAAAGACCGACGATCATCGGATAGATCATGATGTCGCCCGGGATGCGCGGAACCTTGAATTTCTTTTGCTCGTTGGCAGTCGCTTCCTGTGCCATGAAACCCCCATTTCCGCTGACGCGGAACAAAAGCCCACGTCATGCTTTGCTACAGTAAAGTTTGACCATGGTACCAGAAGAAATAGACCAGCTCGGTGAAAAATTCGACAAGTTGGGATGGAACGAGATTCGGCGCCCGCGACGCCACCCCTATATAAGGCTCAAGACGAAATAGAGTACGATGCCCGAGACGCAGCACCACAGCATCGATTTTGTCTTGACCGCCACGACCACGACGCCGGCGGCCGCAATCCAGGGAACCAAGGCAGGCCAGAGTCCCGCGTCGAACGCGCCGGGGTTCACCAAGTCGTTGGCGACCAGCGCGGCAAAGGCAGCGGGCGGGATATAGCCCAGGGCCTCGGTAATGCGGGGCGACAGGGTCCGCCCGCGCAAGGCGAACGCCGGCGCGATGCGAAAGAACGCGATAGCAGCCCACGACGACAGCCACAGAACCAAGAACTCGTTAGCGGGCATCGCGGGCACCTCTTCCGTCAAATACAGCATCGCACGCCAGCGCAATGGCAATGCCGACCACGACGCTTGCCGGCACGGCAATATTCGCGAGGCCCAAGAACTTGCATACGGCGACGGACACCGCGCCCGAAACCGCCGCGACAACGTTACCGCGCGACAGCCGCTGCGAAAAGAGCAGGCAGATAAAGAGCGAGGTGCAGACAAAGGCTGCAATGGCGGTGGGAACATCGACAACGGCGCCGACGATGGCGCCCATCGTACACGAAACGCCCCATGTTGCGATGAGGATCACGTTGAGCACAAAGGACTCGCGCGGGCCCCAATCCTCCCCTTCAACCAACTTGGCAAGCGAGATGCCATATGCCTCCTCGGTAAGTGTCGCGGCAACAGCCAGCGTCTGACGCTTCGAGGCACCCCTCAGATGCGGTGCGATCGATGCCGAGTAAAGCGCAAAACGCGAGGAGATGGCGGCAACGCTCGCGACGATCGATGCTGCAGGCACACCCGCCAGCCACAGGTTGCAGATCATAAACTGGCCGCTGCCCGTCACAAACGTACTGCTTAGAGCAAAGACCATCCAGGGCTCCATTCCCGTCTGCCCCATGATCATTCCGCACGGCGCGCCTATTGCAACATAGGTAAGCATCACCGGCCAGACGGTTCTAACGATTTTGAGCACCATACGTTTCTCATCCTGACAAGGTCTCCGAGCCGCATGTAGCGACACGGCAGAATCATCATCCGGCAGCAACCGAGTTCACCTACAATTGCCACCGGATCGAAAGACACAACTTTTTAGGAAGTCATTATGACAGCTATCGATCGAGACCGGGCGCGCGCGGCCTTCAAAAGCTACACCGATGCCTACGACGCCACCAACCCACGCATCGCGCTCAAAATCGAGCATACGTACCACGTGGCCGAGGCATGCGATGCCGTAGCGCGCGAGCAGGGCTGGTCGTCAGAAGATATTGACCTGGCATGGCTTTGCGGCCTGCTACACGATATGGGCCGCTTTGAGCAGCTGAGACGCTGGGACACCTTTAAGGACGCCGAGAGCATGAGCCATGCGGCGCTGGGCATCGAGGTCCTCTTTGGCGAGAATCCCGCCGATGCACCCGCCGTAACGAGCATCCGCGACTTTATCGATGACCCGGCAGAAGATGAGCTCATCCGAGCGAGCATTGCCTATCACAGCGATTTCCGTCTACCCGCGCAGCTCGACGTGCGCACGCGAAGCTTCTGCGATATCGTGCGCGATGGTGACAAGATCGACATTATGCGCACCATCGCCGACAGCACCGTCGACACCATCCTCAAGGTGGACGAGAAGACGTTTCTCGGCAGCCGTTTCTCGTCGCCGACACTTGCCGCCTTTGACGAGCACCGCTGCGTCGCACGCGATGAACGCAACGAGCCCGCCGACTTCTTGGTGGGACTCATCTGCTTTATGTTTGAGCTCGTCTATCCAGCAAGCCGCGCGCTGGCGCGCGAACAGGGCGATATCCACCGCCTGCTCGACGCGCCCTTTGGCATCACGCGGCCCTTTACCGACCCCGCCACGCAGGCAACCTGGAGCCGCCTAAAGGACGAGATGCGCGACTGGCTGGCGCGCGCCTAGCGCTCAAGCTGGGCCAGCAGCTCCTCGACGACCTCGACGGCATCCCCAACAACCTCGTACTGGGCAGCACCAAAAATGGGGGCATCCGGGTCCTCGTTGATGGCGATAATGCACTCCGCCCCACCGATGCCGGCAAGATGCTGGATGGCGCCCGAAACACCGATACTCACGAGAAGCTTGGGCGAAACCGATACGCCGGTCTGGCCAATCTGATGGCGATACTCCAACCAGCCGGCCTCCACGACAGGTCGCGTGCAACCAAGCTCGGCTCCCAGGGCCTCGGCAAGCCTTCGCATCAGTGGCAGGTTTTTCTTGGAACCAATGCCGCGACCCACCACGACCAGGCGCTCGGCATCGGCGATCGAAGCCTGCTGCCCCCACTCCTCGGCGGGAATCGAAATCTCGACACGAGCCCTGGCGTCTTCCGCAAGCATCACCTGGGTGATCGTGCCGGAACGGCCGTAGTCGAAGTCGGGAGCCTTAAAGATACCGGGGCGCACCGTTGCCATCTGGGGACGATGATTGGGGCAGACAATGGTGGCCATCAGGTTGCCGCCAAACGCCGGACGCGTCTGTTGCAGCAGTCCCGTCTCCGTATCCATCGAAAGTACGGTGCAGTCAGCCGTAAGGCCCGTCTGCAAACGCACGGCAACGCCGGGTGCCAGTTCGCGGCCAAAAGCGGTCGCACCGTATAGGATGGCCTCGGGTTTGCGTTCGGCTACCAAATCGCAGATCAAGCTGGCGTAGACCTCCGCATCGTTTTGGCGCAGGCGCTCGTCGCGACAGGCCAGGACTTCGTCGGCGCCCGCGCAAACCAGATGCTCCAGGTCACCGAGAGAACCCTCGGGGCCCATGCCGGCCAGTGCCACCAGACGGCAGCCACGAGCATCGGCAAGCTCGCGGCCCTTGCCCATAAGCTCGTAGGCAACGGGAGTCACCGTATCGTGCTCGTCGGTCTGCACGAATACCCAAATGTCTCGATACGCATCGAGGTCAACCGCGCCGGCGGTCTCGTCACGCTCGATCGAGATAGCGTTGACAGGGCAGGCGTCGACGCACCCACCGCATAGGATGCAGCCGTCGGTTACGCGGGCGCATCGGCTGGGTCGTTCGCCTTCCACTACGATGCCGCCCGAGGCACAGGCGCGAACGCAGCGACCGCAGCCGACACAGGCTTCGCTATCGATAATCAGTCCGCTCATCTATGCCATCCCCTCGATAATCTTGGCAAGTTTTACCGCCTGCTCGGACGCCGTTCCCTCAACGGCCTCGCACGTTTGGTCACGGTCGGGCACAAACGAGCGCACGACCTGTGTCGGCGACCCGGCAAGACCGCAACGCGCGGGGTCGGCGTTCACGTCGGCGGCACTGACCACGCGCACGTCCGCCTCCTCCGCCGCGCGAATACCGGCAATACTCGGCATACGCAACTGGCCAATCTCCTTGGCAGTCGTCATCGCGCACGGCATCTCAAGATACACCGTCTCCTCGCCGGCATCGCATCCGTGAATGAGCGCCAGCGAGCCACAGGTCGTAAAGCCCGCGCTCTGCACGCAACTCACGTCGGTCACGCAGGGAATCTCAAAGGCACCGGCAAGCTCGGGACCAATCTGGGCCGTATCGCCATCCACCGCCATCTCGCCGCAGATGAGCAGGTCGAAGTCCTCGTCGAGCGCCTCGATGCCGCATTTGAGAGCATAGGTGGTCGCCAGGGTATCGGCACCTGCAAAGGCGCGATCGGTCAGCAGCAGCGCGTCGTCGGCGCCTCGGGCGATGCAGTCGCGCAGCAGCGACTCGGTCGCGGGGATGCCCATCGACACCACCGTCACGCGCACATCCATGCCAAAGCCGATAAAGTCGTCCTTCAGCGCCAGCGCGCATTCCAAAGCGCTCGCATCAAAGGGATTAATGACCGCCTGCTTGCCATCGCGCACGATGGTATTGGTCTTGGGGTCCATCTTGACCTCGGTGCTGCCCGGCACGGCCTTGACGCACACCACCATATGGAAATCGCTCATCTTCACGCGCCCCCTTTCTGGACGAGCTCATCCAAGAGCTTCTCCGAAAACAGGTTGCCGCGACCCAGCTGCCCGTCGGGATCGAGCTGGAGCTTGAGCCGCGCCGACTCGACCATGGCCTCGTGACCGTACATCGTCTCTAAGAAGCCCGCCTTGATCTTGCCGACGCCGTGCTCGGCAGAAACGGCACCGCCCATAGCCGTTACCTCCGCAGCCCACTGGGCAAACAGCTCGCCACCGCGACGGTAGTCCTGCGCATCGCGCGGCAGGATGTTCACATGCAGATGGTTGTTACCGATGTGCCCCCAGGCAGCAGATTCAAGCCCGCTTTCGGCCAGTGTGCGGCGATAGAGGGCCACGACATCGGCAAGGCGTGCATTGGGCACCGACATGTCCGAACCCAGTTTGGTGATGGTGGGATCCGTGCGGCGACGCTCGTCGATAAGCATGTTGACGCTCTCGGGGACCGCATGGCGGAAGAACCGCTGGCACTCGCGATCAACCTCGGTGCGCGCGACCCATGTCGCATCGTCGCGGCCACCCGCAAACTCGAGCACCCATCCCAGGTGGTACAGTTCCTCGGTCGCCTGGGCCTCGTCATCGCAGTCGAGCTCCACGTAGACACAGACCTTGGCCTCTTTGTCGAGCGCCGGCAGCGAGGCAAACGCCGTCGACTGCTCGCGCTGGCGACGTAGAATATCCAGGGCGCCAGCGTCGAAGTACTCGATGGCAGCCGCATGGGACAGGACGGGACGCATGGAATCGGTAAAGGACACGGCCTTGTCTTCGCTATTGAAAAAGCAGCTCACACCCCAAACGACCGCAGGCGCCGCCTGCAGGGCAATCTCGAGCTCGGTGATAACGCCGAGCGTGCCGCAAGCACCGATAAAGAGGTCGATGGCGTCCATTTCGTCCGCAACGAAATAGCCTGAGGCATTTTTTGTCTTGGGCATGGTATAGCCGGGAAGATCGAGCTCGAGCGTACGGCCCACTGCCGTCACGAGCGACAGGTGGCGGCCCTGGGCAAAAGCCTCGCCGCGCTGAAGCTCAAGCAAATCGCCATCAGCCAGCGCGACGTGGAGTCCCGTGATATGTGGGCGCATGGGACCGTAGGCGTAGCTGCGGGCACCAGAGGCGTTACATGGCGCCATGCCGCCCAGACAGGCAGATGCCTCGGTGGGATCGGTGGGAAAGAACTGCTCGGGGGCCTCTTGGAACTCCTCGTAGGCCTCAAGCGATGCCTGGTCCCAACCAGCAGTCGGCAGCACCTTCTTGCTCAGCTGCTTGCGCAGCTCCGAGAGCACAACGCCCGGCTCCACGCGCAGCAGAAATTGGCCTTGTTCATCGCGGCGAAGGCCCAAGTAGCGATTCATACGGGAAGTATTGAGGATATGCCCGCCGTGGGGCACGGCACCGGCGGCAAGGCCGGTTCGGGCGCCCTGAACCGTTACCGGGACACGCTCGGCATGGAGCTTTTCCAAAATGGCACGGACCTCGTCTTCCGTTGTCGGAAACGAGATGCTCGAGGCCTCGCCCGATGCGCGAGACTCATCGCGACCATACTCTTCGAACTCGTCGGTGAAGGGTTTGATGGTTGCAGACACGCGAACTCCCCCTTTAGCTAACTACAGTGTTTGCAGGGAGATGTTACCGCATCGTTTCGTCGACGTGTTCGAGACCGTCTCCATAATTGGCGATTTTTACGTTCGTGCAATTCGGCGAGCGGCTTGATTTCCTCGGCAGACGATGCTTTTGACACATATGGCCCCGCCGTCGCCGACCGCGCGATTGTCGCTTGAAAAAAGTTGGAGTATTTTTTGCCGCCTTTTACCTGCGGAGACACCAATCCGTCAAGCATTTGGTCAGCAATTGGTCAAGTAGTGGCTGATACCGTCGGCATCGACAGCCAAAACCGACAGAAGTTTTGGCCCCAGAAGCAGGGAGGTTCCCATGGCATATTACTGGCCCCAGTACGGCATCGTCATCGAAGTCGACGACGATCCCCATCTCCTGCCTTTCGACGAAGAGGCATTCCCCGATACGACGGT
Organism: uncultured Collinsella sp.; assembly: GCA_965141635.1. Lineage (GTDB taxonomy): Bacteria > Actinomycetota > Coriobacteriia > Coriobacteriales > Coriobacteriaceae > Collinsella. The sequence continues at coordinate 31,243 of CBCSNG010000010.1, read as the reverse complement.
CTACCACGTTACCACCGATGTGATCTGCGACCCCGAGTCGTTCTCGGCGCTCGCCCACCGCATCGCGCATATCCACGACATCGAGCTCCCTCCCGACTTCGACGAGCTTGTCTACTCACGCCGCCTGATGCTTCACATGCTCTTTGGAGCGAACCCGTCCACCTTTGCGCGCATCTATACCGCCAAGGATGCCGCATGAGCGCGAAGAAGCCACCCCACTTTGCAGGCCTGGGTCGTCACAAGAAGCTCATCCTTGCCTGTTTGGCCATCGTCTGTGCCCTTGTCGCCGTAGGACTATACGCTTGGCAGTCGCAGCCCGTACCCGAGGCGGGCGCTTCGGTTACGACGGCCGAGGGCAAAACGCGTCAGGAAATCCAAGATGAGCTCGACGCCATCGTCCGCGACAACATGATGACGATTTCGGTCGCACCGGTCGCTCAGCTGCAGGAGGACGGCAAGCTGCGCGTCAACGTGCAAAACGTCCAAGACAATAAATTTCCCCAGCGATTCCGCGTCATCCAAAACGACGAGACCATGTACGAATCCGGTGTGGTCGAGACCGGCAAGACAATCGAAACGTGCCCCGCCGGCGACATCAAAGAAGGCGAGGCGTACATCGAGATCCAGGCACTCGATGCCAAGACCCTCGACAGCCACGGCAATCCGACACGTGTCAAGGTGCGGGTTGAGCAAGCCGAGAACTAGCTTTTCCGGCCGACGCGGCACCGCACGCAATTCACCAGCATTCGTCCAATCATCGCGGGGACGGCCCGCGGCGAATAGAAAGGAACGACCATGGACATCACCAGGAACATGAACGGAGCCAGAGCGCTCGTCGTGGGCGCAGGGCTCGCGCTCGCGCTCGCAATGGGCGCCGCCCCGACGCCAGCTATGGCAGCCGGGCGCGTTGGAACCACGAAAGTAATGGTCAGGACCGAGATCGACAACGTTGAGTTCAAAGTTCCGACGGTTATTCCCTTCGTCGCCAAGGCCGACGGCACGCTTCAGGGCCCCTCAGAAGACGCGACCACCATCGACAATCATTCGGCCTACGGCATCCATGTCACCAACATGAAGATCGACGCCATGAACACCTGGACCATTGCTGCCGACGCCAAAGCCGGAACCGCACAGAACTCCATCGACTTTAAGGTTGGCCCCGACGGCGCGCTCCAGAACGCCAGCGCCGCAATGCAGGGGACGGGCCTCGATCTTTCCAAGAATGCAGCCTTCGACATGGGCTACCAGGGCATTGCCGGCGGCAAGGACAAAATTAAGCTCAAGACAAGCGGAAACGTCGCCCGCGTCACGCGCGACATCTTCCGCGTAACCGGCGAAGGCGATCAGGTTGCAACGATCACCTGGACGGTCGAGCCCGGTGCGCACACGGCATAAGGCTGTCGCCCTGGCCGCCGCCGTCAGCATCCTAGCGTTTGGGCCAGCCATGGCCTTTGCCCAGCAAGAACAGGCGCAGGCCGCCACGCAAGTGACGGTCGACCTCTCGGAGCTCGACCGCGGCGACCGCGAGGAACCGTTGGCGCAGACAGGCGACAGACGATGGCTCTTGGCAGCAGGCGCCACAGCAGCAGGCGCGGGGACCGCCGGCCTCGGTCTGCACATCAAACGCAGCCAGAAACAAAACACGGACAGGCCGCACTAAATTAGCTAAGGAGACCCCATGGCATCAAAGAACCTTTTGCCCGTCGTCGCACTCTGCGGCGCGCTCGCAACCGGAACGCCCGTCGCCGCTTGGGCGACTCCCGTCATGGCAGACTCCTTACCAGCAGCTCTAAGCTCCGCACCAAATCCGTCGAGTGCCATTGCGTGTAAGCGTTTTTCGATCGCACAAGCCGCAATCTCAACCTCGGGATGCCTTCGTCGTAATACGGACGGCTCGATAGTCGTGGATATCAAGCGTTCGAACAAGGCAAACGGCTCCCAGGCGGGGTGCGCCGTCTGCACGTGGCGCTCGGTTGTGCTCGATGCGGATGGCGATCCATGCAATTTAGAGCTGCGCATCGACATCGCTTCGGTCGATGACTCGGCGAACGGAGCGAAGGTCGCCTTCGACGGTACGTTTTTTGAGAAAGGAGGCGGTATATGTCTGGGCTGCGCCGCCGCGAATGCAGATGATGCGCAGCCCACCCTCTCATTCACGGCATCGTTGCGGCTGACCAAAGCCGGTACCGATGCCATCGCGGCGGGAGAAGCGTCCCTGCTGTTCTACGCCGTCAGCACCAAAGACACAGACGCTCATTTCGAGAAGCCAGCCGGATCACTCAGCCTTACACGAGGGATAGAGGCAGGCCCTATTGAAATCGATGCCCACGCGCAAAGCAGGCAACGCATTCTTGCCGACCCGGCGCTTCTCGAAATGGAGTGGAACGGATCCGGAGCCATCGGAATTCTTCCTTCCGCGCTTGACGCCAAGACGCTCCCCTCAAACGACGAACCCATCAACGCAACCATACAAGAAGAGAGCGCGGACAAAGAAGCAGGTGCGGGCGACACGCCGTCGCCGACAAACAGCGTCCCAGCTTCTTTCGAAGCACCGAATGGGCCCGCTACCGATTCAAACGATCCCGAGCTCGCAGACAGTCTGGGGCTTGCTGATCCTCAAGAGATCGATGAAGGTAACTGCTGCGTGCTTGCCGCGCTCGACCACACAGAGGCCATCGACGCTGCGAACATCGAAGTTGCCGCCGCCAATCAGCCCGTCCGCAAGTCGGCTATCATCGCATTTCCCGAATCCATCGAAGTCGTCTTTTTGCCATCGGGCGAGGTCGTGGCCCCAACACTGCTCACCTTGTTGGGCGCCAAGAATACTCGAAACGAAATTAAAAAGGTCACGGTTGTCGACCCTGCAACCACCGCCAAGCTGCGTCTATACGCCGTTGCTCCAGACGGAGGCAAGACCTTGGAATTCGATGGTGACACACTCCTAGCCTGGCGACGTCTGGACATTATGCAAGACGTCTCGTATCAGATCGAACTCGAAGGGTTTGATCGTGCCCGCGATGCCAATATCATCGCCGCGGCTATTGAATCCCCGCAGCGGCTTATGACACTGCGCTTTGAATACTATCCCTATGTCCCGACAACCACCTGAGGCTTAAATGCTGCACATCATTCCTAACACCACTTATATAACGTATTAGATGAGTCGCGATGTGCCTCGCATTTCGTTCTGCTACGATTGCCACGTTGGCATCAATACAGGAGGGCTCATGCCGGGCTTGGGAACAATCATCAACGTTGTGCTTTTAGTTGCGGGCGGTCTTTTGGGATTAGCGGGCGGCCGCTTCATCACACCGCGCATCCAAGACACGCTCATGAAAGCATCGGGGCTGTGCGTCCTGTTTATCGGCCTTGGCGGCACCATGCAAAAGATGCTCCTTATCGATGGGAAGGCGCTAGCGACCACCGGCACCACCATGCTCATCGTCTCATTTGCGCTCGGTTCGCTCATCGGCGAGGCCGTCAACTTGGAAGCCGCCATCGAGAACCTTGGCGAATGGCTCAAGCGCAAGACCGGCAGTGAGGGCGATAACGAGTTCACCAACGCTTTTGTCTCGACTTCACTCACCGTGTGTATCGGCGCCATGGCAATTGTGGGATCGATCCAGGACGGCCTGCTCGGCGACTGGTCAACGCTTGCCCTCAAGGGCGCACTGGACTGCATCATCGTCTGCACCATGACGGCGTCGCTCGGACGCGGCTGCATCTTCTCGGCCCTGCCCGTAGCCGTGTTCCAGGGGACGATCACGTTGTTTGCCGGCGCGCTCTCCCCCATCATGACCGCAGCAGCCCTCGACAGCCTTTCGCTCGTAGGCTCCATGCTCATCTTCTGCGTCGGCGTCAACCTCATCCGTCCTCAGACCTTCCGCACGGCCAATATGCTCCCCTCCGTCGTCATCGCCGTCATCTACGCCCTCCTGTTCTAAATCTATCAACGCAGCGGTATCTCGAACACCTGTTTGATGCTGTGCTATGATATGAGGTCACCGTAGCTGCGTTCGAGAGGAGGAGCGGTGGCCGACCAGGACATCAAGATGCTCATCGAGCGCATTATGGCCGAGGCCCGGACCCATCAGTCTGCCCGCTTCTCACATGAAGTCTACGCAGACGAGCCGATTCTCAAAACCGGCCGACAGATGCAGAATTTCCTCCCCGACCAGTACCGTAAAATGCGCGAGATATCGCGCTGGCAGGATGACCCCAAGGGCGGTGCGGGCCGCTGGCTTTCGGAAGCCGAGCTTTTTTACCGCCAGGGCCTGCTGATGGCCGACTTTGAGGACGACTGTCCCTACAACGGCACCTTTAAGTCGTACTTTCCCACCTACAACGCCATGAGCGACCGGCAGCTGCGCGGCTACTTTACCTGGCGTGCCCAAGTGCGCCGCGGAACCGTCGAGGAAACGTCTACGTCCTTTGCCTTTCTGTATCTCTATGAGCTGATTTGCGGCATTGGCGTAGATGACCCGCTCGACGGTTTTAACAAGATCAAGGCCTTTTGGGATGTCTATCGCGCCTTCGAGCCCGGCATTGATCGGTTTGCACGCGTGTGGTTGCAGGATTACGCCGTATTCCATGGGCTCAACCCCAAGCTGCTCCGCGACTCTAAAACCGTCATGTTCGATAACGCCCTTATCGAGCTGCGGCGCGCGGCACGAGACCTTGTACCGGCACCGGCACCGTCCGACCAGACCCCCAAACGTCGCAAAACCTCCGAGCCCACGCTCCCCCTTCCGCCCGATGAGGTGCGCGAGGAGCGACTCATGGCCGCCATCAACGCCCTCTCCACGTACAACCTAAGTAACTCGCGGCTCGACCGCAGCCACCACCGCGATCTGCGCCACGCGGCATGCGCCGTGTATGTCCGCATGGCGCGCTACTATGACACGCACCGAAAGACCGGCATCGTGGCGAGTTTATTTGGGGAGGAGACGGCCATGCCCTACACCATGTTTGCCTCGGCCGTATTCTTTGCGCCCGAGCGCCACGAGGACTGCGAATATCGCCTGGATCCTATCCATATCTACCGTTGCCAAAACGGCTTTTGGGAATGCATGCGCATCCACGGTAGTAGGCAAAAGAGCAGCAAGCTCGGTGAAATGATGCGCGCCTGCGACCAACGCCTGCGCCTGGCGCTGGACCCCGCCCATCCCCTTAAGGAAGAAAAGGTCCCCAAATATCTGGCCAAAATTATCGATGACGAGATTGTGGCATGGCTTTCGTGGGACGCCGTACACCAGCCCGTCAAGATCGATATCGATCTGAGTCAGCTGGGGCACATTCGGAGCGCCGCTGCGCAAACGCGCGAAGCGCTTTTGATCGACGAAGAGCGCGAGGACGGCGCACCTGTGGAAGCCGAGGCAGCGGACTCAGGGCAACCGGAAGCCGAGCCCGTAGCCGACGCGATTGTCGAGGCGGTCGCGGCACCCATTCGGCAGGACGAGACCGACGAGCCAACCATATCCACCGAACAGTTTGGTGTCGTGGCACCGCTTCTCGCGCCGACGCCCGCGTTCGCAGCTGTTGCGCCCGCTGACGCCACGAACGAACTCACGCCTGCCGCAGACGCCTATCTCCGCGCGCTGCTCGAGCACAACGCAGTACAGGCGGAATCGGCGGTAGTGCAATCGGGGCAGAGCGAGGACATGCTCGTCGACAGCATCAACGAGGCGCTCTTTGACCTGGTGGGCGACACCGTAATTGAATTTAGCGCGGCAGGGCCGCAGATTATCGAGGACTACGAAGCAGACGTGAGAGGATACCTAGACCATGAGTGATACCGCATCCGCAGCGCCCCGTGTACCCAAACGCGTCGCCGCCGTTATCCTTAACTCGCTCAAGGGCGGCGTGGTCCCGCGCATCGGCCTTCCCTATATCACCGTGGGTCGCGAGGTCGAGATTCGCGCCCTGCTCACCGATTTGAGTCTCATCGCCGATGGCGGCGCGAGCTTCCGCTTCTTAGTCGGTCGCTACGGCGCCGGCAAGAGCTTCTTGCTTCAGACCATCCGAACGCATGCCATGGGCGAGGGATTCGTCGTCGCTGATGCCGACCTTTCCCCTGAGCGCCGCCTGCAGGGCGGTCAGGGACAGGGCCTTGCCACCTACCGCGAGCTCATCCGCAACATATCGACCAAGACGCGCCCTGAGGGCGGTGCGCTCAACCTTATTCTGGATCGCTGGGTCGCCTCGTGCGCCGACGTCGACGAGTCGGTCGTCAATGCCCAACTGGCCCCGCTCGAGGAGATGGTCCACGGCTTCGACTTCACCCGCATGCTCCGCCGCTATCGCACGGCCGTATCCGAGGGCGACGAAGAAGCCATGAGCCGCGTGACCAAATGGATCCGCGGCGAATACCGCACCAAGAGCGAGGCCCGCGCCGAACTGGGGTCCTCAACCATCATCAGCGATGACGACTGGTACGACTACGTCAAACTCATCGCGCGTTTTTTGGTTTGCAGCGGCTACAAGGGCATGCTGGTGCTCATCGACGAACTCGTGAATCTGTATAAGATTCCCAACGCCATCACGCGCCAGTACAACTACGAGAAGATCCTGACCATGTACAACGACACACTTCAGGGCAAGGCGCAGTACCTGGGCATGATTATGGGCGGCACGCCAACCTCCATCGAAGACCGCCGCCGCGGCGTGTTCTCCTACGAGGCTCTGCGCAGCCGACTCGCTCAGGGTCGCTTTGCGCGCGAGGACCTTAAGGACATGCTCGCGCCCATCATCCGTCTGCAGCCACTCACCTACGAGGAGCTGCTGGTGCTGATCGAAAAACTCATGCAAATTCACGCCGGCTACTTTGGCTGGACGCCCACGCTTACCGAGAACGACTTGGTGGACTTCCTCAAGATCGAGTTCGGTCGCGTGGGAGCCGACACGCATCTGACGCCGCGTGAAGTCATTCGTGACTTTATCGAGCTGCTCGACATCCTATGCCAAAACCCCGACGCCAACGTGGCCGAGCTGCTGCAAAGCGTCGGCGGCGACGCGCTGGCGACGGCAGCCGCAACAGGTGACACCGATACCGCAGGCGGCGACCGTAACTTCGCCGAATTCACCATCTAACCTGCCAAAAAGGGACAGGTTTATTTTGGCAGGTTTTATCTGGGAAAACGTTGAGGCAGTCATGCAGCAAGCCGTTGCCAACCGCGCTGAGAGATTCGTTTTTGAGAGGAGGCCCCGTGAACGCCTTTGACCGCTACGCCCCGTTTATCCAAGACTTCATCTACTCCCACGATTGGGAGAGTCTGCGCTCTATCCAGGTTGCGGCAGCAGATGCCATCTTTAACACACAAGACAATGTGCTCCTAACGGCATCCACAGCTTCCGGCAAAACCGAAGCGGCCTTCTTTCCCATCCTGACCGAGTTTTGGGAGAACCCGCCCGCAAGCGTGGGCGCCCTCTACATTGGCCCCCTCAAGGCGCTCATCAACGATCAGTTCGTCCGCCTCAACGACCTCTGCGAAGAAGCCGACATCCCCGTCTGGCACTGGCATGGCGACGTTTCGCAGTCGCACAAGGCAAAGCTCATCAAAAAGCCGAGCGGTATCTTGCAGATTACGCCCGAGTCGCTCGAGGCGCTCTTGATCCATAAGCACATGGCGATTCCGCGCATGTTCTGCGATCTGCGCTACGTCGTCATCGACGAGGTCCATTCGCTTATGCGCGGCGATCGAGGCGGGCAGACGCTCTGCCTTATTGAGCGCCTGTCGCGCATGGCCGGCGTACAACCCCGCCGCATTGGCCTTTCGGCTACCATCGGCGACCCCGAGCGCACGGGTGCCTTTCTCTCGCAGGGAACGGGACGCGACTGCGTTATCCCTCGTTTTGAGGAACCGCGCCGCGTGTGGCGTATCTCCATGGAGCACTTCTACAACTCGGGTCCCCAGGCGCAGCAGCGGGGATTCAAGAGCATGGGTCCTCAAGAGGCCGAAGTGCTTGCATGCGAGCGCATTGAGGCAGCGGCACCCGCGGCACTGCCCGTCAGCACCCAAGACATGCGCCATAGCGGACAACTCACACAGGAGGAACGCCGCCAACGTCGCGAGCAGGCACGGGGCAAGGCTGCCCCCAAGGACAGTCGCGCTTCCTCGGCCCCCGAGGGCGAAGTCGACATTCCCCGAGCACCCGAACAGGCATTACTCAACCCCACCGACACAGCACCAGACAACGCCGACCCCGGCATGGGCTATATCTTCGAACACACCCGCGGCCGCAAGTGCCTGGTCTTTGCCAACTCGCGCGAAGAGGCGGAGGCCGTATGCTCCATGCTGCGCAGCTACTGCGAAAGTCGACACGAGCCCGACCGTTTCCTCATCCATCACGGCAATCTTTCGGCATCGTTGCGTGAGACGGCAGAAGAGCTTATGCGCGACGAGGAACAGGCACAGACGACCGTTACCACCTCTACGCTGGAACTCGGCATCGATATCGGCCGTCTGGAGCGTGCGTTTCAGATCGATGCGCCGTTTACCGTCAGCTCCTTTTTGCAGCGAATGGGCCGCACGGGGCGCCGCGATCTTCCGCCCGAGATGTGGTTTGTCATGCGCGAGGAAGAGCCCGAGCCGCGCACGATGATGCCTGAAACGATACCTTGGAAACTCCTCCAGGGCATCGCGCTCGTACAACTCTATCGCGAGGAAAAGTGGGTCGAGCCGCCTGAGCTCGATCGACTCCCCTACAGTCTGCTCTATCACCAGACCATGTCGACCCTCGCCAGCACCGGAGAGCTCACGCCGGCGGAACTTGCCCAGCGCGTGCTCACGCTCAGCTATTTCCATCGCGTCTCGGCCGATGACTATCGCGTGCTGCTGCGTCACCTCATCAAGATCGACCACATCCAGGTCACCGAGGGCGATGGGCTCATCGTGGGCCTCGCGGGCGAGCGCATCATCAACAACTTTAAGTTCTACGCCGTGTTCCAGGAAAACGAGGAGTTCACCGTTCGCAGCGAGTCGGCCGAGTTGGGCACGATCGTCAACCCCCCTCCGCCCGGTGAGCGCATCGCCATCGCCGGACACTGCTGGATTGTCGAGGAAGTGGACTGGAAGCGCCACACCGTCTTTGCCACGCAGGTCAAGGGCCGTGTGCCGGCATACTTTGGCGATTGCCCCGGAGACATCAATACACACGTACTCGAGCGCATGCGCAAGGCGCTCAACGAACATGCCACGTATCCGTATCTTATGGGTAACGCGCGGGCCCGCTTGGCGCAGGCTCGCCATACGGCTGAGATTTCGGGTGCGGGAACTAGGCCGCTCATTAACCTGGGCGGCGACACCTGGGCGCTCTTCCCCTGGTTGGGAAGCTACGCCTTTCTGGCGCTCGAGCGTATGCTTAAAATCAAATGCGCAGCTGAGCTGGGCCTTCGCGGACTCGACCCGTCACGCCCGTACTTTATGCAGTTTAAGATGAAGGCCGACGAGGAGACGTTCTTTGAGGTACTCGCCGCCGAGGCCGAGAAAGACTTCGATCCCATCGAGCTCGTCTATCCTGGCGAGGTGCCTTACTTTGACCGCTACGACGAGTTTGTTCCCGAAGAGCTCGTGCGCAAGGGCTTTGCCGAAGGCGTGCTCGACATAGAGGGCATGAAGCAGCGCGTCCTCAGCTGGCGCGACCACGCCTAAGACCAGTCTTTTTGGGACGGAGAGACTTACTTGTCGTGAAGGGCGGTGCCGAGGAAGTCGGCGTCGAAGGGCACGGCTTCGGCAAAGACATAGTCGCCGTCGCTGGCGATGAGCAGGTAGTTCTCCTCGCCGCCGAACTCCGCATCGCCACAGGGGACCACCCAGACATGGGCGAATACCTCGAGTGCCGTGGCAGCGCAGTCGCGCAGGAACGTCACATCGCTCCCCTCGTTTGTGCTTACGATATTGGCAACGTAGACGCCACCGACATTTAGGCTGCCCCGCACCAAACGCAACGCCTCAACCGTCGCCAGCTCGCGTACGGGCTCGGCACCGCCAAAGCAATCGCTCACGACCACGTCGTAGCGACGATGACCAACACTCGTCACGCCCAGATAAGAGCGAGCCTCAGCGGTTATCACCCGCAGGCGATCGCCCGCCGTGCACTCCAGCTCGTCCAGATAGAACCAGCGGCGCGCCAGGCGCGTAATCTCTCCGTCATACTCGATGACGTCCATGCGCAAGCCCTCGTGCGACATCAGCGCGAACTTGGGATAGGCAAACCCGCCGCCACCCAGCATAAGCATGCGGTTGATACCGTGACCATAAGCATCACGCATCGCATCCTCGGACTCAAACACGTCGTCAAACGCACGATAGTACGCAAAGACGGGCTCCGCCCAACGCTCACCAACGTAACTTGCGCTTTGGTAGACGCTGCCTTGCACCAACACGCGAATCTCGTCGCCGCCCTCATCGTGCACGCGTTTCACACGCGCCAACCCATTGCGGGTTCGCGCAACCTGCAGACAGGCAGCACGAACAGCGACAGCGGCCGCACCAAGCGCCGCGGCTCCCAGAGCAACACCGGCAACGACGCCAGCAGAAACACTCGGCTTGTTCATCTAGAGCTCCTTTTGCAGATAGAGTCCATGATCGCAAAAACCCAAATGGCGATAGTACTCGCGCGTACCGATTGCGCTAATCACGTTGATACGCGTATAACCCGCATCCCGGGCAATCTCGCACGCACGCTCTACGAGCAAACGCCCCAATCCATGGTGCTGGGCTGCCTGGCCTTGATCTCCCACGCGCGCCGCCATGCCATACACGTGCACCTCGCGAATCATCGCCTCGTCCGGTGTCGTCGGCAACTCATCCGCATGCGCGGCAACAAAAGCACGATCGGGCAGAGACAGACGCAAAAAGCCCGCGATCTTGCCCTGCGGCGTCACCCACTGCAAAAAGCGCTCGTGCGTCACCGGCGTCTCGTACGCCACTTCCTCGTCAAGGGTCAGCTCATGCAAGTCGGCGCCCGCCGTGCTAATCTCGCGATAGCGAATCTCACGCACTGTCGCGCCTTCCCCACGAGCCGACAAGCGGTTTTCAACGAGCTGACGCAGGTTGGGCTTCTTGTTGCCCACCATGATGTCGTCGGAGCTAAAGTCGCGGATCATGCGACTGATGCGGCAGAACGCCGGCGTCACCACGATGTCGTCGGCCAACACATCGAGCAGCTCTTCCTCGGTATAGGGACGCCACTCGCCGCGCTCATAGCAGCCCACCAGACGCGAGCCCTCGATGAGCGCGCACGGGTAGACCTTGACCTCGTCGGGCATAAAGGCCCCTTCGGTCATAAAGCGCTCGTAGTCGCGCTTGTCCCCCTCGGGTGTGGCGCCCAATAAGTTGAGCATAAAATGCGCATGGATCTTAAAGCCAAAGAGGCGCGCAAGCGAAAACGCCTGCTCGATCTGAGCCACCGAAATGCGACGCTCGTTGATATCGAGCAAATGCTGGTCGAGGCTCTGGATGCCCATCTGAATCTTGGTGCAGCCCAGACGACGAATGAGCGTGAGCGCCTGTGGCGTCACGGCATCGGGGCGGGTCTCGATAACGAGCCCCACCACGCGATGCTTCGCCGTCTCGTTGATGCGCTGCTGACGCTCAAGCTCCTCCATCGTTGCCGTCTGCCACTCGGCAGCCTCGCCCCATGGCGTACCGGGGCCGTACAGACGACGCACTGCGCGGTTATAGCCACCAACGACAGCATCCACACGCCCCTGCTCGTCGGCAACGCCGCTCGCAAGCTCGGCCTCGTCGGTCGCAATGCCGGCAGCCCGATAGCGCTCGCGGCGCTCTGTTACCACCGGCGGCAGGGCATCGGCGGGAGCGTCATCGAGCAGGCGCCCTGCCTCGGCACGGCTGATGCCCGGACGCGCCAACATGGGGTTTGCCGCCACACCGGCGACGGCATCGTCATTGAGCGCACGGAAAAGCTCCGACATAAACCACGTCTGATACCCTTGCGGATAGTCGCTCCAGGTACCGCCGAGCACAATGAGCTCTATCTTGTCGGTCGCATGTCCCATCTGCGAAAGCGCGGTCAGACGAGCGCTCACCTGCAGATACGGGTCGAAGCAGTTTTGCTCCGCACGGGCGCACGCCGGCTCGGCGTGCAGATAGCTTTTGGGCATGCGCAGATCGTTGGGGCAAAACAGGCAATCGCCCGAGCATGGCCAGGGCTTGGTAATGACGGTAATGGTCGCCACGCCCGAGGCCGTTCGGCGCGGCTTCATACGCAGGACCTGCAGCAGTTGACGCTCCAGATCGGAATCGACATTCCACGCAGCCCACCGAACCGGCTCCTCACGTTTAACCCGCTGGTAGAACGGCAGCAGACGGCGCTTGGCCAAATCGCGTTTGTCGGCACCCTCACGGCGCGCCTCGGCATGTATCAGTTTGACGAGCGCTTTGTCGTCCACGGTCTCGCCGCGACGCAGAGCCTCGAGTATGTTCAAGATAATCTGTTCCATGTCCCCATTGTAAAGGCAAAGGCGCCGAAGCCCGTCACGGCTCCGGCGCCTCCATCAAAGAGCATGCCTATATGTACCGATCTCCGAAAACCGCATGTCACTCCGGATCAAACGACATGTCGCCCGAACCGACCTCAAAACGATACGTAGCAGACTTATCGCCGTTATCGAATTCAAGATTCAAAATGGTCTCGCCGTCGTAGCCAAGCGGAAGGAAATCGCTCTCAAAGTCGCCGCTGCCCAAGGTGAGGCTCGCCTTAAAGCCCGTCGAGTTCGGAACCGTCATCTCCACATCGCCCGAGCCCACACTCACGTCCATCGACTTCGCGGGGGCCTGGTAGAGCTCGAACGTCACATCGCCCGAACCGACCTCGGCATTCAGGGTATCGGTCACGGTGCCCGTAAACTCAACGTCTCCAGAGTCCAAAGTCAGGTTGAGGTCATGACACGCAATGCCCGCGACCGTCAGGTCACCCGATCCTACATTCGCTGTAATGCCCACCATGTTATCGGCAACTTCGCGCGGCAGTTCGACGGTAACCGTGCGGTCAATGGCGCGCTCGTCATCGCAATCGAACTGGCGAATCTTGAGCGTAGAGCCCTTGATTTCGGCCAGGTTCTGGGTTGCCGCATCGAAGGCAACGGTCCCCGTTGCCACGCGACCGCTTTCAATTACGCGCACTGGCCCGCTGGAGACGTGTTTGACCTCGACCGTGCCCGACGTCACGTCCAAGTCAAGCGATGTGAACGCGTCGGCATCAAAGGTTTCGCTCGAAAGCTGCTGAGGCTGAGCGGAATAGTTACCGCCATCCAAAAGATCGTCCTCGTCAACCGCATCGTCCATACCAGAGAAGCCGGATACAACATCGTCGAGATCCCACGGGCCATCAAAATGAATCAAAGTCCGCGAAATGCCAAAGACAAGCCCGATGATGAGCACAAACGCTCCGATGCCAACGCCCAAGCGTACCTTGGATTCATGCGAAAGCTTCATCATTCATCACTCTCTTTGGCAATCGGCTCAGCGGTAGTCGCGGTAGCCACGTCAGCATCAGATTCCGCAGAAGTATCCTTCCCCTGGGCCTTGACCGCCACCGACGCCGAACCAACCTGAATATCCCCGCGCGCCCAATCGCCATCGAGCGCACGCGCCACCCAGTGATAGATGGGAATCGTAAAGAAGATCAGTGCGGCAAAGGGGCCGGCACCAAACAGGAACATCAGCAAAAAGAACAGCAGCCAGCACACGGCCCAATATGGGAACGACTGGAACGGGCCCTTCACCGGAGTCGAGCCAACCGCACCGCCACTCGTCGCCTGCGCCGTAGCGGCATTGGCGGCCTGTGCACTCCAGCTTGCCGCTTGCGCCGCCTTGGCGGCGGCATCACTCGCCTGCGTTGCCGCCTCGGTGGCACGTGCCGCCGCCTCATGGGTGCGTGCGCGCTCTGCCGCCTCGGCCTCGCGTTGGCGAGCGCGGTCCTCGTTCTCAAACTCGATATCGTCCTCAATCTCGTCGCTCGGATTGAGCAACTCGTCCAAGCTCACGCCATAGAGTTTGGCGAGCGAGATCAGGTTCTCGGTATCGGGTGAGCTCTCCGCGCGCTCCCATTTACTGACCGCCTGGCGCGACAGCCCCAGCTTTCGCGCCAGCCCTTCTTGGCTAAAGCCTTTGCTGCGGCGAAGGTCGGCGAGCCGCTGCGCAGTTTCTACATTCATGGTTCCTCCTATGTGATGCCAGCCGTGCCGCCGGACCGTTTTTGTTCTTAAGGCGCCTTGCACAGTTAAAAATCTATCCGCCACCGCCAAAAACATGCCACCTATTCTAGTGAGATTTTTGACAACCGGCGGTTGCGGGTGCATATGAGCTGCGGAAATGTGTCCAAACAAAGCAATGACCCGTAGCTTGGTTGTCCCCGTTGCGGCGTTAACGGTAGTATGGTCGTACTGTTAATTCCGCACCGCCAACGGAGGGAGTTCCGCGCCGTGAACCGCGATTTCGCCTCATCGCTCATCCAGCTCAACAACACGTTCTATCGCGAGCACTCCGCCTCCTTCTCCGATACGCGCCAGGCCCCGTGGCCCGGCTGGGTGCGCACCATGGACATCGCGCTCGGGCAGCTCGACGTCGCCACGATCGAGCATCCCGTCCGCGTCTTCGATCTTGCCTGCGGCAATATGCGATTCGAGAATTTTGCCGCCGGCGGCGCACTTGCCGCCAAGGGCGTCGACGGCGCAAACCCCTCGGCAGATGCCAGCTGCCCGTTTGAGTTCTATGGTGTCGACTCGTGTCAAGATTTGGCTATCGATGCACATGGCCATGCCCTGCGCATTCCCAACCTGCACTTCCAGGAGCTCGACGTGCTCGACGCCCTCATGAAGCTCAACCCCGCCGAGACGCCCGACGTGCTTTTCGACGCCCCGCTCGCCGACATCTCGGTCTGCTTTGGCTTTATGCACCACGTGCCGTCGTGCGAGTACCGCGTACGCGTACTCGACGCCCTGGTGCGGCAGACGCGCCCGGGCGGCATCATCGCCATCAGCTTTTGGGAGTTTATGAACGACGAGCGCATGGCGCGCAAGGCCGTTCGAGCCGAAGCCCGCGCCGAGCTCACCCCGCCGTTTGAGGGTTACGATTCCGCACAGTTTGAAGCCGGCGACCACCTCATCGGCTGGCAAAACGACCGCCACGCCTACCGCTATTGCCATCACTTTGACGATCAGCAGATCACCGACCTGGTGCGCGGCGTCCGTACGTTCTACAAGAGCGGCGAGGTCCCCGTGCGCGAGCTTGAGCGCTTCCATGCCGACGGTCGTAGCGGCGAGCTCAACCGCTATGTGATTCTCAAGCGCCTGTAGGCACCGACGACTCGCCGCCGAGCCGCACCACATCTTTCGGGCAATCTATGCCCGCCCTTTTCAACCCATTGACGGAACGCGCGGCCATGCGTTTCGCATTTATGACCAAGGAGCCTCATGGGAGCCGTCCACGTTCGCACGCCTAAGAACTTTGTGCTCGAGAAGCGCCTGGAGCGCTACGCCGATGCGATCGAGACGAACCCCGAGGCTTATACCGGAGATTGGCGCGAGGCTTGCGCGCCAGCTGGCAGCAAGCCCTTCGAACACCTTCACCTGGATCTTGGCTGTGGCAAGGGAACCTATCTGGTCGAGCGCGCCCACCGCGAGCCCGACACCCTCTTTATCGGCATGGACCAGGAGCCCATCTGCATCGCCTATGCCGCGCAGAAAATCTGCGAACAGGGGCTATCCAACGCACTCGTCCTGCCCCGAGGCGCCGCATCGCTGCCACAGCTGTTTGCCGCAGGCGAGCTCGATGCCATCACCATTAACTTTCCCACGCCGCAGCCCAAGGCCAAGTACGCTAAAAAACGACTCGTCCATGTCGACCATCTGATGCTCTACCGCCCGCTCTTTTCAGCCGGCGCTACCGTCACGCTGCGCACCGATAGCAAGCCGTTGCGCGATTACGCCCTGGGACAGTTTGCCGCGGCCGGCTACGATACGCTTTGGGTAAGCGACGACGTCCGCCGCGACCATCCCGAGCATCCCGAGACCGAGTACGAGCGCCGCACGCGCGAGATGGGTGCCGCCGTCTATGGCATTTGCGCCACACCTGGAGCGCAGCCCAGCGATGAACAGCTCGCGGCGGGCCGCGCGCAGAAGCAAAGCCTAGCCTGCTACCTGCCCGATAACCTCGATGAGCTCGCCTATGTGCCTCTGGGCATGGAAGAGGCCGTCGAGAACTTTAGAAACCGTGCCCGCAAGGGCAAGAAGCGTCTACCGCAAGAGTCCTAGGGGCTTCTGATGGTCGCGGCGTTGGCAAACAAGCGCAAATAGGCGCCAGCGAACGGCCCTCAAACCTAAGTGAGTAGACTATTTTGCAATAGCCAAGCACAGCCCGCATAGCGAAACATAAAACCGCAGGTAGAACCCTTGCGCAAAAGCCATGTGCTCGCAATATCGCAAAAAGTCTACTCACTTAGCTAGCGACTACACTAAACGGCTGGGCAGAACGCCCATTTCCTGCATTTTCTCGCGCGCTGGCACCCCACGCCGCCGCTACGCCATAATAGTTGGCGGACAATCGCGAGAGAAAGCAACCACATGGCACAGACCACGACAGATACCGTCGCCGGCACCGTCTCCGGCGCCGGCGCCGCCAGTTCATTCTCGGGCGGCACGGGAACCGAAGCCGAGTTCGGCTCGCTCGGCGCGCTCTCCCCCACCTGGTGGGAGCCCGAGGATGGCAGTGAGCCCGAACCATGGCTCACGCCCGATCAGGCCTTCGAACGCTTCTTTGAATGGACGAGCGACCGTGGCATTGAGCTGTGGGATCACCAAGAAGAGGCCCTCATGGACCTGGCCGCCGGCGATCACGTCATTTTGGGCACGCCGACCGGATCGGGCAAGTCGCTCGTCGCGCTGGGCATGCTCTTTATGGGCATGGCACAGGGCAAGCGCTGCTACTACACGGCTCCTATCAAGGCTCTGGTCAGCGAAAAGTTCTTCGACCTGGTGCAGGTGCTCGGCCGCGATAACGTCGGCATGATCACCGGCGACACGCATATCAATACCAAGGCACCCGTCATCTGCTGCACGGCCGAAATCCTTGCCAACGATGCGCTACGCGAGGGCGAGGACGCCGATGTGGGCTGCGTAGCCATGGATGAGTTCCACTACTTTGCCGACCCCGACCGCGGCTGGGCATGGCAGGTGCCGCTGCTCACCCTGCCCCACACGCAGTTTATGCTCATGAGTGCCACGCTCGGCGATGTCACCGCCATCGCCGCCTCGCTCGAGGAGCACACCGGCGCTGCTTGCGACCTGGTTGTCGACGCCCCGCGCCCTGTTCCGCTGAGCTACGACTATGTGACGACCTCCCTCGAGGGCACCGTCGAGCTCGCCATGCGCCGCGGAGAGGCCCCACTCTACATCGTGCACTTTAGTCAGGACGCCGCGCTTGCCACGGCACAGTCGCTTGCCAACTTTGGCATCGCTAGCAAGGAGCAGCGCGAGGCCATTAAGGAAGCTGCCAAAGGCACGAGTTTCTCCACCGCCTTCGGCAAGATTCTCAAGCGCCTGCTCGGCTGCGGCGTCGGCGTGCACCACGCCGGTATGCTGCCGCGCTATCGCCTACTGGTTGAGCGCCTGGCGCAGCAGGGCCTGCTGCCCGTCATCTGCGGCACCGACACGCTCGGCGTCGGCATCAACGTGCCCATCCACACCGTGGTGCTCACCGCGCTCACCAAGTTCGACGGTTACAAGATGCGTCGTCTGCGCGCCCGCGAGTTCCACCAGATTGCCGGTCGCGCCGGCCGCTCGGGCTTTGACACCGAGGGTATGGTAATTGCCGAGGCGCCGGAGCACGAGATCGAAAACGCCAAGCTTATGGCCAAAGCGGGCGACGACCCCAAAAAACTCCGTAAGATTAAAAAGAAAAAGTCCCCCGAGGGCTTTGTCACCTGGAACAAGCAGACCTTTGAGCGCCTGATCGAGACGCAGCCCGAGACGCTCAAGCCGCGCCTGCGCATCACGCACTCCATGGTGATTAGCGTGGTCGAGCAGGGCGGCGATGCCCGAACCCGCGTACACGACCTCATCGAGACGAGCCTGCAGACTCCCGAGGAAAAGGCTAAGCTCGAGGTTCGCGCCGACGAAATCTTCGCCACGCTCATCGATTCCGGCGTCGTCGTTCGCACCGAGGTGCCGCCCGCGCCCGACGCCCCGACTGACGCCGCGCCGGACATCGACTATGCGCTGACGGTCGATCTGCCCGAGGACTTCGCGCTCG
Organism: uncultured Collinsella sp.; assembly: GCA_965141635.1. Lineage (GTDB taxonomy): Bacteria > Actinomycetota > Coriobacteriia > Coriobacteriales > Coriobacteriaceae > Collinsella. Next base: position 12,971 of record CBCSNG010000010.1, on the reverse strand, counting down.
ATCAGCCGCTCTCGCCGTTTTTGCTTGCCGCGCTGGAGCTGCTCGACCCCGAGAGTGAGACCTATACCATGGATCTGATCTCGATGGTCGAGGCAACGCTCGAGGACCCCAAGCAGGTATTGCGCGCACAGGAGCGCGCCGCGCGCGACCGCGCGATGGCCGAAATGAAGGCTGACGGCGTCGACTATGAGGAGCGTCTGGAGCGCATTCAGGACGTCACCTACGAAAAGCCGCTCGAGGATTTGCTCGATGCCGCCTTTGACAAGTACTGCCAGGAAGTGCCTTGGGCAAACGACTACCAGCTCTCTCCCAAGAGTGTCCTGCGCGATATGCTGGAAAGCGCGAGCGATTTTAAGGGTTACATTCAAAAGCTCGGCATCGCCCGCTCCGAGGGCATTTTACTGCGCTACCTGGCAGAGGCCTACCGTTCACTCGACCGTACCGTGCCCATCGAGAAGCGCGACGAGCGCCTGCGCGACATTATCTCGTGGCTGGGCTTTGTGGTGCGCTCGGTGGACTCGAGCCTGGTGGACGAGTGGGAAAACGCCGGCAACCCGGCAGCCCTCGATGCTGCGCCGCCGCAGGGCATCGACGAGGTCGTGGCGGACCGTCGCGGCTGCACGCTATTGGTGCGCAACGCGCTCTTCCGCCGCGTGACCCTTGCCGCCCGCGAGCACGTTCGCGAGCTGGGCGAGCTCGACGACGACTGGGGCATGAGCGAGATCCGCTGGCAAAAAGCACTCGACGCTTACCACGAGCAGCACGAGGAAATCCTCACCGACGGAGATGCCCGCAGCGCCGCGATGTTTTCCATTGACGAGTCCGACGAGAAGACCGCGCACGTATGGCACGTGCACCAGATCTTTGCCGACGAGGATGGCGACCACGATTTTGGCATCATGGGCGATGTCGATCTGGACGCCACGCAAGACGGCGGCGAGGTCATCTTCAAAAACTACCGCGTCGGCTTTATCGAGGACCTGCTCGAGGACTAGCCGGGCACAATGGAACGAAACGAAGCGGGGCCGCTGGCAATATAGCCAGCGGCCCCGCTTTTGCGCTATACGCTATGCCTTACTCGGCACCCTCGACCTCATACGAATCCGCCTCGGCTGGCTCATCGTTTGTCTCTGTCGCAGCCCCGCGCGCCTCGTCAAACGCGGCCTTCATGGTCTTGTTGCCCCACGTGAGCTTGCGAATGGTAAGATCGTCCGCCTTCTTGTTGGCTAGGCGCAGATTGTTCTCGGAGGACAGCAACGCCTCCTTGGTTTTCTGCAGGTGGCTAATCGTCTTGTCGATCTCATCGATCGCCGTTTGGAACTTGCGGCTCGCGATCTCGTAGTTGCGGCCGAAATCATTCTTGAACTTCTCCATCTTGGCTTCGAAGTTCGTAACGTCGATATTCTGCTGTTTGTACTCCGCCAGCTCCTGCTTATAGCGAAGCGAACCCATGGCGGCGTTGCGAAGAAGCGTGATCATGGGAATAAAGAACTGCGGGCGAATCACGTACATCTTCTCGTAGCGATAGCTCACGTCCACGATTCCCGCGTTGTAAAGCTCGCTCTCGGGCTCGAGCAGCGTGCAGAGCACCGCGTACTCACAGCCTTTCTGGCGACGATCGTGATCGAGTTTCTTAAAGAAGTCCTCGTTTTTATGCTTGGTCGCGGTCTCGTCGTTCTCGTTTTTCATCTCGAACATAATCGAAATGACCTCGTTACCGCTTGCGTCGCACTCGCGGAAGATAAAGTCGCCCTTGGTGCCCTCGGACGCATCGTTATCCTTCTCGAAGTACGCGTTAGGAAACGCCGTCATGCGCAGACGGTTAAACTCGGTCTCGCAGTGCTGCTCGAGCGACTCACCCACCATCTTGGTGGACAGGCGGACCTTCATGTCCTTAAGGCGCTCGATCTCTTCATCCTTATAGCGAATCAGGTCATCGCTCGCACGCTTGGCCTGCGCAAGCTCGAGCTCGTGTGCCGCCTTGGCCTGTTCCTCGCGAGAATCGCGCACCGCCAGCTCGCTCGTCAGTTTGGCACGCGCCTCATCGCGCTCTCGCTCCGCCGCGGCAACCGCCTCCGACAGGTTCATTTTTGCCATCAGTTCCTGCTCGCGCAGCTGGGCACGCAGACCCTCGGCCTCTTGCTCGGACTGTGCCTTAGCGGCGGAAAACTTCTCTTGTACCGTCGCGCGATAGTCAGTAAGCGCGCGCTCGGCCTCGCTGCGAGCGGCATCGAGCTCGCGCTGCGACTCAGCCGCAGCGGCGGCAAGCGCCATCTCCTGGGCCTTGTCCGCCGCGGCAAGCTTGGCCTGCAGCTCGGCAATCTGAGCATCACGTGCAGCTAAATCGTTTTGAGCAGCGTTGCGCGCCGCCGACTCGGCAAGCTTTGCTTCGTCATCTTTGCGCCCAAGCTGCGCACGCAGGCTATCAATCTCACGCTGGAGTTCGGCATTCTCTTTTTGAGCATTGGCTCGTGCCTCAACCGCCGCGCGCTGGCTTGCACTCTCGCGCTCTGCGGCAGCGCCCTCGAGCTTAGCGCGCAGCTCGGCAAGCTCAGCATCGCGCTTGGCAACCTCTTGCGCCAGTTTCTGATCCGCAGTGTTCTTCTGCTCGACAAGCTGAGCGTCGCGTTGAGACTCCGCCTCCTGCAGGGCAGACGCCGAACGCGAACGCTCAAGCTCCAGCGCCTGCTCGCCCTCGCGTCGAGCCGCCGCTACGCGCTCATCAAGATCGCGCGAGAACTCGGCATCGCGCACTTGCTTGACGATATCCGCATAGCCGGACGCATCGACCTTAAAAACTTCGCCGCAATGCGGGCACTTGATCTCGTTCATAGCAGCTCCTCGATGGACGCAAATTTCAACCGCCTACACTCTACCGCGCCACGCGGACAAAAAAGGCGCCGCCGCCATAATGGCAACGGCGCCAGAACCACCACAAAGGTGCCTGTCCCCTTTGTGGTGGTTCGAGCATTACAGTCCAAAGAAGCCCAGGATTTGATCGCGGCTTACGGGTCTGTAGTCGTTGGCATCAAGGCCAACGTCATAGCGCAGGATCGGGCGCTCGCGATCGCGGTTGCGTGCGTTGGTGCGGTCACCCCTGCTGTGGATATGCCCATGCAGCATAATGGCGCCACGTGCCTTGCCGTTCCAGCTGAGCATGGGGTAGTGGCTCATAACCAGACGATGGCCCTTGGCATAGCCGGGAGCAATCTCCAGGTAATCGCGCACGTCTTCCCAAATTTGCGGGGCGTCGGAATCTTCCCAGTCGCCGTCATGGTTACCGCGGATGAGCGTCGCATTCTTGCATTCGATACGCTCGCGCAGGCGCACCGCCTCCGCCATGGGCAAGCGATACGTAAAGTCTCCCAGGATATAGAGGCGGTCGTCCGCAGCCACGCACTCATTGATGGCATCGATGACCTTGCGGTTCATCTCCTCGACCGAATCAAACGGTCGATCCATGTCGTGCAAGATATTCGTATCGCCCAGGTGCAGGTCGGCGGTAAACCACATCATCGTCTATGCCCTCATTTCGCAATGCATCCAACTCGTGCTAAGTATACAGACGTAGCGATGCGGCGGTTATCCAAAGAGCCCGCCGAACAGTCCGCGGCGGCGCTTGTCTTGCTTTTTCGAAGCGTCACCCTGAGTTTTCTTGTCCTGCCGCATCTTACGGTCCTGTTCCAGCTCATCGTCATCGAGTAGCACATCCCACTCAAACGGATCATCTGCCAGATCAAACAGGTCATCGTCATCAAACATGGCAGCCTCCATTGCCGACTAGCGAGCATCCACCACGTAGAGCCCAACGCGCACCTGATGCCACGGGCTGCGCTCGGGGGCAACCTGTTGCACACGGGCCTCAAATACGTCCTCGTGGCCGTAATACATCATCAAGGACAGTGGGCCGACCTCGTTTCCCGGAACGTAGCCAAGTTTGGTCTTGCCATAGTAGATCGCAACTGCCTCGGGGTCATGGGGATTATCGCGCTCGGCACACAGCGTCAGTTTATCGCCCGCTTTAAGATCGCCTAGGACCAAAGCGCCATCGGCATACTGAAATCCTGCAATGTGAAATGACAGAAGAACACGCGAAGGCTCGTACATAGCAGCTCCTCTAACGGCCGGATAAACCGGTGTGTAACCTTATTGAGAAGTCTACGGTCCCGTGCGGACACAAATACATCCTGTCTGCGTCCTTCAATCGTTTGCCTCAACGCTTGCGCGACAGAACGCTTGCAGATAAGATAGGAACACGGATGGCACCCGTTGCCGCGGGTCTTGCCAACTCCGATACACGTTTTCATCGTGAGAAGTGGCCGTCTTCGCTTACGCGGGGGCGGCTATTTCATTCGGCCGATAAACAGACCGAGTTCGATAGCCGCAATCAACAACGCCAATAACGAAATAACATCGCTTACGTTCATACCAAATCCCTTCTAAAGGGAGTTGGCCCATCCGTGCTCCATAACAGTAGTCTAACGCAAAATGCAGGTAATAGGAACACTTGTTCGTATTACCTGCGCCCTTTTCTAATGCACAAACATGCGCACGAACTTGTGCTTCCAGCTTGCGTAAGGAGCATAGCGGAATGGCACGTCCAGCCACGTTGCCTTGTTCACGATGCTCTTCTTGTGGCTAAACGTATCGAAGCTCTCGCGTCCATGGTACCGCCCCATACCGCTCGCACCCATGCCACCAAAGCCCATATGGCTCGTAGCCAAGTGCATAATCGTGTCGTTGACGCAGCCGCCGCCAAAGGGCACGTAACGCACAAAGCGCTGCTGAACTGCGCGATCCTGGCTAAAGATATACAGAGCCAGCGGCGTCGGACGATCCGTAATAAACGTCTCGGCCTCGTCTAGGCTCTCAAACGTCAGCACCGGCAAGATGGGGCCGAAAATCTCCTCCTGCATCACGGCGTCATCGGGGGTCACGCCGTCCAAAATCGTCGGCTCAATCTTGAGCGATGACTCGCGCGCCGTGCCTCCAAGCACAACCTTATCGGGATCGATCAGCCCACGCACGCGCGCAAAATGCTTGGCGTTGACGATATGCCCATAATCCTCGTTATCGAGCGGATGCTCGCCAAACATACGGCGGGCCTCTTCCCTGATGAGGTCCAGCAGCTCGTCGTGCACGCGCGTATCGACCAGCAGGTAGTCGGGCGCCACGCAGGTCTGCCCTACGTTGAGCCATTTGCCAAAGGCGATACGCCGTGCCGCGACCTTCAAGTTTGCCGTCGCATCCACGATGCAGGGGCTCTTGCCGCCCAGCTCAAGCGTCACGGGCGTGAGGTTTTTACTCGCGCGCTCCATGACGAGCTTGCCGACCGGAACGCTACCGGTAAAGAAGATCTTGTCCCAGCACTCATCGAGCAACGCTTCGTTCTCGGCGCGCCCGCCCTCGACAACCGTCACCAGGCGCGGATCAAATGCCTCTTCACAGATTTGCTTGAGCACCGCGCTCGATGCCGGAGCATAGGCACTCGGCTTGATGACCACGGTATTGCCCGCGGCAAGGGCGCCGGCGAGCGGCTCGAGTGTTAGCAAAAACGGGTAGTTCCACGGAGCCATGATGAGCGTGACGCCATAGGGCACGGCTCGCGTTTTGCACGCGCTCACGGCGTTGGCAAGGTCACACGGACGCAGGCGCGGACGACTCCATCGAGCCACGTGAGCGATCTGATGACGAATCTCGGAAAGCGACGTGCCGATCTCGCACATATATGCCTCGTCATGCGACTTTCCCAAATCGGTCTTGAGTGCATGGGCAATATCGGCCTCGTGCGCCCGTACCGCATCGCGTAAACTCACGAGCGCGCGACGTCGGGCATCAACATCAAACGTAGCGTGCGTTTTAAAGTAAGTGCGCTGATCGCCGACGATGCGCGCAATTTCCTCGGTGTTCATGGCACCCTCCTAGTTCTCGTCCTCAAACATACCACCCGCGACGACCTCGTACATACGCTCGAGCTCCAAGCGGTCCATCAAAAGCGGAACGGGGTACAGCGGATTGGCCTCGGCATCGGCATGCGCCGCCATCTCGGGAATGTCGGAGCGGCGAATGCCCGAGACATATTTGGGGATTCCCAGGATCTCGTTCATGCGGTCGACCCAATCGATAAAGGCCTCGGCCGCAAGACTATCCTGCGCGGTAGCCGGCGCAATGCCCGCCATGCGAGCAAGATCGGCAAGCTTGGGGGCGGCGGCGTCACCATAAGCGCGAAGCATGTGCGGCAGGATGATCGCGTTGGCCAAACCGTGCGGAATTCCGTATCGGCCGCCCAGACTGTGCGCGATGGCATGCACATATCCGACATAGGAGCGGGTAAACGCAACGCCCGCCTTATACGCCGCCGAAAGCATATTGCGACGAGCGCGCATGTCGTCACCATGCTCATAGGCCTCGAGCAAATTGTCGTGGATAAGCTGCACCGCCTGTCGCGCCATCTTGCGCGTATAGGGCGTGGTGCTTCGCCCGATAAAGGCCTCAACGGCATGCGTCAGGGCGTCCATGCCCGTCTGCCCCGTAATGGAAGCGGGCAAGCCGCACGTAAACTCGGGGTCGTGGACTGCAAAACGCGGGATGAGTACAAAGTCGTTAATGGGGTATTTGTAGTGCGTCCCGTCATCGGTAATTACCGCCGCAAGCGTGACTTCGCTTCCCGTACCGGCGGTAGTGGGAACGGCGATGAGCAGCGGCAGGCGACGATGAATCCGCAGCAGGCCGCGCATCTTGTTGATGGGCTTGTTTGGCTGCGCAATGCGTGCGCCCACGCCCTTGGCACAGTCCATGGCCGAGCCACCGCCAAAGCCGATAATGGCCTGGCAGGCGCTCTCTCGATACAGGGACGCCGCTTCTTCCACGTTTGAAACCGTGGGGTTTGCACGCGTTTCGGCATGGACCGTAACGCCAATCCCCCTGCATGCGAGCGCCGTCTCGAGCGGTGCCGTGAGCCCCAGACGGGCAATGCCGGGATCCGTCACGATAAGGACCTTCTGGATCGAGCGCTTTTGAAGCACCGCGGGCACATCCTCGGCATGCTCTAAAATGCGCGGCTCGGTATAGGGCAGGATCGGCAATGCAATGCGAAAAACCGTCTGATATGTTCGGCACCAGGCACGACGGGCTAGATGCATAAAGGAAACTCCTTCATTTGTTGATAGGTCAACATTTGCTCGCCCGATTGTACTCAGCGGCGGTCAAAGACGGCCTGCCAATCGTTAATCAATCAACATCTTCATATCTCAAAATTGTTTTATTAAAAATCATTCCTAATAGGCTTCACATTTGGTTGCATTTATGGATAATAGAACTCGTCAAGACGCACGTCCGGAGAGGGCCCTTACGGGACCGGACGAGCGCGCAATCGCCATCGATCGAAAGGATCGAATCATGAAGTTTGTTTGCCCCGTTTGCGGTTATGTGGAAGAGTTCGACGGCGACCAGCTGCCCGAGGATTTTAAGTGCCCCCAGTGCGGCGTTCCCGGTTCTCGTTTCCTGAAGCAGGAGGAGGGCCAGCTCGAGTGGGCTGCCGAGCACGTCGTGGGTGTCGCCAAGATGGAGGGCGTCTCCGAGGACATCGTTGCCGACCTGCGCGCTAACTTTGAGGGCGAGTGCTCTGAGGTCGGTATGTACCTGGCCATGGCTCGTGTCGCTCATCGCGAGGGCTATCCCGAGATCGGCCTGTACTGGGAGAAGGCTGCCCACGAGGAGGCGGAGCATGCCGCCAAGTTCGCTGAGCTCCTGGGCGAGGTCGTGACCGACTCCACCAAGAAGAACCTCGAGATGCGCGTTGAGGCCGAGAACGGCGCCACCGCCGGCAAGACCGATCTTGCCAAGCGCGCCAAGGCCGCTGGCCTCGATGCCATCCACGACACCGTGCACGAGATGGCTCGCGACGAGGCCCGCCACGGCAAGACTTTCGCCGGCCTGCTCAAGCGCTACTTTGGCTAAGCCAGCCGCCTGAGAGACAATCTTTAGCTCGATAAGGCCCGGACCGCATGGTTCGGGCCTTTTTCGTGCCTCACGAACTTGTTAACTCCCTGAAATAGGACCACCTTAGGCATCGGATTCTCGTCAAAAACTAAGTGAGTAGACTTTTTGGAACTTGCCGAGCAGGCCATCCATATTGCTTTATAAAGTCGCAGGTAAATGACTTGTTGCAAAAACGGCCTGGTCGCCATCAAGCCAAAAGTCTACTCACTTAGTTTCGCAGCCGTCCACGATCGAGCTATTTTGTGTCTAACGGGCATCTTTTCGTCGATTACTCCCAATTTTGTCCAGTCAACGAATAGTTCAGACCGGAGTAATGTCTCAGCCCTTTGCTCATCTGAGCTTTTATCACGATATTCAGCATCGAGCATCCTGCATACGGCCTTAACGATCGCGCGGAATCTATCCTCATCGGATATCTGTCTGTGTGTCAGGAGAAGTACATCGTAGCCCATGGCCTGAAGGGCTGTCATGCGGTCAGCGTCACGCAAGCCATCCCCTGCGCGTCCGTGCGAGGCCTTTCCCTGACATTCAATGGCCACCTGTCGCTTGCCATCCGGCGAAGAGAGAAGTAGGTCGATATATACACGGGACTTTCCCACAATCGCTCGAGCACTTGTGCTTAGCGTCACTTCGACATTGAGCTCTATGCCGCAAAACCCTTCGCCCCCCAGGGCTCGCGGCAGTCCAAGCAACAAATACGCCTCGACCTCAAAAGGCGACGCGGCACCCAATGGAACGAATTGCGATACCGCCATAAATCTATTGCCGTAACGCATCCCGCAAACATCTGAACAAAAACGGTCAAGGTCTCTGCCCAAAACCAAAGCGTCTCGACGCCATAAATTTGAAGTGATGCCGTCCTCGGACGGGCAGCGCACCCAACCGAACGTTGTCGAAATCGCGCCCGAATCAATTGCACGCGAAAGCTCCGCCTCAAGCGCCACCGGCAGAGCGCACACCGCAAACAAGCCACACATCTCCGCCAACACAAAAAGAAGCTGGAGATCCGTCAGATGTCGAGACATGATAAATGCCGTCAGTAGAGGAGACGTGACCAAAAATCCATGTTCCGTTTCCAGCACAGATTCCCTGGGGAGTTCACCAAGGAACAGCCGCTGCCTAATGCTGGCAGGGCAAGTCCGTTTGTTTCTCGTCCGAACTAATGTATACAACGGAAAACCGAGCGCGACTGCAGCCGTCGGGTTGCGGGCGAGATCATATCGCTGCCGGTCTTCTTCCGGTCGTGGAAGCGGCGGACACAAAGCGCGGACTTGAGGAGGCAAACGCCAGTACCTAAAAGCCGATATGTCACAAAGTAGATCCTTCATAGGCACAGGAAAACACGGATTTCAACCCAGTCGGTCTCGCATTGGCGCGAACGCAACAAAAATGGCACCGAACGGACTGCTAAGTTTTCAACAGCCCTCCCCAACTGACCAAAAACTTGCCGAGAGCTGGACGAAGCCCTGTTGAAAACCCCATTTTTTTCTCATGCGGAAACTTTGCGCGGCAAGTGAGTAGACTTTTTCGAACTTGCCGCGCAGACCATCCATATTGTTTTATAAAGTCGCAGGTAAATGACTTGTTACAAAACTGCCTGGTCGCCAAAGTTCCAAAAGTCTACTCACTTAGGTTGCAGAGTGCCCCCATTGGCTGCAGTTCCAAGTTATTAAGCACTTCCGGACTCAGGTCGTCATACTGGACAAGAATTTGACTTGAGTTTTCAGGGACAAATGCACCATCGGCACACCAATAACAGTCACTGATATCGATAAACGGAATACCCGAGCGCGTGAGAGCCCGCGCAAAAGAGCTTCCACCCGTTCCGCGCTCCGCAACAACAGTGCAGTAAAGGCCCGCGTCCGCATGCTCGATCGAGACCTCCCCTGCCGGAAACGCTTTCCGTACAAGCGCCGCCAGGCCATCACGCGCCTCGCGAGCACGAACACGCACGCGGTTCACATGCCGCTCGTAATCACCCGATTCCAGCAAACGTGCCAAAGCGACCTGGTCAACAGAACTCACCGACGAGGCGTAGAAACCAAGGCTGCGCCTAAACCGCTCCATCAGCTCATCGGGCAACACCATGTACGCTAGACGCAACGCCGATGACAGGCTCTTCGAAAACGTGTTGGTGTAGATAACCGACTGGGCGGCATCGATCGACGCGAGCGCGGGAATCGGCTTACCAGCAAGGCGAAACTCACAATCAAAGTCATCTTCGATGAGATACCGGCCCGGCTGCTCGGCGGCCCAGCTCAGCAGGGCATAGCGACGCGCAATGCTCGTCACAAGGCCGGTCGGATACTGATGGGACGGCATCAGGTGAAGGACATCGGTCCCGCTTTTCTGCAGAGTGCTCAAGTCCACGCCGTCATCATCCAACGGGATATGTCGAACTTTGCAGCCCATAGCCTGATAGATGCGCGTCAGGCGCAAATAGCCCGGATCCTCAACGGCATACACCTTGTCGGCTCCAAGCAGCTGAACCAACATGGTATCGAGCAGCTGGGCACCCGCGCCGATAACGATGTTGTCGGGGTCGACATTCATGCCCCTCGTCCCACGCAGATGGTGAGCAATTGCGCGTCGTAGCCGAGCGGTGCCCTGCGCCGGTGCGGGCGAAAAGATCTCGCGTTCGTCTTCGGATGTCAGCGTCGCCCGTAGCGCGCTTTGCCAAAGCCGCGCCGCCTCCAAAGCGGAAGGAGAAAGTGTATCGAATCGCTCGGTCCGTCCATCGGCATTATGCGCGCTGGGGCCCACAGAGACGGTATCTCGGTCGATGTTCCCCGTAGTCAAAGGCACAACCGGTGCATCCGGAAGCTCGCAAGCGTAGTAGCCCCGACGCGGCATTGAACAAATATAGCCCTCGGCAAGTAACTGGCTATATGCATTCTCGATGGTAATGACACTGATACCCAGATGACTGGCAAAGGCGCGCTTAGACGGCAGATGCTCCCCCGCCGCAATACGTCCAGCGACGATATCATCTCGAATTTGCTGGTAAACATACTCATAGAGCGATGCCTCGCCGCGTTTTTCCAAATTGTAGTCAAGCATGAGCCTATACCTGACCTTATTAAGTCATTCAATCTGGTATTAGTCTGACCTTGTTATTATCTCGAAAACTGAGTATTTCGCCATACCCAGCTCCCCGATAGGATGTTCCGTCAAGCAATGCACATGCCAACCAAGGGAGCAACCATGGCAGAACAGACCAGCAAGGCCGATCGCGTCAAACTCAATCGCGAGCTCGCGCAGATGCTCAAGGGCGGCGTCATCATGGACGTCACCACGCCCGAGCAGGCACGCATCGCCGAGGAGGCGGGCGCCTGCGCCGTCATGGCACTCGAGCGCATCCCGGCCGACATCCGTGCCGCAGGCGGCGTCTCGCGCATGAGCGACCCCAAGATGATCAAGGGCATCCAAGAGGCCGTCTCCATCCCCGTTATGGCCAAGTGCCGCATCGGCCACATTGTCGAGGCGCAGGTCCTGCAGGCCATCGAAATCGATTACATCGACGAATCCGAGGTTCTCTCCCCCGCCGATGACGTCTATCACATCGACAAGACCCAATTTGACGTGCCGTTTGTCTGCGGCGCCCGCGATCTGGGCGAGGCGCTGCGCCGCGTTGCCGAAGGCGCCACGATGATTCGCACCAAGGGCGAGCCGGGCACGGGTGACGTCGTCCAAGCTGTACGCCACATGCGCAAGATTCAAAAGCAGATCCGTGACGTTGTCGCTCTGCGCGACGATGAGCTCTTTGAGGCAGCCAAGCAACTGCAGGTTCCGGTCGAGCTGGTACGCGAGGTCCATGCCACGGGCAAGCTTCCCGTCGTGAACTTTGCCGCCGGCGGCGTAGCGACCCCCGCCGACGCCGCGCTGATGATGCAGCTGGGCGCCGAGGGTGTCTTTGTCGGCTCGGGCATCTTTAAGAGTGGCGACCCCGCCAAGCGCGCTGCCGCCATCGTCAAGGCCGTGGCAAACTTCACCGACGCCAAGCTCATTGCCGAGCTTTCTGAAGACCTGGGCGAGGCCATGGTGGGCATCAACGCCGACGAGATCGAGATTATCATGGAGGAGCGCGGGCGCTAGTCCGGCAGAAAGGGTCGCACATGAGCGATTATGCAGACCAGACGGTCGCCGTGCTGGCGGTCCAAGGCGCTTTTGTCGAGCACGAGGCAAGGCTATCCGAGCTGGGCGCACGCTGTATTGAGCTGAGGCAGGCGGCCGACTTGCGGCAGAACTTTGATCGTCTGGTCCTCCCTGGCGGCGAGTCTACCGTTCAAGGGAAGCTGCTTGATGAGCTGGACATGCTCGAGGGGCTTCGCACCCGCATTGTTGAAGGCATGCCCGTCCTGGGCACCTGCGCCGGCTTGATTTTGTTGGCACGCGACCTTGCCGCCCACGACGATAAGGGGACACCGCGCCTGGCAACCATGGATGTGCTCGTTGAGCGTAATGCCTATGGCAGACAGCTCGGCAGCTTTCGCACTCAAGGATCTGTCGTCGGCATCGACGGTGAGGTGCCGCTGACGTTTATCCGCGCGCCCCGCATTGTCGAAGTGCACAGCGACACTGAGGCCCTAGCCGAAGTCGACGGCCGTATCGTCGCCGCCCGCCAAGGCAACCAGCTCGGTGTTACCTTTCACCCCGAGCTCGATGACGACACCCGCCTCCACGAGCTCTTCCTCCAAATGTAGGCGGAGTAGAAACGAGCGTGCATTTTCGGACACATAACAAATGAGAGTGGATAATCTCCCACTTTGAGCTCGAATGCAGGCTCAAACCGGGAGATTATCCACTCTCATACTATATAGTCATTTAAGAACGTCCCCAATGACTACAGCAACGGAAGCGCTGATGTTTTGGCAACGACAGACACTATGACCCAATCCGAGGGCACTGAAAAGACAGGAGCCCCCGCTCGTGACCGCGGGTCGGGGCTGCGACAATGATGTTGAAGTGCC
>CBCSNG010000009.1:0-77193 GCA_965141635.1 uncultured Collinsella sp. | reverse complement strand
TTCCTTCCATTCGTCACCTTCATTACTCCAACGACGAATTCTAGGCGGTGTCCCCTCCCTTTCAAGAAAGGGCGGAGGCGGGGCATGCCCCGCCTCTTACACCACATCTCTGCGCGCTACCAATGGATATCGCTAGGAAGCCCAAATGTCATAAAACATATGTGACCATCTTGACAGCAGTACACATATTTGGCATTTTTTGACCACGTGGTATATAGCTAACCCCTCAAGCAGCCCAAAACACCTATTTCGATGCACGCTCCGCCGCCTCAATCACGTGTTTGGCGAGAATCGCGGTGGTCACAGCCCCCACGCCGCCCGGCACGGGCGTGATGGCGTTAACGACCGGCTCCGCAGCATCAAAATCGATGTCCCCGACCAGCTTGCCAGCGGCCTCGTCCCAGTTAATGCCAACATCAATGATCGTCTGGCCCTCGCGAACGGCATCCGCGCCAATCGTGCTCGCGCGTCCAACGGCCGCAACAACGATATCGGCAGAACGGCACTCGGCAGCAAGATCGCGTGTATGCGTATGGCACGTCGTCACCGTGGCATTGCGAGCCGTAAGCATGGCGGCAACGGGACGACCAATCACCAGAGACCGACCGACGACCGCAACCTTGGCCCCATTCAGCTCAACACTGTAATGGTCCAGCAACGCCAACACGGCCTCGGCCGTGCAGGGAGCAAAGCCCTCGCCACGACCCGAAAGCGTGGTAAGCAGCGAGGCCGGCGTCATGGAGTCAACATCCTTGGCGGGATCGAGCGCCGCGGCAACCGCATCCTCGTCAAGTCCAGCGGGCAGCGGGCGAAACACTAGGCAGCCATGAACAGCGGGGTTGGCATTGATGTCCTTAATAGCCGCCAGCAGTTCATCCTGCGAAACATCGGCAGAAAGCAAAACGCGACGAGCCTCAATCCCCACTTTTTCGCAGCGCTTGAGCGCACCGCGCTCGTAGGATAGGTCGTCCTCGCGTTCACCTACACGCACGATAGCCAACGTCGGAACAACGCCCCGCTCGCGCAGGGCTGCGCAGCGAGCAACAAGTTCCTCAGTCAAAGCACGAGCAACGGGAGCACCCTTCAGCAGTTCAGCCATGGCTATCCTCTCTTCCTTGCAGCGTCGGAGGCGCGGCGCGCCAGCGCATCGGCGCGCGGCAACCATGTGTCGAGCAACTCATCACACGCCGTCTCGAGCTCCTCAGCACGAGCGCGATCCTTCATAGACGTGGTGTTCGCAAAGAGCGTCAAGCTCGCGCCCTGCATAGCAGCACGGCAGAACACGGCGCCGCACGCCACATCGGACAGCAGCTGACGCGAACCCTTGTCGGCCATGTCCTCGAGCAGCGCCAGCGCACGCCCGCAGGCATCCATAATGCGATACGGCGGCATAGCGGCCACATGCAGCGCATCCTGAATCGCTGCAGGTCGAGCCGGATCGTCACGCGGAATACCGTACGCCGCGGACACCTGCCCGTAGGCACGAACGTCCTCGGCAACCAACTCGACAAGCTCCTGGGACAGCTCATCAGCCTGGGCAAACGCGCGCGCCAGGTCATCCGCACGATCAGCAAGCGCGGGATTGGTCGCACCGTAGCGGGCAACCATTCCGCACAGCGAGGCGCCCAGCGCGCCCACAAAGGCGCTCGCGCTGCCACCGCCGGGAACCGGCTCGCGCGCGGCAAGCGCCTCGGCAAACCCGCGGCAGGTCTTGTCCATCATCTCTTGGCTCATACGCATGCACCTTCAAGTCATATACATCGGTCGGGTGACAACCGCCGACCGACCGCATCGATCACATAATGGTGCTAAGTCTAGCCCATAAGTACATAAGCGTCAGCGCACCTGGCCATCGCGGATTTCTATGGCACACGATAGGCCATGCCAACGCAAACATGGGAAACATGGCCCGCCTTTCGGGACTTCCGGACGTCACAAACTGGGGCATATCTATAAACAAGGAACCTGTTGGGGCAACGCTCGCGTACACGCGCCCCTTTAAAACAACGGACACCTCACCCCGGGGAGAGCCGACAGCACCGGCCCTCCCCTCTTTTGGACCCGTGCATATTGCCACTTAACGGCGCAAATCCGGCCCTCAGAATGGGACACATGGCCCACCCGAAGGAGCCGTCCACGCGTACAGTTAAGGCAGGTAACCCATGGACGATTACAGATCGAGGAGGACACGACCATGAAAAAGAAGGCCTTTGCGATTCTCACCCTCTGCATCAGTCTCTTTGCCGCAGTTGCCTTGGTGGGTTGCGGTGGCAGCGGCGGCGCTACCGGCAGCAGCGGTGGCGGTGGAGCAGAAAAGCCAGCCGTGGATATGAGGACCGACTTCATTTGGTTTAAGGTCAAGGTCCCCGAGGGCGTCGAGATCACCGACGTCGCAGGCGACACCGCCGACAGGGCCCAGTTTAAGTTCACCGAGAGCGAGCACGCCAGCGACCGCTTCATCCCCGTCTTCGATCCTGACAAGAACGCCGATGAACTGTTCGACTACGAGGCAAAGTGGAAGGCCAACTCCGGATGGACCGAGAGCGATCCCGTTAAGTACAACGGCAAGACCTGGCGCAGCGCCTACTTTACGCACTCGGGCGGCGTGACGACCGAGTACTTCACCGACGTTGACGGCGGCAGCGTGTACGTGCGCATCGACAACGTCGAGGAGCACAAGGACGCCGTCGAGACCATGATGAAGTCCCTGGAATTTGCCGATGACATCGCCGAGGGCAAGACCGAGGCCATGGACGTCAAGCTCGACGATATCGAGATCAAGCGCTAAGCGACTGGCGAGCGCAGCGGGAAACACGGGCGCAGTGCAAACAAGCGACGGTACCCCAGCGCTTCGTACCCAGGGAGGGCCGGTAAACCGACCCCCCCTTTCTTATGCCGGTAGCCGACGAATGCGAGGATGCCGAACGCCGGAACCGCTCCAAATGTAGCAACAGTACGAAAACGACAAACACCCCAACACGTCCGCCCGCCGATTTATTGCGCCGCGCAGACAATTAAACCAGCATCTTTAAACATCTGAGCAGTATAGTGACCAAAACTATCGCATAACCGCACTCTACGAATGGAGAAGTTATGACCGAACACCACGCCATCAGCCGCCGAGCATTTACGTTGGGCCTTGGACTCGCGGTGTTGTCGCCACTTGCAAGCCTGCCCGAAACCGCGGCATTGGGCATTGGCCCACGAGCGGCATTTGCAGACGACGCTGCCACAGCGTCGGTCAGCCTCGACAATTTCGTCATTCGCCTTCGCCCCGCGGGCTATTTTCGTACCGCGAGCGTCAACGAAGACGGCAACGTCATCGGCAACGTCTGCCATCTGTTTAATGACGGCACGTCCAGCAAGCTCATCCTTGAGAACGTAACGACCAAGAATGACGATACAAACTGGTATGCCATCCGCACCCTGCTCAATTTCGAAGAGCACAAGAAGACGGGCTACAGCATTTGGTCGGTCGATGGCGACTCGGACAAAGATGGAAAGGTCATCCACGTATGGAGTGGCGAGCATGACGGCAAGGCCAGCCGCTCTTTTGCGTTCGAGCGTCAATCAAACGGAACCTATATCATCCGAGACCGCACAAACGAGAAAAAAGACATTAATTACCTGGCCATAGAAAAGGACGGCAACGACCAAGACAACAACAAGATCTGCCACAAGAGGAAGAGCATTCCGTGGGAGCTCGAGCTTGTCGGCTACAGCATGGACAAAACCAATGCCACAGTTAGCAGCATCGACTGGAAAACGTATAGCAGCTACGTCGATGGACCATGTTGGATGAAATACGTCGAGGACAACAAGTTCCTCGACGAGCTGAGCATCCCGGGTACGCACGATTCGGGCACCTGCAGCGTGGACAACGACACTGAGCCCCAATCCTCGCAAGTAAAATGCCAGCAGGATTACATTCCCACGCAGCTGCTCGAAGGCATTCGCTATTTTGATATCCGTCTCGGAAAGGGCGACAACCCTGGCATCGACCACGGGGATTACTACCTGCTCAAAAAAGACGCGTACTTTTTGCATCTTTCCGATGTCATAGGCTACTTCAAAACGTTTTTGAACGAAAACCCGACAGAAGCGCTCATCATGCTTGTATCACGAGGCAACGACGAGGCTACCGACGAAAGTGTTACGACGGCTTTCGCCAAGGTTTTGGACGACAACCCCAAACTGTTCTATACGTCGAGCCGCGTTCCCACACTGGGCGAGGTGCGCGGAAAGATCGTCCTGCTACGTCGATTTGGACTCGACGGCGACAGCGTAAGCGGCCACACGTGGGGCCTCGACCTTACCGAATGGGATGACAAGATCAAGGTTCACTCCGACAGCGCCACTATGTGCCTCGTCCAAAACGCGCAGGGCTTTGAAGCCGCCGGGGAAACAGGCGACAAAGAGCCCTATTGCACCAAGGTATACGCCCAGGACAAGTACAAACTCACGGGAACCGACAAGCTCAGCTGGGTCGATATGGCCCTGCAGGAGACGGCTAAGCTCACCCGCAACGAGGTAGATGTCGAGGACGATAACGGGGCCAAGGAGAAAGTCCTGGAGCGCTGCTGGTCTATCAACTACACCAGCTGCACGGGCTTGTCGCACGGAGGCAATCCTTTTACCTCGGCACGAGTAGTCAACGAGCATCTGTATAAGAGCCCGTACATCAATCCCAGCGGCATCGAGGATACAAAGTCAGATTACCTCAAGCACATTGGCATCATCGCATCCGACTTTGTTGATGCGGCGCTGGCCCGGAGCATCTACCAGCGCAATTACGATTACGATACACAGCACAAGCAGACAGCTTCGTACTACCTCCCGACCCGCATGCGCATGACGTACGGCGACTCGCTGAGCGATGCCTCGCTCCAGGATGGCAAGACCGTTGGCGAGGGCCATTTCCGCCTTGTCGACAGCAGCAACGTACTCAACGTGGCGGCTTCGGGTCATGCGTTTGCCATTGAATACGTGGATGTTGATGCCCTGGGCAACGAGACCGTTACAAGACTGCAGGGCTTTGTGCCCATCGATATCGATCCACGCGCGCTGACGCCCCATTTTGAGGGACTCGAAGGCCTTAAGGCCGGCGAAGACGTGCGCGCCAAGATTGCAGCATCACTCGAGGGCAAGCTCGAAACCGATGCCTGCACGGCCCAGCTCGAGTTTGTGCACGACGCGAACGGCGCTCCGGGCACGGCAATGGCCGAGGGCGAAACATTTGCCGCAGGGACGTACTGGGTGCGCGTGAACGGTCTCTTGGGCAACGCGGCGCAGAACTACACGCTCGCCAGCGACGGAGCCGCAAGCTTTACCGTAGCGGCCTCGGGCAGTGCGGGCGGCACCGGCAGCGGCACCGACGGTGGCACGGGTTCCAACGCAGGCAGCGCGGACAAGAACGGTAAGAGCAACAAGGGCAAGGGCTCGGGCGGAAAACTCGCCGACACAGGCGACGGCTCCGGCATTGCCGCCGGGCTCGCCGCTGCCGCCATGGCGACAACGGTTGCCGGCGCAGCAATGCTTGCCAATGACCGCGAAGACAACGAAGGTGCTAGCGAATAGGCAAGCCGGCCTTTTAGACATATCGACTCAATCGGGGGCGCAGAACACCGTTCTGTGCCCCCGATTTTTACCTTGGCCCGTACGCCGTTATCGGCTACATCACCATGTTCAGCGCGTTCACAAATTCCTGGGCCTGGGAGCGGCTGCTCAGGCTAAAGACGCAAGCGGTCAACAGTCGATTGCGCAGGAAAACGTCGCGACCCTTGATCCTGTTAACGCCCGTGATGTCCTTAAGGTAGACAATCTCGATATGCTTGCCGCCGAAAGTACCCTTCTTGAGCACCTCAATACGGTTGGGGTAGATCTTAACGTCTTTAAACCTACCCGAACCTTTGTCCTGGAACAGCAAAGTGTTGTTATCCATGCGTGTCACTCCCGCGGGGTTCGCTAAAACTGCCTCTATGGCCACATTTTAGTCACCGCAAGGCTCCCATGCGAAGGTGCCAGACAGCAAAGCAATTCGTGTCCGCGCGAGGCTTTAAACTAAATGCGATAAAGATGCATTCCACAAGAGGAAAGTGGGGCGACAGTGATGGGCGAACTGGTAAACCGTGGAGAATCGGCAATCGTGCCCGAAGGTTTTTACAAGCAGGTCTCCTCAATTCTCAACGCCGCTCGCGACAAGGCCTATACCGCCGTTAACTTTGCGATGGTTGAGGCGTATTGGGAGATCGGCAAGAGCATTGTTGATGAGCAGGGCGGAGAGGAGCGCGCAGCATATGGGGAGGCATTGATTGCAGGCCTCTCCAGAAGGCTTACCGCGAATTTCGGAAGAGGCTTTGGCATCGCAAACCTTCGCAATATGCGTCAGTTCTTTCTTGCGTTTCCAATTCGCGACGCACTGCGTAGCGAATTGAGCTGGACTCATTACCGCAGGTTATCGCGTATAACCGACCCTGATGCTCGAACATGGTACATGAACGAATGTGCCGATTCTCGCTGGAGTACGCGTCAGCTCGAACGCCAGATCAACACCATGTTCCGCGAGCGCCTACTTGCCAGCAAGGACAAGGAGGCCGTCACCCAGGAAATCCAAAAGAGTGCCCCGACCCATCGCCCCGAGGATATCATCCGCGACCCATATGTACTGGAATTTTTAGGCTTCTCGGACGACGCTGCGTTTCGCGAGAGCGATCTAGAGCAAGCGCTCATCACGCATCTTCAGAGGTTTCTGTTGGAACTTGGCCGCGGCTTCGCTTTCGAGGCGCGTCAGAAGCGCATCACCTTTGATGGGCGCCATTTCTATATTGACCTTGTTTTTTACAACTATCTGATGCGCTGCTTCGTGCTCATCGACCTTAAGACGGACGATCTTACGCATCAGGACCTGGGCCAGATGCAAATGTATGTGAACTACTACACGCGCGGGCTCATGAACGAAGGCGACAATCCGCCCATAGGCATCGTGCTCTGCGCGGACAA
The DNA here is from genome assembly GCA_965141635.1 of uncultured Collinsella sp. Lineage (GTDB taxonomy): Bacteria > Actinomycetota > Coriobacteriia > Coriobacteriales > Coriobacteriaceae > Collinsella. Next base: position 70,194 of record CBCSNG010000009.1, on the reverse strand, counting down.
AAGCGATTCGATCGTCGAGTACACGCTGCCCGAAGACAACGACCAAGTGTTTGCCGCCAAATACCTGCCGTATCTTCCAAGCAAGGAAGAGCTGGCGCGCGAGCTGAGTGCCGAGTACCGCGCCATCAACGAAGCGACTAATGGCGAAACGCAAGGGTAGCAGTACGTTGCGACCGAAACCATCGCAGCCGTCGCAGGCGCACTCGCGGTTGCGACGGCTGCTACGAAACAATACCGGTCATGGACGTCGGCAACGACATTCTAGCCGTGGCTGGCGAGCGTGACCTGACAGACAAAGACGCGACCTTCGTCTGATGTGGGTCCATTGGCTGCCACAGAAAAGGGCCGGTTGCAGCCGGCCCTAGACGATAATACCTGCGTTGCCCGCGTCTCCGAAGTTTAAGCGCTGAGGAGCGGGTTCCGCGGCACAACCTGATTTTACCCAGTGAGGAGGCTCTTTTGCAGCCGCTCCACTGTTTATTTACATCTGGCACCCTCAAACAATCAGACCCAAACAATCAGACGGCAGCCCGCACTCCTGAGAGCTGCCCCGCACCCCCGGCCATCACCTTACGGCAACAACCGGTGCTACTCCCCTACTTCCCAAATAGCGCACCCAGCAGACCGCGGCGTTTGGGCTTCTCCTCTCGGTAGGAACCCTCGACGGCGGCTGCCACCTGGCGCGGTTGCTCGCCGTCTCCACGGCGCACGATCTGGTATAGGAACGGCGATTTAGCGTATTTGACCTCGATGGGCGTGGCGTGCACGGTGCTTTCGCTCGACAGCATCACGTTGGGATTGAGCGGCGCCACGATATGCGTTTCGCGCTTGTCGCTAAACACCACCGCGGCCGCACGACCCGTCTGGCCGTTTACGGCGATGCGCACCTGCTCGCCGTCGCGGCTATCCGTTGCCGGACGGTCGACAAAGTACACCGGCACCATAACTAGGCCGTCCTTGTGCTTGCGGGCCTTGCGCGCCCAGGTGCGGATGCTTTTTTTATTGAGCCCCAGTACAGCCTCGGCGTCGTTGCCCGCAACGTCGAGCGCCAGCTTATCAATGACCACCTGGTCCTTGGTAGACGCATCGACGGAGACGACGCGGAAGTCGCCTTCCTGCATGGCGGGATCGAAAGGCCCAACCTTGGCAAAGTCCCACGGCTCCAAAATGCCCAGGAGGCGAACGTCCAGGTAGTTTGCCCTGGGATACGCCCAGTCGAGTACCTCGTAGTACACCAGGGTCTCCTTGCTCAGGCCCTTGCCCGGGAAGGACGCCATCATGCGCAGGTCCGCCAGCGCCATGGGGAAGTAGAAGAGCATCATGTCGTTTTGAATCGCGTCTTCCACGTCGTGCCCGGCAAAGGCTTCCGCATGCTGGCGCACCAGCTGCAGCGCGTTGGCACGTGCCTGCTGCGACGAGATTTCGCAGGGAATGCCCTGCTCCGGCACATACTCTGCACCCACGCCCATGGTCAGACGCTTGCTGAAGGTACCGGGCTTGAGCAGGTCGGCAATGCCGATCTTGTTGCCGCAGGACGGGCACTCAAACACACGCTGCGTTGACTCGCCCTCAAAGGACGCTCCGCAGAAGGGGCAAGGAATGCTCACATGCGTAGCCTCTTGGAACTCTTGCGCCGTGCCGCGATCCTCCCACAGCAGATGTTCCAGGACCGACTGATTGCGCCAGTGCGAATTGAAGAAATACCAGTCCGGGTCCTCCGGGCGCTCGAGTTGCGACACATGCGTGAGCTTGAGCAGTCCATCCACCACCGTCAACGGCGTATGGCGAATGCCCAAAGCGCTCTTGGGCTCTCCGGCGTCCGCCTGCCACGGAACGACCGTGCCGCAATAAGCGCACTCAAAGCTGCGCTTAGCTTGGTGTGAGTACATAGGGCCGCCGCAGTTTTGACATTTAATGGCAAACATCTCGTCCATGGAAACGTCCTCCTTTGCACAGGGGCTGTCGGCATTAAGTATGTCGATCAAACAGGCACATGCCCATACCCATGTGGCCCAAAATGGACCACCCAGGCAGACGAGAAGGCTCGCTCGTTAGCACCGGCAGACTATTGCTGCATTTTCTGAGCATCGGTGCACGGCGCCCCCGCGCGAGCTACACTATCCCCTTAAACATGATTGTGAGGACGACCGCTATGCTATTTGTAAATCGGCTGGTACATACGCTTGTTCCCGGCAGCGAGGACGAGCCGGTCGATGCATCTTGCCGCACCAACGCGGGTTTTGCCGCAAGCCTCATCTGCATTGGCCTCAACATCACCCTGTGCCTGGCCAAGGGCATCGCGGGCCTGCTCGCCGGTTCCGTCTCCCTCATCGCCGACGCTTTCAACAACCTCTCCGATGCCTCGAGCAACATCGTGAGTCTGCTCGGGTTCCGCCTTGCCAGCCGCCCGGCAGACGAGGGCCACCCTTACGGCCACGGCCGCTACGAGTACCTGGCTGGTCTGTTTGTCGCCGTCCTGGTTTGTGCCGTCGGCATCAACCTAATCCTCGAGTCGATCACCAAGATCATCAAGCCCTCGCCCACCGTGTATTCGGCGCTCTCCATGGCTGCCCTTGTTCTGTCCATGCTCGTCAAATTCTGGATGGCCGCGTTCAACCGCGCACTGGGTAACCGCATCGACTCCGAAACGCTCATCGCCACGGCGCAGGACTCCAAAAACGACGTCATCACCTCGGGCTCGGTCTTGGTGGCGGCGCTTATTTCGCAGACGACCGGCTTTGATCTCGACGGCTGGGCAGGCCTGGGTGTGGGCATCTTCATCTGCATCAGCGGTCTGGGCCTGGTGCGCGACGCCATCAGCCCGTTGCTGGGGCAAGCGCCCGACCCCAAGCTCGTCCAGGCAATCCGCGACAAGATCATGTCCTATCCGCAGGTCTTGGGCACACACGACCTCATGGTGCACGACTACGGCCCCGGTCGCCAGTTCGCCAGCGCCCACGTGGAGATGCCCGGCGAGGGCGACGCATTTGAGCACCACGAGATTTTGGACACCATCGAGCACGACATCAAGCGCCAAATGGGCATCGATATCACGCTGCACTGCGACCCCATCGCCACCACCGGCGACGACCTGCGCGGCTGGGTCAAGCGCGGCGTCATGCAGATCGATCCCGCGCTCTCCATCCACGACCTGCACGAGCACGACGGGTTTGTTTCGTTTGACCTGGTGCGTCCCGACGGCTTTGACATATCCGACGAGGAGCTGCTGGAGCTCGTCACGCGCATCGTGCACGAGCGCCGGCCCGACGTCTCGTGCGTCGTCACGTTTGATTCGGGCTTTAGCTCGCCCGAGCGTCCGGCCGAGCAGCTGTAGCCTGCTTAACAGCTAGTTTCCCTGCGCGCCCGAGATGCCGTTTTGCAGGGCGTTCCAGGCATCCGTCGCCAAGCCGCCCAAGTTCTGCGCGGTATCGCCCAGGTTTTGTGCCGTGTCGCCCAGCTCTTGCGCCTTGTCTCCCAACTCCTGTGCCTTGTTGCTCAAGTCCTCCAGCGTATTGGAACTCGAGCTGTCCGCGCCGCCCTGGTCGCCGGACGCGTTGCCCGACGAGCCGTCCTTGCGCGTGAGCTGAATCTCGAGGTTACCGTTGTCGTTATAGTAGGCAGACGTCACGACCCAGTTGGCATCGATGACGGGCGTTGAGCCATCATCAGTCAGGACCACGGCATTCGAAAGATCGGCGCCGCGCGACTTGAGGATCTTCTTGGCGTTGGACCAGTACTGCCCCGGGATATCGCTCAGATCGACGGTGCTAGACGAGGCGAACTCGGTTTGTTCGGCAGTGGTATCGGCCGTTGAACTCCCTCGCTTGTTGAGCATGCCCGACACGATGGCAAACACAACCGACAGCGCAAAGAAAATCGCCAGCACGATGAGGATCTTCTTGATCACGCTCGACGAACGCGACGGCTTCTTCTCCTCGTCCTCGCCATATTGCGGAATCGACTTGGGGTACTCGCGATACGGCTCGTGCGACTCGTAGCGAGGCTGCGCCGTGCGAGGCATATACGTCGTCTGCTGAGGCTGCGGAATGGGATTCTGCGGCAGGCCATCATAGGGATTCGGCGTCGAGGCAGCATAAGAATCCTGCTGCGCGTAATCAAACGGATCCGGAGCTGCGTTGCCATAGGGGCCTTGCGAAGATGCAGCGTAAGAATCCTGCGCCGTGTCTCCATAGCCCATAACCCGGGTGGGCTCGGCAGAAGGCTGCGTCGCGGCGGGGTCGGTATAACCGGGGTTGGGAACAACGCGGGTCGCATCGGCGTTATCGCCAGCCTGCGCGGAACCGTAGCCGCCCATCACGGTTGTTTTGTCCTGATCCATGCAACGATTCCCTTCCGTCGCCTGTAAGCATCAAGTTATCCATGCATTCTACCCGCGCAAAAGCCTATGATGGGCAGAGTCCGTCGGTATCTACAAGACATGCGCGGGCCTAAGGATCAAAAAGCCCCGCCGGGCCTTGTGGGCACGGCGGGGCGGGCTAGCAGCTATGGACAGCAGACTTAGAACAGGCCGGTGATGTTGCCGTCGTTGTCGACGTCGATGCTCTCGGCCGCGGGAACCTTGGGCAGGCCGGGCATGGTCAGAACGCTGCCGGTCAGCGCGACCACAAAGTGGGCACCGGCGGAAACCTTGAGCTCGCGCACGGTGATGCGGAAGCCCTCGGGAGCGCCCAGCACCTTGGCGTTGTCGCTAAAGCTGTACTGCGTCTTGGCGACGCACACCGGCAGGTTGCCAAAGCCGTTCTCGCGCAGCTCGGCGAGCTGGCGCTTGGCGGCCGGCGTAAAGTCAACGCCGTCGGCGCGGTAGACCTTGGTGGCAACGGCCTCGAGGGCATCAGCGACATCAGCGCCGTCCTCATAGGCAAACTTGAGCTCGCTCGGCTGCTCAATCAGACGCATGACCTCATCGGCCAGCTCGAGCGCGCCCTCGCCGCCCTTGGCCCAGACCTCGGAAAGCTTAACGTTGACGCCAAGCTTCTGGCACTCGGACTCGATGAGCGCAAGCTCGGCCTCGGTGTCCGTCGGGAAGCGGTTGATGGCGACCACGCAGGGCAGACCATAAACGTTCTGGATGTTGTCGACGTGACGCAGCAGGTTGGGCATGCCAGCCTTGAGTGCCTCGAGGTTCTCCTCGTTGAGGTCGGCCTTGGCGACGCCGCCGTTGTACTTCAACGCACGAGCGGTCGCGACGATCACGACGGCGCTGGGGCGAACGCCCGTCATGCGGCACTTGATGTCGAGGAACTTCTCGGCACCCAGATCGGCACCGAAGCCGGCCTCGGTAATGGCGACATCGCCAAAGCGCATCGCCATACGCGTGGCCATGATAGAGTTGCAGCCGTGGGCAATGTTGGCGAAGGGGCCGCCGTGGACAAACGCGGGCGTGCCCTCGAGCGTTTGCACCAAGTTGGGCTTGAGCGCGTCCTTAAGCAACGCGGCCATGGCACCCTGGGCCTTAAGGTCGCGGGCACGGACAGGCTCGCCGGCAAAGCTGTAGCCGACGACGATCTCACCCAAGCGTTCCTTGAGGTCGCTGATGCTCGTAGACAGGCACAGGATTGCCATGACCTCGGAGGCGACGGTGATATCAAAGCCGTCCTCGCGCGGCACGCCCTGGGCCTTACCGCCAATGCCGTCGATGACGTGGCGCAGCTGACGGTCGTTCATATCGACGACGCGCTTCCAAGTGATACGCTTAACGTCAATACCGAGCTGATTGCCCTGCTGGATGTGGTTATCAAGCATGGCGGCCAGCAGGTTGTTGGCAGCACCGATAGCGTGGAAGTCGCCGGTAAAGTGCAGGTTGATATCCTCCATGGGGATCACCTGAGCCCAGCCGCCACCGGCAGCACCGCCCTTAACGCCAAAGACAGGGCCGAGCGAAGGCTCGCGCAGGGCCACGGCACTCTTGACGCCGCGGCGACGCAGGCCATCGGCCAGACCGATGGTCGTGGTGGTCTTGCCCTCGCCCGCAGGCGTTGGGTTGATAGCGGTCACGAGAACGAGCTTGGCCTGGTGATCAGTCGGCTCGTTGAGCAGTGAATAGTCGACCTTAGCCTTGTCGAAGCCGTACGGAATAAGGTGCTTAACGTCGACGCCGGCGTTCTTGGCCACCTCGGTAATAGGCAGCGGCGTGACAGAACGTGCGATTTCGATGTCAGTAGGCATGGGCGGTCCTTTCGTTACCGAATGAGAAAAAGACCAATTCAGCATAGCACGGGCGCGCAATAGTAAAACGCCCATAACCGATGAACGGCGATATGTTTACCCGATGCCCAGCGATAGTCCAACAGCCCGCCAAAACAAAGCGCCCTAAACGGTAGGTTCAATCCCCAGGTGCTCAAAGGTGCGAAGCGTTGCCTGACGACCCTGCGGCGTACGAATCATCAATCCGCACTGCAGCAAATAGGGCTCATAGACATCCTCGAGCGTGCCCGGATCCTCGCCCACCGCGCTGGCAAGGGTCGTAAGTCCCACGGCACGACCGGAGAACGTCTTGGCGAGCGTCTCCAAAATGCGAATATCCATCCAGTCCAGACCGAGCTCATCGATCTCGAAGAACTCGAGCGCCTGGCGGCAGATATCGAGCTCGATGGGGCCGTTGCCGCGCACCTGTGCGTAATCGCGCACGCGCTTGAGCAGGCGGTTGGCAAGACGCGGCGTGCCGCGCGAACGCGAGCCGATCTCGAGTGCACTGGGATGGTCGATCGTCACGCCCAGGATAGTCGCCGAGCGCGTCACAATCTGCGCGAGCTCCTCGACCGTGTAGTAATCCAGGCGATACGAAATGCCAAAGCGGTCGCGCAACGGGCCGGTCAACATGCCTGAGCGGGTCGTTGCCGCTACCAGCGTAAACTTAGGAATATCCAGGCGAATCGAGCGCGCCGCCGGACCCTTGCCGATCACGATATCGAGCGCAAAGTCCTCCATCGCGGGGTACAGGACCTCCTCGACCGAACGGTTGAGGCGGTGGATCTCGTCGATAAACAGCACATCACCCGGCTGCAAGTTAGTAAGGATGGCCGCCAGGTCGCCCGTGCGCGCGATGGCGGGGCCACTCGTGGTCTTGATCTGAGCGCCCAGCTCGTTGGCGATAACGGTGGCCAGCGTGGTCTTGCCCAGGCCCGGAGGACCCGAGAAAATCACGTGGTCGAGCGTCTCGCCACGGTTCTGCGCCGCTTCGATCAACACGCGCAGGCTCTGCTTGATGTGCTCCTGGCCGCAGTAGTCGTCCAGGCGCTGGGGGCGCAAAGTGCGGTCGACATCGAGGTCCTCGGCCGTCAGCTCCGAGCCCACCATGCGCTCGCCGTGCGCCATGGATGCCGCCGGCGAGTTACCGGGCGTCGCCCACAGGTCCTGAGAGTCATCGGCTTCCCACATCACGCATCCATTCCGAGTCGCTTAAGCGCCGCGCCGAGCAGATCCTCGACACGCATATTCTGCCCATCATACCCGCTCAGGGCAACATCGGTCTCCTGCGGGCTAAAGCCCATGGAAAGGAGTGCCGCACGGGCATCATCGATCGCCGAGGGAGCGGCAGCGGGCACGGGCATCGCAACCTGTCCGGGAATCACGTCGACCGGCACAAAGCCCTTATCCTTGGCAAAGGTGCTCTTGAGTTCCAGGATCAGGCGCTGAGCTGTCTTTTTGCCCACACCGGGTACCTTGGCCATGCCCTTGTCGTCCTCGGCCATCACCAGCGAATACAGCTGCCCCACGGTATAGGTGGAAAGCACGGCGAGCGCCAGGCGCGGGCCAACGCCCGAAACGGACACGAGCCGGTCGAACATCGTGCGCTCATCCTTTGAGGAAAAACCGAAAAGTGTCATGGCGTCCTCGCGCACCTGCATACGCGTGTAGAGGCGGACCTCGCCGCCGGGCGTCGGCAACGTGGCCGCAGTGCTGCCCGAAATGCCGAGCTCAAAGCCAACGCCCGACACATCGACGACAGCAGAGCTCATCGTGGCCTCGACAAGCGTTCCGTGGAGCTGGGAAATCATCAGTATCCGGTTCCTCTCTGTTGATAGAACTCGCCACCGGTGAGGGCGCGGGTGCGGCTGAGGTTTACGTGGCAGATGGCGCAGGCCAGGGCATCGGCGGCATGGTCGGGATGCGGGTCGTGGTCGAGCTGTGTGAGCGTGCGCACCATGTAGGCGACCTGCCGCTTGTCCGCGGCGCCGGTGCCCACCACAGCCTGTTTGATCTGCATAGGCGTGTACTCGCCAATCTCGAGCGCGCACTCCGAAAGCGCCACAAGCGCAGCACCGCGGGCATGCGCCGTGGGGATGGCCGAGCGGACATTGGCGCCAAAGTAAATGCTCTCGATAGCAGCGGTATCGGGGCGGTAGCGCTCCACGACATCCTTGAGGTCGCGGGCGATATGCGACAGGCGCACCGCGAGCGGACTTCCGGCACTGGTCTCAATACAGCCATAGGCACGGCAGCGAACCTCGCCACGCCGCTCCTCGATAATCCCCCAACCCGTATGAGCCAAACCGGGGTCAATGCCCAAGATAACCAAGCCGACCTCCCCTCGCCACAAGCACAGCGCAAGACAAGGCCCCGCGCATCATTCACGAACGTCTGTTCTAGAATAACACAACGGGGCCAAGATGCTTAGTTGAAGTGTCGGGGTTGGAAGCGAATCCTATCCCATAGTTAGTTCTGCGAGAAAAAGGGGAACTGCCTCGGATCAACCGGCGGATGCGGCATCGGGCCACCCTGGGGACTACCTTGCGAGCCGCCCTGACCGCCCATCATCTTATCGATGGCGTCCTGAACCTCGCCCTCGAACTTTTTCATTCCCTCGTGCAAACGACGCTGACCGTCCTCAGAGCGCAGCTCCTCCATTTGCTCGGGCGAAATACCCAGTAGCTCGCCCAGCACGCCCATCATCTCGTTTCGCACGCGCTCGCTCGTATCCTCGTCAGCAAAACGGCGCACCTCGGCGCGTGCCAGCGAATCAACCGTCATGCGCTCCTTGCCGTTAAGCCCCAGGTCAGACCACGCAAGCATGTACGGCCAGGCGCGCTCAGCAAACGAACGGGCCGAGACGATCGGAGCCGTCGGTAGCATGCGACGAGCAGCCTCACCCTGGCGCACAAGCATCAGCAGCAGCGAGCAGGCCTCAGGCTTGCCGGCGGTCATCGGGATATCGTCGAAAGATCGATTGCGGTCCACGTGCGCCTCGAGCGCCCCATCGACCTCACCCGGCTCAAGCCCGCCGAGCAGCAGCGCCGCGCGGTCGAGCATATCGACCGGGCCGCCAAGCGTTGAGAGCGCCTGCGCCAGCACGCGCTCCATACAATCTTCCACCGCGTTGAGCGTCACGAGCTCTTGGGGCACCACGGCAGACGTGCGGTTACGCACACGCGCCACAAACTCAAGCGTCGACAGGTACACATCGCCAAAGGGCGCAAAGTCGCCCTGGTAGCCGCCGCAAAGCGCCGGCGCCGCCAGCGCGTACTCGGTTTTGGACAGCGGGCTCAGCGCCATCGCACCCAGCTCGAGCGCCGTGTCCTCCAGCATGAGGCCCAGCGTGCGCGAGCGCAGACGCTCGGCATCGCCCGCCGACACGTCGCGATCGAGCACACGCGCCGCATCCGGTGCATCGCGCTCGACGGTGCGAATGTGCAAACGCTCGGCGATGGCGCGGACGGCGGCACAGCGGGCAGACTCGGCCTCTTCCTGCGCCGGCGTAAAGATACGGTTGCGCCCCAGCACCAGGCCAATCACATTACGCGGGCCCAGAGCGTCGACGGACAGCGCCGCCAGCAGGGACGACGGCAAGTCGCCCTCGAGTGCCACCACAGCACGCGACGCACCGTGGGCCCGGGCGTTGTCGCGCACGGCGAGCACCAGTGCCTGCCACAGCCATTCCTCGGAGCGAAACTCGGGCAGCTCGTGGTCTTCCAGAGCATCGAGCATCACACCGCGCTGGATCTCCTGAACCAGTAGGCTCTCCTCAAAACACGGCGCTTGGGCCACCACGCGGCCGCAGTCGTCGAGCACAAACGAACCGCCGGTATACACCGACTCGTCATAGGCACCGACCGGCGCTATGCAGGCAAACCACACGCTGCGCTTGGATGCGATCTTGCGGTAGGCGCCGCTGCGAACGGCGGCAATGGCAGCAGTCTCGCGGTCGGTCATGTCAAACGCGTTGAATTGGAAATACGCAATGAGGTCAACACCGGTCGGCAACATCTCGAGTTCGCGGTCCAAGTCAAAAATCACGGCGATGCGCACGCCGTCCACGTCGAACACCGGCGGCGCCCAACGCGTGTCGCTGTTCTCGCCACGCTGCAGGGCAATGCTCGAACGCGCCGGCACCACATGACCGTCCTTGAGCATCATGTAGTCGAGCAGCGGCTGGCCCTCAAACGAAACCGCCGCGGGCACGATGCAGATCATGTCAAGCTCCTGGATACGCTCGGCGACACCAGTCAAGCCGGCAAGCATGTCGTGCTCAAAGTCGGCAGCGCCCACCAGGCCACCGGGCATGGCGCCCATAAAGAGCGGAGCCGGAACGCACAGCACGCGCGCTCCGCGCTCGTGGGCCAGACGAGCCTGGTCCTCGATGCGGCCGCAAATGCCCTCAATATCACCCAGGCGCATATCGATCTGTGCAAGCGCGAGCTTCATGGCTCAGCCCTTTCCGTCGTAAACCATCGAAATCGTAGTAAAAGCGCCGGCCGCATAATGCAGTCGGCGCTTGCATGTGCATATGCTAGCTATGATACCCCGAGCGGGGGCGCGCTCCTAGAATGTCGCGGACCACAGCCCGTGCAGGTTGCAGTAGGCATAGACGGTACCGGTCTTGGAGCCGCCCGCGAAAAACGTCGCGGGTTTCATGCCGGGCTCAAGGTAATGGACCTCTAAGCGGCCCTCGGCCTCAAGGGCGATCCACTCAATGTAGTGCTCGGGCAGGCTGGGGTGCTCGACCGAGCCAACGCGTGCGCGAATCACGTGACCGTCACGCTCGGTCTCGACAACAGGCACGTGCTTCTCGTGCGCCGCGTCCTCAGTGTTTGCAGTCAGCTCCGTGCAACCGGCAGGGGTCGCAACGTCGTCGCCAAGGGCAGCGATGAGCTTGCCGTCGGGGTCCTTAAAGAATTTCGCCATGATGTTCTCCTTTGCTGATGTGCCAATGTTCTTGATGGTTCTTATGCCCAAAGGCAGACAAACCATCCACGGCATTGCAAATGAACACATAACGGATCAGGCAAGCGGTCGGGCCAAAATGCGTCGACCGTCCTGCCCACTCCAGCAGTCCCACCCCGCGCGCGGCTAGCGCCCGTCGCCGCCCAGCAGCGCCAGAACATCTTCGCGGGTAAACAACGCCGACGAGATGCCGTCGCCGCCGAGTACGCTGTTGACCAGGTCGCGCTTGGACTCCTGCATCTGCATAATGCGCTCCTCGATCGTGTCCTTGGCGATGAGCTTGTACACGGTCACGGTATGCTGCTGGCCAATACGATGCGCGCGGTCGGTCGCCTGGTCCTGCGCGGCCACGTTCCACCACGGGTCGTAGTGAATGACCACATCGGCCGCCGTCAGGTTAAGGCCCACGCCGCCCGCCTTGAGCGAAATCAAAAAGACCGGAACCTCGCCCGCTTGGAACTGCGCGACCATCTTGGCGCGGCTCTCCTTAGACGAAGCGCCCGTGAGCTTAAGGAAGGCGATGTCCTCCTTGGCCAAGCGCTTACCGATAATATCGAGCATACCCGTAAACTGGCTGAACAATAGGATGCGATGTCCGCCGTCGAGTGCGCCGTGCACGAGCTCCATGCACGTATCGAGCTTGGCGCTCCCCGCCTTGTAATCCTCGTAGTGTAGACGCGGGTCGCAGCAGATCTGGCGCAGCTTGGTGAGCTCGGCAAGTACCTTGAGCTTGTCCTTCTTAAACTCCCCGGCCTCGCGGTGCTGCACCTGCTGGGCGATGCGGTCCTGGTTGGCCAGGTAGAGCTTGCGCTGCTCGCCGGTGAGCTGCGCCATGACCGTATCCTCGATCTTCTCGGGCAGGTCGGCCACCACGTCTTCCTTTACGCGGCGCAGCACAAACGGCGACACGAGCGCTTGCAGGCGGGCGGCACTGTCGCCCTCGGCATGCTCGACCGGGCTTTCGAAGCGCTTTGCAAACGATTCACGCGTACCCAGCAGGCCCGGCATCAAAAAGTCGAAGATGCTCCAGAGCTCGGATAGGCGGTTTTCGATGGGCGTGCCCGTCAGGGCAAAGCGCACGCCGGCCGGCAGGCGCTTTGCAGCGCGGGCCACCTGGGTGAGCGGGTTTTTAATGTACTGGGCCTCGTCGAGCACCACACGGGCAAAGTCCTGCTCGATGTATTCGTCGATGTCGCGGCGCATGAGGTCATACGACGTCACGACCACGCTGTGCTCGGCTGCGCCGGCAATTTGCACGCGACGCTGGGCTTTGGCGCCCACGATGGCGCACACATCAAGCGAGGGGGCAAAGCGCTCCAACTCGGCAGTCCAGTTGTACACGAGCGACGCGGGGCACACCACAAGCGTGGGCTTGGTATCCCCCGCTTCCACGCGCGCCAGAATGTGCGCGATCATCTGCAGAGTTTTGCCCAAGCCCATATCGTCGGCCAAGATGCCGCCAAGGCCCAGGTGCTCAAGCGAGCCGAGCCACTGGTAGCCGTCAATCTGGTAGCCACGCAGCGTGGCCTTGAGCGAGGCCGGCACCGTAAAGTCCATCTTGCCGAGCGTGTCCAGGCGCTCGACGGTGCGGCGGAACGCCGCGTCGCGATCGGCCTCGAGCGCCGGCGTGCGCGCGATCATGCTGTCGACAAACAGGGTGCTCGACGCGGGAAGCGACACGCCGTCGAGCAGGTCGACGGCATCGACGCCCAGGTCCTCGGCAAGACCAAACGCGGCACGAGCGCCCTCGTCCAGGCGAACGATGTCGCCCGACGTGAGACGCGCAAACGTCTGGTGACGCTTATACGAATCGAGATAGACAGCAAGGTCAGCCGCCGAAAGCCCGCTCGCACCCAGCTCGACGTCGAGCAAGTTGCTCTTGACGGTGGCGCGCACCGAGAGCTTAGGCGCAGGGCGTACCGAGATCTGGCGCAGGCGGTCGCTGAGCATGACCTCGCCCAACTCGGACAGGGCAGACAGGCCCTCGGTCAGCAAGTGGAACAGGCTCTCGTCATCGCGCTCCTCAAACGCCAGGCCGCCCTCGTAGAAATCGAAGTACAGGGCAGCCGTGTCCATAACGCGAAACTCCGCCACCGTATCGCGGGGCGGAACGCCGGGGCGCTGTTCTTCGAAGGGGCTTCCCGGAGCACCCAGGCTAAAGAGATCTGCTGACCAATCGCCGTAGGCTACCGTAATCTTGCAGGTCACGAGACCGTCGTCGACACCGATTGCCATGGCAAAGCTCGGCTCGGGCGCCACGGTGTCGAGCACGGCGGGAGCGGTGAGGTCGGTGTATTCGCGCAGCACGGGCAGTGCCATACGGCAGAATTCGCCCACCTGCTCGGCGGCGATATGGACCGGCGTGCGACAGGGCAGCAGACGCGACAGAAACGGCGCCGCATGCTGGGCAAACGCCGCATCGGCGCGGCGCGCGCGGTGCGTGTCGACCAGATAGGCAACATCACCCGAGACAAAGCAGTACATATCGGCGGGCAGACGCAGGTCGTAGCTACCACCGGCCGCCGGCGCGATCTTGGCGGCAAGGAGCGGCGGCTGTTTTGCCGAGGCCTCGTCCTCCCCCACCGGCGACAACTCAACCGCTACCTCGTAGGAACGATGCGTCGTCGTTCCCCGCGACCAGGCGGGCTCAAAGGAAATGGTCCGGCCACGCAGCAAGTCCAGCATGTATACGATGTCATGCTCGGACAGCGGCAGTTGGCGCTCGGCGACAAAGGCGCTGCGTGCAAAATCGTACGACGCCGAACGCGAACTCGTGATGTCGCTCAGATACACAACCGTTGCCACAACAAGGTCGAGCAGGTGCACGGAAACCTCGTCGAAGGCCTCGGGCGCATGGAGGAATGTGAGCTTCTTGCCGTACGAGAACGTGCCGCCGCGTACGTAGGCGGCGGCCATGCCGTCGATATCCTTGACCACGTAGGACACCGAGCCGCAGCGGATGCGAAGCTCGAGCGCCCAGCTAAAGCGGTCGGCGAACAGTGGATTGTAGTACGGCACCAGCGAGGGCTCCAACACCGCCTTGGGGGCATCGGGGTCGACAGTGCCGGCGAGCTTGCGGCGCATGCCCGCCAACTCATCCATGCGCGCGTCCGAAAGATCGGAGAGCGCCTTCATGAGGCTCGGGCTCGTGGGAACTGGCGCCGGAAAGGGAAAGTTAGGGTTGACCGCCGGTGCGGCAGACGCAGGACGCACGGCTTGCTTGGGCGCTGCCGTAAACGTGCGGACCGGCGTGCGCAGGCCCTCGACGGGCTCAATGCCGCTGGCGTCCAGGTACGCAAGCGCCGTGGCGATGGCGTGCTTGCACATGCCGGGGTAGCGATAGGCAGCGGGGCAATCGCAGTCGTAGTCGATCACCTCGTGCTCGTCCATGTCGAGCACCACGTGTGTCTTGTACAGGTCGCCGCGCGAGCCGCGCACCGAGCCCTCGACCGTCACGTTTTTGGAGAAGCGCGAGCCGCTGTCCTCAATCGACAGCACGGCGCCGTTGAGCATGAGCGAGCGGCCCTTCATAAAGGTGCCGCTCAGCGCCGCCTCTTTCCGGAGCGCCTGCACAAACGTCCCCTGCGCCATCACTTCCTCCAATCTCGCGCGGACCAGCAACGCCGTCCCTAGATAACCGTCACGCGGCCCTGGTTACCCACGATGGCCTTGGCCTCGGCCAGCAGCGGAATCGAGCGCGCGTTGACCTTGGCAGGCACCTCGGCGCGCAGCACGCGCCCGTCCACCTGCTCGATAAAGATCTCCACGCGGTCGCCGCCCGGGTTAGCGGTGAGCACCGTGGCCAGGCGCGCCATATTGCCCTGGTTAAAGCGGCCGTTGGGCACCATGACCTCAAACACCTTGGGCTTGTTGTTCTCCTCGTTGAGCTCCAGCGGCACGATCTCCTGCGCGATGATCTGGTCGCCGCGGTCCGAGCGCTCGAGCTTGCCCTTAATGCGCACAAAGGCGTCGGACAGCTGCGCGCCGGTCTCGGGATCGACCTCGCCGTACAGGTACCCCTCGGCCTCTTTATAGGTTTTGGGGAACACGACGACGGTGGCCTCGCCTTCCATGTCCTCGAGCTGCACGATGCCCATGGGGTCGCCGTTTTTGGTCACGCGCTTGGACACGCTCGAGACCATGCCGGCCCACCACAGCGCTTTGCCCTCGGGAATCTCCTGGTTGATAGTGCCGCCCGTAGGATTCTGAACTTCGTAGCCGGTGTCGATCTGCGAGAACGAAAAGTCGCGCGCCTTGGCTAGCGCATACTCAAACGGGCGCAGCGGGTGGTCCGAGACATAGATGCCCAGAACCTCCTTCTCCTGGCTCAGCTTGAGGTGGCGGTCCCATTCCTGGCCATCCGGATCGGGCACGCTGACCTCGAAGCCCGAGCCCTCAACGTCGCCAAACATGTCAAAGAACGAGGTCTGGCCGCTTGCGCGGTCCTTCTGACGCTTTACCGCGGCATCGATGATGTTCTCGGGGTTGTTCTTGTCCACAAAGTGCATCATCTGGCGGCGCGGATAGCCCGTGGAGTCGAAGGCGCCTGCCTTGATGAGCGATTCGATCACGCGGCGGTTGGCCTGGCTCGAGTCCACGCGCTCGACAAAGTCGTGCAGCGTCTTAAACGGGCCGCCCGCCTCGCGCTCGGCGATAATCGCCTGCGCCACGCCGGTACCCACGCCGCGAATGCCGGCCAGGCCAAAGCGCACGCCCTCCTTGGTAGCCGTGAACTCGGTGCCGGACTCGTTGACATCTGGCGAAAGCACGGGGATGCCGTCGTGACGGCATGCCGAGACGTAGTGCACGATCTTGTCGGTCTTGCCCGTGTAGGACGTCAGAACGGCCGCCATGTACTCGTGCGGATAGTGTGCCTTGAGCCACGCCGTCTGCATAACCAGGATGGCGTAGCCGGCGGAGTGCGACTTGTTGAAGGCGTAGGACGCAAACTCGAGAACATCGTCCCAAATCTTCTGAGCGACCTCGCGCGTGTAGTTGTTCTTGATAGCGCCGTTCATCCAGTGGTCGTAGGTGGTCTCGTCCGAGCCATCCTCCCAGTGCAGCACCGTCGATGTGAGCAGCTTAATCTTCTTCTTAGCCACGGGCTTACGGATACGCGAGTCCGATTCGCCCTTGGAGAAGCCGCACATCTCGACGGAGATGAGCATAACCTGCTCCTGGTAGACCATGGTGCCGTAGGTTTCGCCCAGGATGTCGTCCAGGCGGTCGTCGTAGGAGACAGCCGGCTCCTTGCCGTTCATACGGTTGATGTAGGACGAAACCATGCCGGCGCCCAGCGGGCCCGGGCGGTACAGGGCGATCAATGCCACGACGTGCTTGTACTCGGTGGGCTTCATGTTCTTGATTGTGGCCGTCATGCCGGCGGACTCGACCTGGAAGACGCCGGCGGTGTGGCCGGAGCCCATGAGCTTAAAGATCTCGGGATCGTCAAAGGGAATCTCTTCCTCTTTGATGTCGATGCCGAAGTTCTTTTTGATGTTTGCCTTGGCCTTGGAGATAACCGTCAGCGTGCGCAGGCCCAGGAAGTCCATCTTGAGCAGGCCCATGTCGGCGACGGTATGGCCCTCGTACTGGGTAATCTCGACGCCGCCCTTGGTGTCGAGCTTGGTGGGCACGTGCTCGTTGACGGGGTCGCGGCAGATCAGAACGGCGCACGCGTGCACGCCCTCGCCACGGGTGAGGCCCTCGATCGAGAGCGCCGTGTCGATGATGCGGCGGGCGTCGTCGTCCTTTTTATAGGCCTCGGCAAAGTCGGGGTTAAACAGATCCTCTTTGCCGGGTTGTTTGTCGAGCACCTGCTTGAGCTTGACCTTGGGGTCGCTCGAGACCATCTTGGACAGGCGCTGGCCCATGTAGACCGGGTAGTCCAGAACACGTGCGGCGTCGTTGATGGCCTGCTTGGCCTTAATGGTCGAGTAGGTGATGACGTGGGTGACCTTCTCGGGGCCGTAGAGCTGGCGAACGTGCTCCACGACCTCGAGGCGCCGCTCATCGTCGAAGTCCATATCGATATCGGGCATCTCGGTACGCTGCGGGGACAGGAACCTCTCGAACATCAGGCCGTTCTCGAGCGGGTCGAACGCGGTGATGTTCATGGCGTAGGCGACGATAGCGCCGGCGGCCGAGCCACGGCCGGGGCCGACGCCGATGCCGTTGTCCTTGGCCCATTGCACGTACTCGGCAACGATCAAGAAGTAGGCGGCAAATCCCTTGTCGCAGATGACCTTGTATTCGTACTCAAAGCGCTCTTTGATGTTGACGCCGCCGATCTCGCGCGTGGCCCAGTCGTCACCGTAGTGCTGGCGCAGGCCCTTCTCGCACTCGCGGCGGAACTGGCTCTCGTGCGTCTCGCCGGGATCGAGCAACGGGAAGCGCGGCAGGATGATGGAGTCCCAGTCCAGCTCAACGTAGCACTTGTCGGCGATCTCGAGCGTGTTGTCGCAGGCCTCGGGGCAATACGGGAACATCGCCCGCATCTCCTCCTCGGTCTTCATGTAAAACTCCGAGCCGGTCATGCGCATGCGGTTAGGGTCGTCGACCTTGGCGTTCATGCCAATGCACATGATGACGTCCTGCACGGGCGCGTCCTCGCGGCGCAGGTAGTGGAAGTCGTTGGTGGCGATGACCTTGACGCCCACCTGCTTGGCGATGTCGATGAGCGTGCGGTCCATCTGCTCGTCGGTCAGGCCGTTGTCGGTGGTGATGCCGTGTTCCTGGATCTCGATGTAAAAGTCGCCGGGCTCGAAGGTGTCACGGAAGGTCTCGGCCCACTTGATGGCGCCCTCCATGTCACCGCGGTCGATGTACTTGGGGATGATGCCCGCGATGCAGGCGCTCGTGCAGATCATGCCCTTGGCGTGGCGGCGCAGGTTGTCGAGCGTCACGCGCGGCTTGTAGTAAAAGCCCTGCACGGCGGCCTCAGAAACCGTCTGCATCAGGTTGACGTAGCCCTCCTGGTCCTTGGCCAGAAGGATCATGTGGTAGAGCTCGGGCTTGTGGTCGCGTGCAAGGGTCTCGTCCGGCGTAAAGTAGACCTCGCAGCCAAAGATGGGCTTGATGACCAGGGGCGGCTTGAGCTCGTCGATGTTGCCCTTCTCGTCCCACATGGCCATGTCCTTCACATACTGGGCATGCTCGCGCGGGTTTTCCTCGGGATCGGGCTCCACCAGCTCGTCGCGGCGGTCCTTTTCCAGGAAGGCCTTGTCGTGGCTCCAGGTTTTGTACTCGGGCGTGTTGTGGTTGACGGCGTCGCAGGCCAGCGCCAGGTCGGGCACGCCATACATGTAGCCGTGGTCGGTAATGGCCACGGCGGGCATGCCCAGCTCAACGGCACGGTTGACCATATCCTGGATACGGGTTGCGCCGTCGAGCATGGAAAAGACAGTGTGGTTGTGCAGATGGACGAATGCCATGTGATGAGCTCCGATGCGGGTTCGTGTTCTGACTGAACGATTTTACCCCACGGCACGGACAGCACCCGAACCTAGCCAAACCCACACGGCTCCTCTTGAGTTGCGGTGAAATAGTTCCCGCTTGGGCCATCTGGGCCGCAATACAGGAACTATTCCACCGCAAGCTATCTGAGGGCTAGAGATTGTAGGTGACTACTTGGGGCTCGGCGGGATTGACGAAGAGAGTCGGATCGGCCTGCTCCACGCGAACGAACTTGACGGTCACAGCCTCAAAGCCCGCCTTGTGCAACACGTCGGCGTAAACGCGCGCCTGCAGGGCGTGCTTCTCGAGCAGCTGGTCCGGCGTCTCATCCGGCGTGCCACCCGTCTTGTAGTCGATGACCAGCGCGCGTGACGAATCCGCCGGGTTCGTCGCCAAAGCGTCGATGGCGCCTTCGGCATAGGCGCCGTAGCGAGCGATGTCCTCGTCCTCGCAGCCCAGCGAAAAGAACGGCACCTCGGCGCGAACGCACGGCCACGCGAGCAGGTCGGCACGAACAGCCGACTTGAGCCAGCGGTTCAGGGCAACGTCGAAGCGTTCGCGCTGCTCCGGCGTCAGGCGCCACAGGCGCGCCAGCGCATCGGCACGCTCAGCGGACAGCGCATCGGAACCCATCTCGATGAGCCACTGGCAGGCGGCGTGGAAGGCCGAACCCAAGGCCATGGGATTGCCGACAGGCTCGACAGCGGCCACGTCCGCATCGGCCATCTCCGAGCCATCCGACTCCGCATCATCGCCAGCCTCGTCCATGGGCACACGCGCCTCGGCGGCACGGTCCTCGGACTCGGCATGCAGCGCCGCGGCAATTGACGAGTAGCTGTACGAATCGCGCTCCGGATACGGGCAGGTGCCCATGCGCACGCCCACCGCCTGGGGATACACGAGCTCAAACGCATCGGGCTCGGGGTCGGCAGGACCAGGGACGATTGTACTGGCCGAATCGTCGGCAGCATCTGCATCGGCATCGCCACGAACAAGCCTGCCCTCGGCATCCAGCGAAGCGTTGGCCTCAAACGCCTGCTCGCCAAACGTAAAGTCCGCCAGCGAGATGAGCTCGTAGTCGCCCGGCTTGGAGTTATCGAACACCAAACGGTCGCTATCGAGCTGAGGCATGTCCAGAGCGTCCGTCGGCAGAATGCGGCGCAGAACATCGTAGGTCAGATCCGTCTCGACATCGAAGGTCGGCGCCGTAACCTTGCCGCGACTCACGCCGGCATCCATCGCCAAGATCACCAGCTCGCGTGCTCGCGTCATGGCGACATAGAGCAAACGAGCCCGCTCTTCGAGCGAAAGCTGCAGGTCGTCGTTGCGTAGGCGGGCAAATGCCTCGGCGGGAGAGCCCGTCGCGCAGACGTCCTCCATGAGCTCTGGCGGCAGCCACAGCGACGTGCCCTTGCCCTTAAACGCGTGCTCAAACTGCTTTTTGACGTCGTCGCCCTTCACAAAGGTACCGTCGGCAAGCTTAACGCCGTCGAAGCGTGCCGGCAGTGCCACGACCTGCGCTCCACCCTCGACGCGACCCATCTGTGCCGCACCCGAGGACTTACGCACGCCAAAGCACTCGGCGACCGCCACGACCGGATATTCCAGACCCTTGGAGGCATGCACCGTCATGATGCGCACCGCGCCGTCGCCTTCCTCGTTGAGGGCACCCGGGGCTTCCTTGCCCGCCAAGAAGCGGTCGAAGGCCAGCGCGATGGAACGCGGAGAATTGCCGAGCTCGGCCTCTGCCTCGGCCACGGCATCGAGCGCCTTGAGCACGTTGGCGGCAATGGCCTTGCCCTCGGGGCCGCGCTGCGCCAGACGCACGAACCAGCCGGAAGCATTGACCACGTCGCGCGCGATGGCGGCGAACGAATCGCGGCCCACGCGACGAAGCGCATACCGCAGCACCTCGCGGGCGCGCGTCACAAGCGGCAAGTCTTGCAAACCCGGCACGTCGAAATCGCTCATGATGCCCATGTCGATATTCCGGCGCGAGGTCTCCCCTGTCTCGCTATCGAGCTTGGTCGCCAGCGCCAGGAACTCCTGGGCGCCGAGCGCAAACATCGGCGAGGCGAGCAGCGGCATAAGGCCCTGCGCCGTATCGGCCGGATTGGCGAGCGCACAAACCAGGGCGCGCACCGTCTGCACCTCGGCTGCTTGGGCAAAGACCGAGCCGCCCGCGATGACGCAGTCGAGCCCCTGATCGCGGAAGGCCTGGGCGTAGACGTCGGCGTTGGTCATGCGGCCCAGCAGCAGTACCATGCCGCCCTGGGGCTGGCCCGCTTTGACGAGCGCTTGGAACCGCTCCGCAATCGCACGAGCTTTCGCCTGCGTTCGCTCCTGGGTGCTGCCACCGGCAACGAACAGCGCCTGGCGGCGCGAAGCCTTCGCCTTGAGCTTGTCCTCGCGTTTGTCGCTCGGTTCAAGATCCAAGAACCCCTGCATCAAACCACCGGTGTTGCCGTCAAAGACGCGTGCTACGTAGCGCAGCACCTCGTCGTGGCTGCGGAAGTTGCGCACGAGTTTGACGAGCTCGCCAGCGGGGGCATCGGATGCGACAGCCGTCTCGGGCGCAGCAGAGGAGCCCACCTTGCGCTCCTGGCGGCGAAACACCTCGACCTCGGCGCCACGGAAGCGATAGATGGACTGCTGTGCATCGCCTACGGTGCACAGCGCGCGCTCCCCCGCACCCGTCAGGTAGCGTATCAGATCGACCTGCATCTGGTCGGTATCCTGAAACTCATCGATCATGACCATCTTAAAGCGGCCCTCGTAGGCGGCTCGGATGGCGGGATAATCGCGCAGCGCCTCATATGCCATGCGCAGCAGATCGTTATTGTCGAGCGCGGACTGGTCGGCCTTGAGCGCGCGATACTCAGCCTCCACGGAACGGGCCAGGCCCACCAGCGCATCGAGCGCCGGGCCACCGCAGGCAAGCACGATATTGATAAACGCATCGGCGGCCTCGGCCTTGAGCAGCTCGACCTGCTCCTTAGGGAATGCCTTGCTCGCGCGCGGCATGGTGCACGACATCATGAGTCGCGCTGCATCGGCCATGGTCTTGCCGCTCGCCTCGAACGCGTCAATGGCGTCGAGTGCCATCTGCGCCTTCTCGGTCGCGGCCTTGCTTGCGCCCAGCGCCGCGCGATAGGCATCGGCGAGTGCCGAGGTATCGGCCTGGCCGCGCGCCACGCACACGTCGTCCATACCGCCCGGCAACTGGCTCGACAGCTCCAGCAGGTCGCGCACCAGGCCCTTGATGGTCGTGCCGGTGCCAAAGGAACCGCCCTCGCCCGCCATGGGATACCAGGCATAGAGGGCCTTGAGCGATGCCGCGAGCTCGGGGGCGGCATCGGGCGCCGTCGCGCGGGCCAGCACATGCTCAACAGCCTGGTCCATAAGCTCGTCGGTATCGGTGAGCACCGTGAACTCGGGGTCGATGCCCAGCTCCAGCGCATGCGCGCGCAGGATACGCGAGCACATGCCGTGAATGGTCGAAATCCACGCGTCGTCGACGGTCAGTGCTTCCTCGTCCATGCCCTCGTCGATAAGCGCACGGCGCACGCGGTCGCGAATCTCGGCCGCGGCATCTTTGGTAAAGGTAATAGCGAGCACCTGATCCAGATGTTCAACGAACGGACCGGATTCGGGCGAGAGCGCGTAGACGATGCGGCGCGTAAGGGTAAAGGTCTTGCCCGAACCGGCGCCCGCCGAGACAAATAGCGGACGGTCGAGCGTTTTGACAATCTGCAGCTGTTGCGGCATCAAAGTCGAAAGATCCATGGTCTACACGTCCCTCCTTACAAACGTTCCTTGGTGGTTATACGAACAGCGCGCATGCGCGGCTTGCGCCGATGTCGGGTCGACAGCGGCGACGTCACCTGCCTCGAGCTCGCGCAGGCGCTCGGCAATGCCGGTCTCCACGCGGTCGAGCAGGGCATCGAAGTCCATGCTGCCGCCCTCGCCCGGGAAGCCCTTCTTGAGGCCCGGGATGCGACCGTCACCACGCTCTTCCTCGAGCAACTCGGCACTCGCCGCGCCGCGCAGCGCGGGCTTGCCGCCCTTGGTCGAGAAATAGAGCGCAGCACGGGTATCTAGGCCCAGCGCCCGACGCATGGCCTGCGCGTAGATGAGTGTCTGGGTATGGGGTGGCAGCCAGCGCGGGTCGTCGATGGGCGCCGTGCCCGATTCCTCGTCGCGCACCGTAGGGTCGGCGAGCTTAAACTCCTCAACGCCCGTGCGATGCTTGTAGTCGATTACCACGGCGCGATTCTCGGCATCCACATCTACGCGGTCGATGCGCCCGCCGAGCGGCCAACCGGCATACTCAACGTTAAGATCGTTAAAGGCAAACTCCAGGTAGCGCGGAGCAAAAGGAGTCAGCGCCTCGGACTCGTAGGCAAGGACGCCCTCCAGCTGCGGCAAGATCTCGGCCACCTGACGCTCCTCCACCGGGGAGAGCGGCACCAGCGGGCCCTCGTTGCCACGCTTGCCCGCATGCTCGGCCAAGGTATCGGTAAAGACCTCGCGCAGCAGCTCCTGCACACGCGGCAGGTTCTCGGGCGTCACGCGCTCCATGCCCTTCTGCGGAAGACACGCATGCAAGTGCTCCAGCACGTCGTGGACAAAGTTGCCCTTCTCCATGTTGCCAAAGCCCGCGTCGATCGACTGGGGCTTCACGCGGTACGAGACGAACCAGCATAGCGGGCAGGTCGAATAGGCCTCGATCTGCGAGGCGGACGTCAGACGCGGCACGAGCGGCGCGTCCTCACCCTCGCCATCGCGACGGCGCAGGACCAAATACGGCACGGCCTCGGCACTCAGATGCTGAGGGGCTTCACAGGTCACGCGCTCGCGCTTGAGGCCTTCACCTGCCGCGGGATCAAAGTCGGCGATGATATCGCCCTCGCCCACGCGCATGGGCTTGGCAGCGCCAGCGGCCTCGGCATGTGCCCACAGCTCGGTCCATACGGCTGCCGGGTAGCACTCGCGTGCCTGGCGATCGTGCGTCACACGGGCGAGCGCGACCGGACCGCTCGCCGCCTGCATCGCACGGCCAAAGCGCACGCGCAGCAGGGCAGCGGGCTCCAAAGACACGCCGTCGCGGCGCAGCTCGGCTGTCAACGTGGCAAGCGGGCCCTCTTCGTGCGAAAGCGGATAGCTGTCCAGGTCGACATCGGCAAACAGCACGGCATCGTAGCTGCCAGGGCGAAGAACCGACGCATCGGCAAGCGACGCGAAGCGCACTTGTGCTCGTGGTGTGCGATCGACCTCATAGGTCTCGTAATCGTAGGCGGTACTGCGCTTGTCCACCTTGGTTCGAACGCCGTCGAGAACCGGCACGGTCGCGGCCTGCGACACGTCGAGCGCGCGAGCATCGTTCATAAGGATGTCGATGGCATGGCGCAGCAAAGCCGTCTCTGCCTGGCGACGGGCCTGGCCGTCAAGGCCGCCTAGAGCGCGATCGGGCAACGCCTCGGCAACGGCAAGCATGGCCTTAAGCGCCGTCACGGGCTTGTCACGCCACAGCGCCTGGAACACGTCCGAGACCACACACGGTACGTTCTTAAACCAGTTATCGTCGCTCGTCGCCTTGCGCGCGCCCCTCACCTGGCCCTGAACGCTCTGCAGCAGGCTCTTGACGCCCGCGGTAGTCTTGCTGCGCGAGAGACGCATATTCTTATCGAAGGTACGGGCATTGACGGCATCAGCGCCCGAAAGCGGACTGTAGATCCAGTCGGTAAGCTCCGGCGCGGGCCACCACTCAGTCTTGGAAGCGGTGCCCTCGTCGGCGGCTTTCATACGCTCGATCAGGTTGGCGAGCGCCGTAAACTGCCTGCCCGCGATGGACTGGGAAAACGCCGTGAACTCAGTCGTCTCGGCCGCAATGTGACGCGCCGCCAAACGGGCGGCGAGCTCGCCGAACAGCTGGGGTGCCCGGGCAGAAACGACGAGCACGCGCACGGGGTCGGCGGGCGTTGCAGTAGCTTTATCGGCCTTGGACTCCTTGTGCGCTTTCACCAACTTATCGATGGCGTCCGCATAGACATGAGCACGGGCATGGGGGCCGGCGACCTCAATAAAGGCAGGCTGAGCGGCGGCCCCGCAAGCGACATCAGACGCGACGGCGTCCTCCCCCAGCGGCGCGATCTCAAACAGCACACCGCGGGCATCAAATGCCGTGGCAAGCTCCTCGCGCATCGCCGCCTGCTCGCGGGCAAGCAGCACGACGACCTCTCCCCCATTGTTCGCCACGGCAGACAGCAGCTCGAGTAGACCGTGCGTAAACGACGTGGTACCGCGCACGCATACGGCGCGGGCGCACGCCGGCAGGCTATCGGCCAGGGCACCGGCCATAATGTCGGCTGCCTCGCAGGGCTCGACCATATCTCGACGGTCCAAACCGCCCGCGTAGGCACGCAAAAGCTCAAACACACGAGCCTCGGCATCGCTTTTTGGCTCAGGCTGGCAATTGTTGCCACCGCATCGCTCGGCCGTCGTCCCCGCCACACCCGGCAGCACATCGCGGGCCATGCGCGCGAGCATGCGCACCGTGCCCTGGCTACGCGAAAGCGGCTGCAGGTCGGCATCGTCGCGGCGGGCAATCATATCCGAAAACAGCATCTGACGTTGCAGGTTGTCGACGAAACCGCGCCCGTCGCCCAAAAGCTCCCAAAGCGAGCGAAGCCACGATGCGGGTGTCTTGTAGTCGATACCCAGCGAAATGCCGGCTTCCGCCGCATCATGACGGCACAGATCGAGCTCGGCAAACGTTGGTGCCAGCAACACGGCACGCCCGTGACGGGCAATAAGGTCGGCAAGCAGCGCCGACTCGGCATCGCTCAAATCCGTGCCGGCATTGGTGGTATAGATTCGAACAGGCATGGTCCTCCGCTCAAACCGTTCGCAATAATCAATGCATCCATCCTACCCGCCCAAGCGGACACATTGCCACCGCAGTTCCATCTTTTGGTACAAAGCAACCTGAACCCAACGCACCAGCCGATTGCAGGCATATAAAAACCGCCCCCGGAGGGACGGTTCTTCGTAATTCAATGTTGTCGCTGGCCTACTCGCCATCCTCCAACTTAATGAGGATCTTGCGGTAGCCACCGTACTCGCCGTTCAGCGCCTTTGAAACGCGGCTCACCGTGGTGGACGAAGCGCCGGTACGGGCCTGAACCTCAACATAAGGCTCGCCCTCGTCCAAATAGCGCGCAACCTGCAAACGCTGAGAAAGGTCGCAAATCTCGCGCGGCGTGCAGATATCGGTCAAAAACGCTTGGATATCCTTCTCGTCGTCCAAAAGGCTAAATGCGCGGAGCAGCTGCTTGACATCAGGCTTGTCAAACATGTTCTCGATATTCATCGATCACCGCCAAACCCGCCAAAAGGCATCGAAGTTGATACTGACATCGGGCATCGTTCACCCGTTCTATGCAATAGGGCAACGCCTGTGGCTTTTGCCCGTAGCAGTGTAGCACACCACCAAACTAAAGCGACAAGACTCTCTGCCAGCGGCGCGTTTTTCAGGACGAACGCCGTTTAGAAACCGTATGCGCACGTAAGCTCCACGAATATTTGAGACAATGGGCGCCCAAACACCGCGGCGCGCCCGCGCAACCATCCAGGTCGCCGCCGCAAGCCGCTTCACGCGACGCCAGCAACCCCGGCGCAAGAAAGGATTCACGCCATGCGCTTTATGCTTAACTGGCTCTTCACCTCGATCGCCATCGCGATCGCCACGTTCCTCGTCCCCGGTATCCAACCCTTCGGCTTTGCCGAGACCTGGGTCTGCTTTGCCTTTGTGGGACTGTTCCTGAACATTGTCGATTCGCTCGTCAAGCCGTTCCTGACCGTCATCTCACTGCCGCTCACTATTATTACGCTTGGTGTTTTTCAGCTCGTAGTCAACAGCTTTATGCTTGAGCTCGCGAGTTACCTGTCGGTCAACCTGCTGGGCGTCGGCATCTCCATCGCCAGCTTTGGATCGGCCTTTATGGGCAGCATCCTGGTGTCCATCACGCGCAGCATCCTCGACAGCATCGCCGAGGACTAAAACGGCCATTCCGGCCGTGTCCGTCTCAACAGCCCAAAACGAAGGCCGCCCATCGCAAAAATGGGCGGCCTTCTTATTTGCCAAGTCTCAAAGGGCGAGAAAATCTACCATTTCCACCCCGTCCCCAAATGCAGGTGTGGGTTAGATGACGTAGTCGTAGCCATGGTTGGGAGCGACAAGTTGATCGAGCGTCACACCGTCGAGGTAGTCGTTGATGAGCTTGTCCAGGTTCTTCCACACGTCGAGCGTGGGGCACTCATCCGAACGCGAGCAGCCCTTGCAGTCGCCATCCAGGCAGGCGACCGGCGCCAGACTGCCCTCGGTCAGGCGCAAGATCTCGCCCACCGTGTATTGCTCGGGCGGGCGCGTGAGCACATAGCCGCCGCCCTTGCCGCGCATGCCCGAGAGCATGTTGGCGCGCACGAGCGTAGCCAAAATGTTCTCGAGATATTTCTCGGAAATCCCCTGTCGCGCCGCGATCTCTTTGAGTGGGATGCGACCGGCTGCCTGGTGCTCGGCCAGATCGACCATAACGCGCAGGGCATATCTGCCCTTAGTAGAAACCAACATGTATAGTGCTGCCTTTCGGTCATTTAGTCCGTAGAAATTCTAGCCGAAATATTGGTTTTGAAAATACCCGTTCCGGTCAAGATGGTTAATCGACTCGTAATAATCTTCTATTTCCTATTGCGTTACTAGGCTTTACTGTCTACTATGCTTGCCAACAGCAAAACGAACAACCCATAAGGTTTGTGGGTTTCGCTGCTACACACACCGTAAAACCACACGGTATCCAGTCATTTGAACACTTTGGAGGTTCACCATGAGCAAGGTTTACACGTCCATCGATCAGCTTATCGGCCACACCCCGCTTCTGGAGCTCACCCACTTTGAGGGCGACGAGGACCTCAAGGCTCGCGTGCTCGTCAAACTGGAATACTTCAACCCCGCCGGATCCGTTAAAGACCGCGTCGCCAAGAACATGATTGACGAGGCCGAGAAGGCAGGCAAGCTCGTGCGCGGCGGCGACTACACCATCATCGAGCCCACGAGCGGCAACACCGGCGTCGGCATCGCCTCGGTGGCGGCGGCTCGCGGCTACAAGGTGATCATCACCATGCCCGAGACCATGTCCGTCGAGCGCCGCAAGCTGATGCAGGCATACGGTGCGCAGCTCGTGCTCACCGACGGCTCCAAGGGCATGAAGGGCGCTATCGCCAAGGCCGAGGAGCTGCAGAAGGAGACTCCCAACAGCATCATCGCCGGCCAGTTTGTGAATCCCGCCAACCCGGCCATTCACAAGACCACGACCGGCCCCGAGATCTGGGACGACACCGACGGTCAGGTCGACATCTTCGTCGCCGGCGTTGGCACCGGTGGTACCGTGACCGGCGTGGGCGAGTTCCTCAAGGAGCAGAACCCCGAGATTAAGGTCGTCGCCGTCGAGCCCGCCACCTCCCCGGTGCTCTCTAAGGGCCAGGCTGGTCCGCACAAGATCCAGGGCATCGGCGCCGGCTTTGTGCCCGACGTCCTCGACACCCAGGTCTACGACGAGATCATCCCCGTCGAGAACGACGACGCCTTTGCCACCGGCCGCGCCGTGGGCCACAAGGAGGGCGTGCTCGTGGGCATTTCGTCCGGTGCCGCCGTGTGGGCCGCACTGCAACTGGCCAAGCGTCCCGAGAACGAGGGTAAGACCATCGTGGCCCTGCTTGCCGACACCGGCGAGCGCTACCTGTCCACGGCACTGTTCCAGGACTAAGGGCCCGTCACTTGTCGATAGGCCCAAGGCACGCCGGTCTACCCTCTCTTCTGGCGGCCTGAGCTCATCTCGTTAGGGTGTCCCACGAGACGTCCGAACTTGCTACAATGTCTGCGGCGCGGAACCAGCCTCCCGCGCCGCTTTTCTTTTTTGGCCACATGCCACCAAGGAGAACCTCCCCATGCACAACAAGCGCGTGCTCGTCGCCATGAGCGGCGGCGTCGATTCCAGCGTGACCGCGTACCTGCTCAAAAGCCAGGGCTACGAATGCGTCGGCGCCACCATGCGCCTCACCTGCCCCGCACCCGATCCCATCACGGGCATGAGTAAGGTCGACCGCGACATCGCCGACGCAAAGGCCGTCGCCGAGCGTCTGGGGATCCCCCATCATGTGCTCGACCTGCAGCAGACGTTCGACCGCAACGTTATCGAGCGCTTTGTGAACGCCTACCAGGAGGGACTGACGCCCAACCCGTGCATTATCTGCAACCGCCACATTAAGTTTGGCGCGCTGCTCGATGCGGCGCTGGACATGGGCTGCGACTACATCGCAACGGGACATTACGCCAAAACAAGCCAGGCGGCAGACGGCACCTGGCAGCTACATCGCGGCGAAGATTCCAAAAAGGACCAGAGCTACTTTTTGTATTCGCTTACGCAGGAGCGCCTGGCGCACACGATCTTTCCGCTGGCGGGCCTAGACAAAGAGCGCAACGTGCGCCGCATAGCCGCCGAGCAGGGCTTTACCAACGCCCAAAAGGCCGAAAGCGAGGACATCTGCTTTATTCCAGACGGCGACTACGCGGGCTATATCGAGCGCCGCTGCGGACATCCCGCTGCACCGGGCGACATTGTGTGGCGCGACGGCAGCGTGGTCGGACGCCATAACGGCGCGTTGCGCTATACCATCGGCCAGCGCAAGGGCTTGGGCGTCGCGATGGCGCATCCCGTGTATGTGACGGGCGTCGATGCCGCCAACAACACCGTGCATCTGGGCGAGGCCGAGGACCTAACGGCCACAGCACTCACGGCCGACGACTGGATCTGGAGCGCCCCTGCCGACCGCATGGAGGCAGAACTCGATGCCGGCGGCATTCGCGTGGGCGCCAAGTACCGTTACCGTCAGAAAGACCAAGCAGCGACCCTTACGCGCGGCGAAGACGGGCAAATGCTGCTGACTTTTGACGAGCCGCAGCGAGCCATCGCCCCCGGCCAGGCCGTTGTAGTCTACCACGGCGACATCGTCCTCGGCGGCGGCACGGTGACCGGCGCACTTAAGTAGCCCCATCCCCTTCATAAATTGCGGTGAAATAGGGACTGTTTAAGCGTTTAAAACCGCCAAACAGTCCCTATTTCACCGCGACTTAGAGAGGACGGCCTCGGTCGGTACTGCCGTATCAGCCGAGGCCGCTGCATCGTTAGCGCTGTACGTAGGCGCGGACGAGCTCGTAGGTGTTGCGCACGCCGTCCATGTGGCTGCGCTCGTAGTTGTGGCTCGCGTACACGCCGGGGCCGATCAGGCCGTGACGGATGTCGTAGCCGGCGGAAAGCGTGGCCTCAACGTCCGAGCCGTAATGCGGGTACACGTCGATAGCGTAATCGAGCTCAAGCTCGCGCGCGATATTGGACAGCGTGGTCACCAGGTCGTAGTTGTACGGACCGCCCGAATCCTTGGCGCAGATCGACACCATGTGCTCGGTGCAGCCTAGGTCGTCGCCCACGCAGCCCATGTCAACGCTGATCATCTCGCGCGTGTCGGCCGGCACGAAGGCGCCGCCGTGGCCCACCTCCTCGTACACGGTAAAGAGCAGCGAAACCTTACGCGAAAGCGTCACCTCACCAGCGGCGACGGCACGCGCCAAGCCCAGCAAAATGGCGGCCGAAAGCTTGTCATCCAGGAAGCGGCTCTTAATGTAGCCGCTCTCCGTCACCGTGGTACGCGGATCCATAGCGATGATGTCGCCGGTCTGAATACCCAGCTCGAGCACATCGTCCTTGCTGTCGACGTTCTCGTCGAGCAGGATCTCCATGTTCTTCTCGACGGTCTTGACCGGCTCGTCGGCAACGTGCGCCGAAGGCTCGGTATTGAGAACCACGCCCGTGTACACATTGCCGTCACGCGTGTAGACAGTGCAGTTCTCGCCATCGGCCGTAGACCACTGGTGCCCACCAAGCGTCGTGGGACGCAGGCGGCCATTGTCCTTAATGGAGCGCACCATGGCGCCCAGGGTATCGACATGGCTCGCCAGTACGAGCGGCTCACCCTCGCCACCAAGTTCAACGAGCACGTTACCCTTATTAGAACGCTCAGGCCCAAACCCCATATCGCGCAGCGTCTCCATCAGATAATCAGTCGCCGCACGGGTATAGCCCGTCGGCGAAGCAATAGAAGTCAGCGTCTTAAGCTGTCCCGCGATATAGGAGAGCGTCTCCTCTAGAGAAGCATCGATTACAGAAGCCATGTGCATCCTTCCAAGCAAAACTAAGACCGAGTCCCGATTTTAACCGTTCTGCACGCGCAAGGCTCTGGGAGCCGAGCCACCTCCAGACGTCCTCGCGCCGATTTTGCGCACGAGCACGGCTTACGATCCCAATCTTGCATAAATCCTATCGGTATCTGCATAGAAATGAGGAATCTTTTTGCTTCGTCTCAGGGTACCCCACCTTGGGCCGTGCAAAAAACGGAGTATTCAGCATCGTGGGCCCCAACGACCCCATCGCGAACGACAAAACGACGCGGTTACAGCAGTGTTGCGGGTCGTCGCAAAGCAGAAACTCAGTAACAACCCCCTCCACTCATCGATAGCCCACCCGCAATGGCTGTCGATGGGCGCCTGCGGGCCACTACGGGCCATTCAAAACGTTATGCATTTTTAAGAGCTTGCTGAATACTCCCAAAAATGCACGCTGGGAAGTGCACCACCTATCCGTAGCGGGCAGTACACCTTGGTTTTGCCCGTCTCAGGGCATCGACGCAGCACAAAAAGCCCCGCCATGCGTAGCACGGCGGGGCCAGCGGCAAGTCAAAAGACCATACGCCTACGGGCGAAGGACCACCAAACTGGGTTAGGCAACCGGGCAGATCTTCTTGAAGAGCTCGATGACGTCGTCGAGCGTCGCCTCGCGCGGGTTACCCGGGAAACAAGCGTCGGCCATGGCGTCCTTGGCCAGGACCTCGATCTCGTCAGCCTTCATGGCCTCGCAGACGTGCGGGATATTCACGTCGGCGGAAAGCTGCTTGACGGCGGCGATAGCGGCGTCGGCAGCCTCGTCGGTGCTCATGCCCGTGGTGTCAACGCCCATGGCGACGGCA
Organism: uncultured Collinsella sp.; assembly: GCA_965141635.1. Lineage (GTDB taxonomy): Bacteria > Actinomycetota > Coriobacteriia > Coriobacteriales > Coriobacteriaceae > Collinsella. The sequence goes on along the minus strand of CBCSNG010000009.1, from coordinate 38,421 downwards.
ACCTTGGCCAGACGCTCGGCGCAAACCGGCTTGTTGAACTCCATGGCGATCGGCAGCAGCATGGCGCAAGCGACGCCGTGCGGGGTGTCGTAGTGAGCGGACAGGGTGTGAGCCATGGCGTGGTCGATGCCCAGGCCAACATTGGAGAAGCCCATGCCGGCGACATACTGGCCAAGGGCCATGCCCTCGCGGCCGGAGCCGGGCTGGCCGGACTTGGCCTCGGCAACGGAGTCGCGTAGGTTCTCGCTGATCAGCTTGATGGCCTCAAAGTGGAACATGTCGGAGAGCTCCCAAGCGCCCTTGGTGGTATAGCCCTCGATGGCGTGGGTCAGAGCGTCCATGCCGGTGGAGGCGGTCAGGCCGGCGGGCATGGAAGCCATCATGTCGGGGTCGACGACGGCGACCTCGGGGGCGTCGTTGGTGTCGACGCACACGAACTTGCGGACCTTCTCGGGGTCGGTGATGACGTAGTTGATGGTCACCTCGGCAGCGGTACCGGCGGTCGTCGGCACGGCGATGGTGAACACGGCGTGGTTCTTAGTGGGAGCAACGCCCTCGAGGCTGCGGACATCGGCGAACTCGGGGTTGTTGATGATGATGCCGATGGCCTTGGCGGTGTCCATGGAGGAGCCGCCACCGATGGTCACGATAGCGTCAGCCTCGGCGGCCTTGAAGGCCTCGACGCCGTCCTTGACGTTCTGAATCGTGGGGTTGGGCTTGATCTCGGAGTAGAGGCTCCAAGCGATGCCGGCGGCGTCGAGCTCGTCGGTCACCTTAGCGGTAACGCCAAACTTGACCAGATCGGGGTCGGAGCAGACGAAGATCTTCTTGTAGCCGCGACGCTGGAGCTCGCCGGGGATCTCCTTGATGGCGCCGGAACCATGATAAGAGATGGTATTGAGAACGAAACGATTAGCCATTGATAGCCTCCCATCGTGTGCGGGGCATCCATTACGCCCCACGCTATGAGTCCCATCCTAACGCTTTTGAAACAAAAAACGCGTGAGAACGTCAAACTATTTAAAGCGTTTCAACAGATGATGAAAAATAATGCGGCGAAGGGACAGCCCCTTTGCCGCATTCGGTTACTTTCGGCAGCCCTCTTTCCAAGCCTCGGCCGCAACCTTCCAGCGTAAGCGCAAGTCGCGCTCGCGGTCGATGAACATGATGGCAAACGCGACAAACAGCAGCAAGCTCGCCACGACGATGGCGTGCAGGCCCATGCGCTCAATACACCAGTTGCCCAACACGGCGCCAAACACAAAGGTAAAGATCACGCCAAAGTACAGCAGGCCGTTTTCCAAAAAGCCGCGCCTGTGGGTGATGATGTAATCGTCCACGTTTTGCAGCGCGTTGCGCAAGTTGCCGATGCACATGGTCGTAGCGATGCCGTGACCGTGGATCTTGCGGAAGCTCTCGACCTGCATGCCGCAGGCAAACGAGGTAAGGCAGTTGGCGAGCAGGTTGTAACCGCCACCGGGGATAAAGCTCACGCCCAGCAAGATGACGGCTTCAAAGAACACCGTCACCTGACGCCAGTGGATCACGCTGCCAAACCGCTCGTGCACCAGGTCGGCAAGCATAATGCCCACGGCAAACGACACCACGGGGAAGAAATAGCGTCCCGCCAGCACCCAATTGCCCTCCGAAATGCTCACGCCCACAAGCAGGATGTTGCCCGTCTGCGCGTTGGCGAAAACATGGTCGCGCCCAATGTACGAATACACATCCATAAAGCCACCGGCGAGCGCCAGGATAATGCCCAGTTCGATGGACTCCGATATCTGTTTGGCACGCTGCATCGTCGTGCATCCTCCTTGTTGACGACCCTCTCGTGCGTTGGCGGAAACATAACCGCCGTTCATACTGTAACCCATTGACAACATGGCGTGCGCGCGAGACGGGTTCTCCAACGCGCAGATACACAGTCTGGAAACAAACGACTGGCTCAGCGACGCTCTCACTCACCAGCTCATGTACTCCCCCAGTCTTTTTAGCCCCGCCCCAAAAAGACTGGTTACAATTACGTGCAGCATACAAACACCGGGAGGGATCGTGGCAAAAAAGCCTCAGCACGCTCAGAACAACCAGCGCAGTCAGCAGGGCAAACAGGGCCAGCAGCAAAAGCGTGGCGGCAAGGCCCAGGGCGGCCACGCCGCTCATACCCCGGCAGCGCCCGCCCGCCCCTGGCGCCCGGGCCGCGATAAATTCCTCCCCGTCAGTCGAGCCGACATGGATGCACGCGGCTGGGACCAGTGCGACTTTGTCTACATCTGCGGCGACGCCTACGTGGACCATCCCAGCTTTGGCATGGCCATCATCAGCCGCGTCCTCGACGCGCACGGCTACAAAGTGGGCATCATCTGCCAACCCGACTGGACCGACCCCGCCAGCATCACCGTGCTCGGCGAGCCGCGCCTAGGCTTTCTCGTCAGTGCCGGCAACATGGACTCTATGGTCAACCACTATTCGGTGACCAAGCATCGCCGCCACACCGACGCCTATACCCCCGGTGGCGAAGAGGGGCGCCGTCCCAATCGCGCCGTCACGGTCTACGGCAACCTCATCCGCCAGACGTTTAAGGACGCCCCCATCATTATCGGTGGCATCGAGGCAAGCCTGCGTCGCCTGGCCCACTACGACTACTGGCAGGACAAGCTCAAGCGCTCGGTGCTGCTCGACTCGGGCGCCGACATCCTCATCTACGGCATGGGCGAGCACGCGATTGTCGAGATCGCCGACGCGCTCGACGCGGGACTGCCCGTCGACCAGATTACCTATATCAACGGCACCGTCTACCGCACCAACTCGCTCGACGAGGTCTACGACTACGACCTGCTGCCCAGCTGGGACGATCTTGCCGCCGACAAGCTCAACTACGCGCGCAGCTTTAACGTGCAGCAGCAGAATATGGACCCCATCACCGGCCATCGCCTGGTAGAGCCCTATCCCAACAGCGTCTATGTGGTGCAAAACCCGCCGTCGACGACACTCACCACCGACGAGATGGACGAGGTGGCCGAACTCCCCTACGCACGCGATTGGCATCCCGATTACGACGCGGCGGGCGGCGTGCCGGCCTTTGCCGAGATCAAGTTTTCGATCAGCTCCAACCGCGGCTGTTTTGGCGAGTGCTCGTTTTGCGCCCTCACCTTCCACCAGGGCCGCGTGTTGCAGATGCGCAGCCACGACTCGATCATGCGCGAGGCCGAGCTGCTCACGCGCGATCCCGAGTTTAAGGGCTACATCAACGACGTAGGCGGACCGACGGCCAACTTTAGCCGTCCCGCCTGCGACAAGCAGCTCAAGCACGGCGTGTGCAAGAACAAGCGCTGCCTATGGCCGAGCGTGTGCAAGAACATGGTGGTCGACGAGAGCGGCTACACGCAGCTGCTGCGCGACCTACGCCAGCTGCCGGGCGTCAAGAAGGTCTTCGTCCGCAGCGGCATCCGTTTTGACTACACTATGGCCGATGCCTCGGACGAGTTTTTGCGCGAGCTGCTGGAGCACCATGTCTCGGGCCAGCTGCGCGTAGCGCCCGAGCACGTGAGCGATGCGGTGCTGTCAGTGATGGGCAAGCCGAGCCGAGCCGTCTACGACGCGTTCTGCCGCAAATTTGAACGCTTGAACCGCGAATACGGACTCAAGCAGTACGTGGTGCCGTATCTAATCTCGAGCCACCCCGGCTCGACCATGAAGGAAGCCGTGGACCTTGCCGAAGCCGTGCGCGACATGGGCTACATGCCCGAACAGGTGCAGGACTTCTACCCCACCCCGTCCACCATGTCGACGTGCATGTACTACACCGGCGTGGACCCGCGCACCATGAAACCGATCTATGTGGCGCGCGACCCGCACGAGAAGGCCATGCAACGCGCGCTCATCCAGTATCGCAAGCCCGAGAACTACAAGCTGGTACGCGAGGCGCTGGAAAAGGCTGGCCGTCGCGACCTGATCGGCTACACCAAGCATTGCCTGATTCGCCCCGTGCCGCCACGCCCGGGCGAGACATCTGCTGGCGGTGGGCATGGCACCGGCAAGAAGGGCGGCAAGCCACACGGTGGCGCCGCCGGCAAGGGACCCAAAGGCAGCAAGGGCCACGGCGGCATGTCGCGAGCGCAGAACACCGCGGGCCGCAACCGCGCGGCGCAGGGACGACAGGGCGCCAACGCAGGCGGGCGTCGCAACTAGCGCGGCGAGGCGGCATGCCGCCGTTGGCGACACGACACGCCCCACCAATAAAATGCCGCTCGCCGGGGCGTCGCAGAACGATTCCCCGGCGAGCGGCCGATTAATATTGTCTATCTCAAGACGTTGTTACTTTTTGTCGAAACGACCATAGAGCGCAAACGAGAGCGCCGCAGAGATAACCCAAGTCAAAGCGATGCAGACGACAATCATGATCAGGTTCATGGGATTGCCGCTTGGATCGGCATAAACGGGCAACGAGGTAATGCCAGGCATAACAAAGCCGAAGCACTTAGCGCCCAGAACAACGGTGAGCGCGCCGCCAATGCCATCCGCAATCATCGCAGCGATAAGCGGAGTCCTGTTAGGAACCTGAACGGTAAACAAGGCGGGCTCGGAAATTCCCATAAATGCTGAGAAGGCGCACGTCATTGCAGCGGACTTGAGCTTTTCGTCGGTCATGCGCAGAGCTGCACCAAAAGACGCACCGCTTTCGGCGAGGTTATGGCAGAAAGAGATCGGGAGCAGATAGTCATACCCCAGCGTTGCGATATTGGAAATCTGGATGGGGCTCGTCGACTGGTGCATGCCAAAGAGCACGATAAGCGGCATAAAGAAGCCCAGCAGAAAACCGGCAACGGGACCTAACGTCGAGAATAGCCAAACGATACCGTTGGCAAGACCAAGACCGCACCAGGCACCAATCGGGGCGAGCACAAACAGGTTGACCGGAATCACGATAGCAAGGGAGAGCGCCGGAACGACAACGAGCTTAAAGAGATCCGGCACGACTTTGTCGATTGCGCGATATACAAAAGACAAGCCAATGACGCCAAAGATGACCGGGAACACGGAATCGGCGTAGCTAAAAATCGGCACCGTAAAACCGAACAACGCAAGAGGCGTCTCGCCCGTACCGACAGCGTTGACAATAGTCGGGTACATCAGCGATCCGGCAACACAAAGCGCAAGCGAACGGTTGACTCGGAACTTATCAGCTGTAGACATTGCCAGCAAAAACGGCAAGAAGTAGAACGGGATATCCGAAATCATATTGAATATCGCAAAGTCGCCGGCACCCGTGTCGATTCCAAAAGCCGCGATAGCAGCCAGGATGCCCTTTACGATGCCTCCCGCCACCAGTGCGGGAATGATAGCGGAGAAGATGCCGGTGATGATATCGAATACGCGAGCCGAACCTTTTTGGAGCTCAGGCTGCTCGGCGTCGGCGGAGACCTCGCCACCCATCCTGTCGCCAAGCATGGGCTCCAATTCGTCATATACCGACCCCACGCTGGCACCGATGATAACCTGCCACTGCCCGTCTTTAACCTGCGCGCCCAAGGCGCCGTCAAGCGTCTTAAGGGCCTCCAGGTCTGCCTTGCTATCGTCCTTCAGGTTGAACCTCAGCCTTGTAATGCAGTGCGTTGCCATAACAACGTTATCGGCGCCGCCCACGAGCTCGAGGACACGAGCGGCCAGTTCCTTCTTGTCTGCCATAACAATCACTCCTACCCAAGGTCTTCGCCATTGGTGGCGATGCATTTCTGGTACCAATAGAAAGAGTCTTTACGCAAGCGCTTCGCAGTGCCGTGGCCGCAATTATCCAGATCGACATAGATAAGCCCGTAGCGCTTGTCCATCGTAAGAGGACCGCAGGCAACAAGGTCAATGAATCCCCAGATCATATATCCGCGCACGTCAACGCCATCGATCACCGCCTCTTTAAGGCACTTTATGTGCTGGCGCAAATAATCGATTCGATACTCGTCGTGGATGCTGCCATCCTCCTCGACCACGTCAGATGTACCGAGGCCGTTCTCGGCGATATACAGAGGCAGCCCATAGCGGTCATACATCTGGTTAAGGGTAACCCTCAGGCCAATGGGATCGAGCTGCCAGCCCCACTCACTCGTCTCGAGATAAGGGTTCTTGTTTGCCATGACCAGATTGCCCGCAGTCTTCTCCCATCCCTGATCGCAGGTGGATACCTGGGAAAAGTAGTACGAGAAGGCCAGGAAGTCGACCGTGTTGCGAGCGATGAGCTCTTCATCGCCCGGTTCCATTTGAATCTCGATATCGCACGCATCGAAATAGCGATTCATATAAGCGGGGTATTTTCCGCGAGCCATCACGTCCGTATAGAACCAGTTGGAATACTGGTCGTCGTGAATAACCTGCATGTTATCTTCGGGACGGCAGGTGGCGGGATACGTACAGAATCGAGCGATCATGCCGCCAACGGGAGTATCGGGCGAAAGACGATGGACAATCTCGACGGCACGCGCATTGGCAACGAACTCATGGTGCAGGCACTGGAAGATGGCTCGATCGAAGTTCTCCCCCTCTTCGTCTTTGACCAGACAGACCCCGTCCCAAGGCGAAAAACGCGCTGCATTGAACTCGTTAAAAGGCAGCCAGAAATCGACCAGATCGCCCAATTCCGTAACGATTGTCTCGACATAGCGGGCGAAGAAGTCAATCGTCTTGCGATTCTTCCATCCCCCATATGTGGTGACAAGATTTACCGGGATGTCATAGTGGAGCATGGTGACGAAGGTCTTAATGCCGTGCTTTTTGCACTCACCCAGCATGCTTCGATACCACTCGATGCCTTCGCGGTTAGGCTCAAGGTCATCTCCGTTAGGATAGATTCGGCTCCAGCAAATAGAGGTGCGGAACAGCTTGAGGCCCATCTCCGCAAAAAGCGCGATGTCCTCACGATAGTGATGATAGAAGTCGTTGCCACGCCTAAACGGGTAGAACTCAACGCCATCATCTGCGAGAGCGTTCATTAGCTCGTCATGGCAGAATGGGTTGTTTTGATGCTTGTCCTCAATCTGGTCATGAGTCCAGGTACCATCCAGCCATCGACAATCCTGCGTCGACTTTCCCTTTCCGCCCTCATTCCAGGCGCCATCGGCCTGCGAGCACGATATGGCTCCGCCCCATAAAAAGTCGGAGTCAAACCCATGTTTTAACTTACCCATTTGCCCTCCTTGATCGGATGCTCCAGCGGATAACCCAATACTAGGAAGAACAAGATGCATAAGATATCGCATAGAAAGCGTGGCTTTATAACATTTTTTTAGATATAATACCGTTCAAGGTATCGATTCTACCGTTCACCGCTGGAGCACCCCATGGATTCGAATCTCAAACAGCTGCTCTATACGCATACCGAGACCGAAGAGTGGCATCGCACACATCCGGGAGAGCTCAGCCCGCGATATAACAGGGTGGAAACCACAACCATTAACGGCGAAGAGGTCTATCTGTTTGATTGGAAAGAAACTCTCGACGAAAACCCCGTGGGCCTTATCAAGGAGTCGCGCTTTACCGATATTCCTCCTCATATCAATCGGGATATGGAGCTTAACTACGTGTACGACGGCGTCTGCACGTTTATCGTCAACGAACGGCGACTACTCCTTAAAAAGGGCGACGTGCTCATTTGCAACACCGGCGTAGTCAGAAGCGTTCCATACGTTAAGGGCGAGCATGATATCGTCATTTCGATCGTCTTCAAAAAAGAAATGTTCGATTCGTTGTTCCTGAGCCAGCTACCCGGCGCGTCACCATTAACGAATCTTCTATTTGATTTTGTGTCCAAAAACCGCGAGGCCCGAAAATATCTCATTCTTCCAGAGGAATACGCCCGACATGCGCGACGCCTCATCGAGATGCTCTTTATCGAATATCACTTTAAAGATGCCTATTCCAATGAACTCATGAGGCACCTCGCCGTCAGCCTATTCCTTGTTCTCATTCGAGGACTGTACCGACGCTCCGCAACTGATAACCAGGCGATCATGTCGGACGAACGCATCGTGTCGATTCTGAATCATATTGAGCGAAGTTACGGCGACTGCACGCTCGAAAGCATTGCGAGCGATACGGGTTATAGCACCAGCTATCTCAGCAGCTTGATCAAGCAAAAAACCGGCAAAACGTTTTCGCAAATCAAGCTCAACCAGCAGCTCACAGAGGCGGCATATCTTCTCAATAACACCGAGCGCAGCGTGCAGTATGTAGCCCGAAAAGTCGGCATATCCAACATGTCATTCTTTTACTCAAAATTTAAAGAAACATTCGGCGAAACGCCAGGTGCGTTCAGGACGCATCGGTCTAGTTAAAGGCGTTATTACTCAGACCGATCAGCTTCGCGCGACACGGGAATGCACAATCGTAGCAGCGAGCGCATCGACTCTACCAGCACAAAGCCGGCGATGCCAACCGTGACCACCACGTCGAGCGGTGTATTCACAAACCACAGCAGGCCCATGAGGTACGACCCGGCGTTAAAGGCAAAGTGCAGCAGGATCGTGTAGCGGAGCTTTCCGGTCGTCACGAGCACCCAACCAAAGATGAGGCCAGCGGCACCCGCGTAGCAACCCTGCACCCAATTCATGTGCATAAAACCGAAGATTGCCGCCTGCAGTACAATCGCCGCTGCGATACCCCACGTGCTTGGGGCCGCCCAGGGCACCATGGCGCCGTCCTGCGCGTTCGCGCGGCGCCGGCGCTTCCAGAGCGAACGGCACTGTGGATTAAACGCACGCAGCGAAAACTCAAAGATGATGCCGCGCACCAGCAGTTCCTCGCAAAACGGCGCGCCGAGCACCGTGGTCAGGACGGCAAGAAGGCCGGTATCGCCCATGCCCGTTTCCTCGACGAGCTCGCTATAGTCTGCCGCGACCTCGGGCAGCAGCGACAGCACGCCGTCGCATAGGTAGCTAATGACCACCTGCATGGATAGGCCGATCACGACAACGCAGGCGATGCGTTTCCACGCCCCACGCGCTCCCCCGCCGAGCGGGTGCTCGCTTTGCCGGCGTGCCATAAACGAACGCGGCCACAGATAACGCCACCACAGCAGCGCCATCAAAAACGATGCCGTCTGCGCGACGGCCTGAAGCAATTGAATGTTGAGGTCATAGGGCGAAAAACCCATGAGCACCGATGCGACGCCAAGGGCGGAGAACAAAACGACGCTCAGGGCAATATCGGCAGCGACGACGCCAAAACAGGCAAGTGCCCAAATCATCGCGTTGAGCATGCCAACCTCCTCAAAACCCGGCACTTAGGGACGTTCCTTAACTGCCGGCAGATAAGGAACGTCCCCAAGTGCCGGCAGTTTGGGACAGTCATTGTTGATGAGAATCGGGCGCAGCGCCAAAAGCCCCGCTCGGCGAGATGTCGAACGGAAAGGTGCCGCAGCGATTGAAGGCGGCGATGAACATGCGGATGGCGTTGGACGGCGTGGTGCCCACGAGCTGGGTTGCCGCCGCGAAGGCCGCCTTTTCCTCGGGCAAGACCTTCGCGACAACCGGGGTCATGTGTTCTGCCATGGCGCTTCCCTTTTGAAACGACGGTGGTGCGGATGGATGCGGGCCACGCGGCTGGGCGACGGGCTGTGAAGGCAACCCGATTGGCCCGCATCTGGAGTTTGTTCTACGGCGTTGGTATTACTTGGTATTCCTAAGTATTACCCCGCAGATAGAATACCATACCCGACCCCATGGGGACGGAGAAAAAACGGATCAATTTGTCGCTGAGTAAGTCTTTAGAGCGTGATGATGTCCGAGATATTGAGGGCCCGAGCGTCAGCGGAATCGTGCGTGGCAAGCAACAGCATACGGCCGTCGAGCAAGTCGAGCACGACCTCGGTGCATGCGTCGCGCGCAGCGATGTCTAGACCGGTAAAGGGCTCGTCCAGAATCACTGCGCCGCCCGGACACAGCAGGGCTCGGGCAATCTCGACGCGACGGAGCTGCCCGCCCGAGAGCTCGGCCACGCGGGCATGCACATCGATCCCCGGTACCAGCAGGCACAACAGGGCTGCAGCACTCGAGGCATCCACGCGCGCGTCGGCGCACACCAGCACGTTATCCAAAGCAGAGGCGTCCTCAACCAGGCGCGTATCCTGAAACACCATCGAGCACGGCGTGCGCTCCCCCGCCGCCAGCGCAAGCAACGTCGACTTGCCCACGCCCGAGGCGCCCATCACGCAGGCGCGCCCACCGGCAGACACATGAAGCACCAGTCCGTCGAGCGCCGGCGCCCAGGGCGCCCGGTCGCCCACAGCAAGCGCAAGCTCCGCCGCAGCCCTGCCGCCAGCAGAACCGCCCGCACGCCCGTGCAAGCCGCGTCCATGCGACAGCACCGCCGCACGCCACGCCGCAGGCCCCGAAGCCCGCAGCAGCCACACCAGCACGCGCTCGCATGCCCACGAAGCCATAACAACCAGCACGGTCCAGGCCAGCAAATCGGCAGTCTCAATCAAAAGCTTCGCCTGATAGATGCGTTCGCCCACGGTGCCCGCCGCCATGCCGATCAACTCCGCCGCCACGCCGGCCTTCCAGCTCATGCCGATCACGGCGCGGGCGCACGAAAGCACAAACGGCAGGACTTCGCGCCAGGTGTGGGCGCAAAACAGTCGCCAGCCCCGCACGCCATGCAGACGAAACATCTGCTCCAGCGGCTTATCCACTTGCGTCAAACCCTCGACCAGCGAGAAAAACACACCCGGCAGCGCCATCAAAAAGACCGCGGCGATGCTCACGCGCGCCGACCCCAGCCAAATGAGCAGCAGGACCACCACGCAGGCAACCGGCGTCGCCTTTACAAACGAAAGCGCCGGTGCCACCAGGCGGGCAAACGCCCGCGAACGCGACGAAATCCCGGCAAGCACGCCACCACACACCGCAGCAAGAGCCAGCCCGCCCAGTATCCGCGCGCCCGAGCCCGCCAAAATCGCCCAGGTACCGCCATCGCACACCAGCCGCAGCAACGCCACCACAACAGCGCCCGGCCCCGGCAAAATCAACGGCTGCGCCACGAGACCCGCCACCAGCACCCACACGGCAAGCCAAAAAGCGGCAACGGCACCTGCTGCCGCCACCGCCTTCACACGCACTGTCATTTGTCGAGCAAACACACGCACGGGCTACTCCATGTAGTAGAAATCATCGGCCGGGAGCTTGCCGCCCACGGCGCTCGCGTCCGCATCAGCCAGCACCTGCAGATACCCGTCGAGCGCCGCCTTCATATCCTTCCCCGTCTGGCACACGAGCATGCACCCGGGAATCGCCTTTTCGGCAATCGCGGCGTTATCGACGATGCCCGCATCGACCACGGCCTGAGCCCAGTCTGCCGGCGCCGCGTTCACGGCTTCAACGCTCGCCGCATGGCAGCTCAAGAATTCCGCCACGGCCTCGGGATGTTCCTTGGCAAAGGCCCGGCGCACCACGGTCACGCCCGTCAGCAAACGGGAGCCCGTGTCACCCGCCAGCTCATCCCACACATCGGTCAGACTTACCGGCGCCGACAGCTTGCCTTCGCTCTTGGCGATGGCCGCCGTCTTGAACGGCTCCGGCAGCACGCCCACGGCGGACGGGTCGACAAGCAACGCCGACAGCACCTCGGTGGGCTCGCTCTTAAACTCGAGCGTCACCTGGCCGGTCAGGCCCGCGCGCTCCAGCAGGAAGTTCATGACGTACTCCGGCGTGGTGCCCTTGCCCGTCATATAGACGGTATGGCCCGCCAGATCGCCAAACGAGGCCACACTCGCGTCGCCCGTCACAACGTTCAGCACGCCCAGCGTGTTGATGTCGATGGCCTGCACCGCGCCCTCGGTCTTGTTGTAGAGCACACTCGCCACGTTGGCGGGCACCAGGGCGATATCGATATCGCCCTGAATGACCTTGGGCACAATCTCGTCGGCGGCAGTGTTGATCGCAAAGTCGAACGCATTGTCCGTCTCGCCATCGGCAGCCTGGTCCATAAACTGCACCAGGCCAATCGAGGTCGGCCCCTTGAGCGAGGCGACGTGCACCTCGACCGGCTCTGCGACAGCACCGGCGCCGTCCGTGGCAGCCGAGCCCGCGGCGGACCCCGCCCCCGCAGCTCCGCCGCCACAGCCAGCCAGCGCGAGCGACAACGCGCCCGCGGCGAGCGCCGAGGCAAACCCCCGGCGCGACAGCTCAACATTAAACGCGCGCATCGCTAGCACGTCCCCTCGTTAGGCATCGTCCATGCGTGATGGTCGGTATGCAGCAATTCCTCGGCCAGCGGCGAGAGCGGCGCACCCAAGAACTCGCTATAGCACGCCTGAACATCGGGATTCTCGTGCGAGAAGCGAATCTCGGCGTTCGCATCGAGGCCCCAGAGCACCTGACCGCGCTCGGCTGCCAGCTCGCAGCCGTCGTGAATGGGCTGACCGCCGCCACCGGCGCAGCCGCCCGGGCACGCCATGACCTCAACGAAGTCATAGCTCACACGGCCGTCGCGAATCGCGTCGAGCAGACGTTCAGCGTTGCCCAGCCCGTGTGCCACGGCGACGCGCACCTTAGTGCCATCGATATCGGCGACGGCTTCCTTCCAGCCGTCCAGGCCGCGCACGTCGGTAAAGAAATCGGCATCCGGGTTCTTACCCGTCACCAGGTAATATGCCGAGCGCACGGCAGCCTCCATCACGCCGCCCGTGGCGCCAAAAATCACGCCCGCGCCCGTGCCAAAGCCCAGCGGCGTATCGAGCGGCTCCTCGACCAGCGTGTCAACGCTCACGTGGCTCGCGCGGATCATACGCACCATCTCGCGCACCGTCAGCGCAACGTCCACGTCGGGCGCGCCGCCCTCGCCCATCATGCTCGGCAGCGCACACTCGGCCTTCTTGGCCGTGCACGGCATAACGGACACCACGAACAGACGCTCGGGCTCCACGCCCAGCATCTTGGCGTAGTAGGTCTTGGCGATAGCGCCGAACATCTGCTGCGGCGACTTTGACGTGGACAGGCTGTCGACAAACTCGGGGTAACGTGCCTTCACAAAGCGCACCCAGCCCGGGCAGCAGCTCGTAAACATGGGCCAGCCGCGGCTGTCGCCCTCACCCTTAGCGGCGGCGCCCAGGCGCTCGAGCAGCTCGGAGCCCTCCTCCATAATGGTGAGGTCGGCCGAGAAATCGGTATCGAACACGTACTCAAAGCCCACGCGGCGCAGCGCGCAAGCCAGACGCTCGACGGTTGCCTCCTCGCGCGGAATGCCGAGCTCCTCGCCCCAAGCACTACGCACGGCCGGCGCGATCTGCACCAGCACGATCTTGTCGGGATTAGCGAGCGCGTCAAACACGGTCTCGGTGTCGTCGCGCTCGCGCAGCGCGCCCGTCGGGCAATGCGTGATGCACTGGCCGCACGCGACGCAATCGGTCTTGCCGATCGGCACGCGCCCGCGGGTGCCCACGGCGGTATGCGTGGCGCGGTTGGTCAGGTCCCAAATCCCTAGGCCCTGTACGCTCTCGCACACCTTGATGCAGCGCATGCATTTAATGCACTTGTCGTTTTCGCGGATGATGGGGAAATCGAAATCCCAGCCCTCGCCCGCCAAATGCCTTTGAAACGGCAGATAGAAAATGCCCAGGTCGTTGGCAATGGTCTGCAGGTTGCAGTTACCGCTGCGCACACAGCTCGTGCAGCGTGAATCGTGCTGCGAAAGCAGCAGCTGCACGTTGGTGCGGCGCGCCTCGCGGGCCTTGGGGCTGTTGGTGTGGACCACCATGCCATCGAGCACGTAGTTGTTGCAGGCGGCAACCAGCTGGTCGCAGCCCTCAACCTCGACCACGCACACGCGGCAGCCGCCGATCTCGTTCAGATCGCGCAGGTAGCACAGGGTGGGAATCTGGATGCCGACGGACTTGGCCGCATCCAGGATCGTGGTGTGCTCGGGTACCACGACCTCGCAATTATCGATAGTGAGCTTGACCATGTTGTGCGCTCCGTTTTCGCTGTTGTCGCCGACGGTGGTTTTGTTGAGCTCTACCATTCCAGGTTCCTCCCTCCGCGGAACGCGCCAAAGCCAAAGTGGTCGCAGCGCAGGCAGCGGCTCGCCTCCTGGCGCGCCTCCTCCTCGGTGAGACCCTGCTCGACCAGATTCCAATCGTGAATGCGCTCGCCGGCCTCGCGCTCGCCCAGCTCGCAGCGGCCGCACTCGTGCTTGCCCTTAAACTGCACGGTCGGCAGCTCCACGTCGAGCTTGATCTTGTGGTCAAAGCCCAGGTAGCGGTCGATGTTTGCCGAAGCCACGCGGCCGGCGTTGATGGCACGGATGACGGTGGCGGGACCGGTCTGGCAGTCGCCGCCGCTAAAGAGGCCATCGAAGTTGGGCACGGCGCCGTCCGAATCGGTAACGACGCGACCCCACTTGCAGGCGATGCCCATGTCCTCAAACGGCTTGGAATCGATGTCCTGGCCAATGGCCACAAACACGCGCTCGCAGGGAATGACGCGCTCGGGCGTGGCTGCGGCACGCGGGGCCGGACGCCCACGGCGAGGCTCGCCGATAATCTGCGGTTGCACGCGCAGGCCGCTCACGCGACCATCTTCGCCCGTCTCGATGGCGAGCGGCGCCGTGAGCTCCAGAACCTCGCAACCCTCGGCCTGGGCGCCGGCGATTTCGGCGTCCTGGGCCGTCATATCGCAGATGCGACGGCGGTAGACGATGCTTACCTTTTCGGCACCGCAGCGCACGGCGGAGCGTGCCACGTCCATGGCAACGTTGCCGCCGCCGATGACGCACACGCGCTGGCCGCTCAGGTCGGGCAGCTCGTCATCGCCGATGGCGCGCAGCATCTTGACGGCCGATTCCACGCCGGGCGCCTCTTCACCCGGAAGGCCGAGCTTCTTGTCACTGTGGGCACCGATGGCCAGGTAGACGGCATCGAACTCGTCGCGCAGACGGGCGAGCTCCTCGCCGCTCACGGAGTGGTCGAGCTCCACGTCGATGCCGGCGCTCAAGATCCAGTCGATCTCGGCCTGCAGGCGCTCGCGCGGCAGACGATAGCTGGGGATGCCGTAGCGCAGCATGCCGCCCAAGTGGTGGCGCTGCTCAAAAATGGTCACCTTGTGGCCCATCACGGCCAGGTAGTAGGCACAGGAAAGGCCGGCCGGGCCGCCGCCGATCACGGCGACGCGCTTACCGGTGTTGTCCACTACATGTGGCTTGTGGTCGTTGAGGTCGCTATGCTCAACGGCAAAACGCTTGAGGGCGAGGATGTTCATGGGGTCGTCGACCATGCCACGGCGGCAATGCATCTCGCAGGGATGCTCGCACACCAGACCACAGACGAGCGGTAGCGGGTTGTTCTTGCGGATGACCTTGACGGCGTCGGCATAACGGCCTGCCTCGACGAGCGAGATGTAACCAGGAATGTCGACGTGCGCCGGGCAGCCCGAGACACACGGGACGCGAGCCTCGCGGTCAAAGCCGCAGGAGTGCTCGCGGATGTGGTGCTCAAAATCGTCGCGGAAGCCGCGAATGGCCGTGAGTGCCATGGCGCCAGCTTCGTAGCCGATGGCGCAGTCGCTCGAAAGGTAGATGGTGCGGGCCGTGCGCTCAATCAAGTTGAGCGTGGACTCGTCGGCGCGGCCCTCGAGCACATCGTCGAGCAGGTCGCTCAGCGCGCTCAGGCCCACGCGGCAGGGCGTGCACTTGCCGCAGCTCTGGGTGGAGCACAGGTTGACGAGCGCCGCCGTAAACTCGACGGGGCACGGGGCGAGTGAACTCACCGCCAGACGACGTCCGAGTGCATCGTGCAGGTCGTCCATGACGGCCTGAGCGTGGCTGCGTTCCATTACGTGCAGTCGAGCCATAAGATCCCCTCTCACATGGCAGCCCGGAGGCGAGGCCGGGCGAAATTGCTACACGCACAACACTGACCTAAAAAGTTGTTAGGTCTCCACGCAGTTCGGCAGGCGGTATGAAATGTCACCATCAGCGGTGAAAATGAACATTATCGCAGATAAATGCCATATTTGATAAAACGCGTTACCAAACGACAATGCCCCGCCCACGCAATCACGTGGGCGGGGCATTGCTTCAGGCATGCGGCCAGCGACCCTGTTGCTTTTACTTAAGCTCGGGCCAGTAACCCTTGTTGGCCTCGATCATGTCGTCGAGAACCTCCTTGGCGACCTTCATCGACGGCGCGGTCTTGTTGAGCGTAAAGGCCTTAAGCGCCTTCTCGTACGAACCCTCGATCGTAGCCTCGACAATGAGCTTCTCGGAGTTCAGCTGCTGCATCATGAGGCCCTGCTGGAACAGCGGAATGTTGTCGCGGCTGATGACCTCGGGGCCGTTCTTGCCAATGTAGGCAGGCAGCTCGACCATAGCGTCGTAGGGCATGTTGGGGATGGCGCCCTTGTTCTCGCAAATGACCAGGAAGCGCTGCTTGGTGTCGTTCTTCAGAGCGATAGCCAGATCGGCAATCCAGTCGCCGTGGCTGCCCGCATAGAACGTGCTCTCGTCGATCTCGCCCGTCTTCTCGTAATGGTCGATACCATCAAAGAGGTTCTTCTCACGCGTCTCCTCAACCTCGTTAGCACGGGTGCGCTCGGGGTTGGAGTGCTCGACGAACTCCTTCTGCTGCAGGTAGTAGTTCAGATACGTGTTGGGCAGGTACTCCGGGAAGCACTCCATGATCTCGTACTCGCCCTTCCAGACGTAGTACCAGCTGCCCTTGGTGTGGCGGTTCTGCTCGGGGTGCTCGTCGACGGCCTCCTCGGGCTTCTTTGCCATGAGCGAGCCCATGCCCTTGAGGTAAGAGTCGGGCAGCAGAATCTCATGCTCCTTGATGTACTCGCGCAGCTGCGGGAGCACCTCCTCGCCCTTGTGGCGGATCGAGGTGAACCAACCAAAGTGGTTGAGGCCAAAGTAATCGTACTCGACATCCTTCTTGTCGATATCGAGCGCGGCGCAAACCACGTCGATGATCGCGATCGGCATGTCGCAGATGTTGATGATGCGAGCGTTGGGACGCAGCACGCGGCAGCCCTCGGAGACGATGGCGGCAGGGTTGGAGTAGTTGAGAATCCAGTAGTCCTTCTTGGCGTACTTCTCAACGTCATCGATCAGCTCGACCATGGGGAAGATGGTGCGCATGCCGTAGGCAAGGCCGCCGCAACCGCAGGTCTCCTGACCAACGCAGCCGTGACGCAGCGGAATCTTCTCGTCCTGCTCGCGCATGGCGTAGCCGCCCACGCGCATCTGGGCAAACACGAAGCTCGCGTCGGTAAAAGCCGTCTCTTTGTCGGTGGTCACCGTGAGCTTGATGTCCAGGCCGAGGTCCTCGTGCAAAATCCAGTCCACGAGCACGCCGATCTTGCGCTGGCGCTCCTCGTTGATGTCGTACAGACGAATCTCGTCAACGTCGAGCTCGTCCTTGCGCAGGGCGATGGACTTGACGATGCCGGGGGTAAAGGTGGATCCGCCACCACACAGAGTAATGATCATTGTTTACTGCTCCTTCTCAATTGCGTTTTCGACCTTGTCGCGCATCTCGGCGACCTTCATGCCAAAGATAATCTGGATATTGTTGCCGTTGCGGTTGATGCCGCTGTTGGGCACGTGGTTGATGAGGTTCTCATCGATGAGGTCCGGGTTCTTAACGTTCACACGAAGACGCGTAAAGCAGTTCTCGAGCTCCTCGATGTTGTCCTTGCCACCAAGACCCGCGACCAGGTCGGCAATACCTGCATCGACGCCCTCTGCGGGAGCTGCGGCAACAGCGCCCTGCTTCACCGCGACAGACGCGGCGGCCTCGCCCTCGGCAACGGACTCAGCAAGCTCGGACTCTTCCTCGCGACCAGGGGTGTGAAGGTTGAGCTTCTTAATAAGGAAGGTGAAGAGGAAGAAGTAAGGAGCGGCGTTGACGACTCCAAGCACCAGCATAACCGGCCAGTTGGTCTTATCGACACCGAGAACCAGGTTGGAAACCACGATGTTGATGATGCCGCCTGCAGTCGAAGCGGGCACGGAGAGAACCTTGAGCAGGACCAGGAAGATGCCGGAAAGAACCGAGTGAACGACAAAGAGCACGGGAGCGGCAAAGACAAAGAGGAAGTCCATGGGCTCGGTCACGCAGGAGAGCACGGCGGTGATGATCAGCGGGATAATGACAGCCTTGGTCTTGTCCTTGTTTCCCTTGTAAGCAGTGAAGATAAAGGCGAGGCCGATGCCGATGTAGGGCCACAGGTTGTTGAAGGTGTAGCTGTTGAAGTAGGTGCTATCGGAGAAGGGCTGGCCCGTCATTGCCATCTCGGCAACACGGATGGGATAGGCACCGGCGATAACCTGATCACCCAGCGTAAGGGTGCCGCCCACATCGGAGAACTGGAACGGGGTGTAGATGAGGTGGTGCAGACCGGTGGGAACGAGCAGCTTGTTGAGCATGCCGTAGATAAACAGACCGATGTTGCCCGACTCCTTAATGATGCCGGCAACGGAGGAGATGGCACCCTGAACCGGAGGCCAAACGATGCAGAAGCCAGCGCCCATGATCCAGGAAATGATGATCATGATCAGGAACGGGAAGCGAACGCCCGAGAACATCGAAAGGGCAATGGGGAACTGCTTGTTCGAGTACTTGTTGAACACGGCACCGGTGATGCAACCAAGGATGATGCCGCCAAACACGCCGGTATCGAGCACCTGGATGCCCATAACGGTGGCCTGGCCGGTTCCGGTAAGACCGAGCATGCCGCTCGCATCGGCAAGAGAGCCGGTGGCGTTGAGCACGATGTTGTTAGCCTGCAGGAACAGGAAGAACGACATCAGGGCGATCAGCGAAGCATGGCCCTTGTTCTTCTTTGCCATGGCGCCGGCGATGCCCACGCAGAACAGAATCGAGAGGTTGTTGATGATAAACATCAGCGACTGATAGACAACGGCGCCCACAAGCTGGAACGGACCGGAGCCCAGTACGGGGACCAAAGCGCAGATGGTCTTGTTGGTCAGAATGATGCCCACGATGAGCAGGATGCCGGCAACCGAGAGATACATCATCGGCTGGACGATCGACTTCGCGAACACCTCCAACGGCGCTTTGAAATTGAACTTCTTTTTTGCGGTCATAGCGGTACTCCCCTTCCTTTTCCGCAAATTAAGACAGATGTGCCCTGGGCAAGACCGTAAGTCCTGCCTTATATCAATCGATGTGTGGGCACGTTATGCCTAGAGACCAGGTTCTCCAAGCAGATTAACAATGTGATATGCGAGATAACTCTTCTCGGCATCGGTAACGACAACGTTATAGGTAGACGACAAGTGAGCGGCTATGGCATCCGCGCACGAGAATGCGCACGGATACGCCGTTTCGTCGATTCGGAACAGCGCGTCGCCACTGATTTGCCCGGCCGTAGGATCGAGTGCTCGCTGAGCGAAAAACTGCAGGTGACGAACGAAGCGTTCGTAAGGCAGCGAGGTGTCATCGAGGGTCGTGGCATAGCGCTCGGAAACAATCGCGAGCACGTCGCGAACAAGCTGGACCGAGATGATTAGACGGTCGGAGCGTTGCGGCATGGTGGCGTTGACGATATGCAGCGTAATAAAACCCTGCTCTTCTTCGCTCATCTGGATGCCCAAATAGTCCTTGATAATCTGAAGGGCACGGCCCGCAAGCGCGTACTCCTTGCGATAGAACTGCTGGATCTCGAGCAGCAGCGGATTCTCGCAGGAAACGCCTTTGCGCTCGCGATCGAGGGCGAGGCTGATATGGTCTGCGAGAGCGATAAGAATCTTGTCATTGATATCGACATTGAGCTCTCGACGAAGCATCTGAACGATGTCCTCGGAAATCACGAGGTTGACGGTGGGGATGGACTCCAAAAGATGTGCCAAGCGGTCAATCGTACGCGAATCCTGAGAAGTTCCCTCCTGCAACGCGTAGGTCTTTTCGACCGACGTCTCATCGATGGCATCGCCGGCATGGCGACCAAAGCAGAGGCCTCGACCGATGACGATGAGCTCGGAGCCATCGTCCGAAGTGACCATTGCGACGTTGTTGTTAAAAACTCGCTTGATAACCACGGTACCCACCACAAGAATTTACTCGGAAAGCCAGACGACAGGCTCTTTAACAGCAACAGGGCCGGAAGCATGCTCACGAAGAGTCGAGTTCTCCGAACGCTCGCACACGATAACGAAGACCGTGGGATCGAAGCCGGCAGCGCGAACCGCGTCGAAATCGACCTCGACGAGGGGCTGGCCCGCGTCGACATGGTCACCCTGGGCAACAAGCGCATGGAAGCCCTTGCCCTCAAGCTTAACAGTGTCGATTC
This sequence comes from uncultured Collinsella sp., assembly GCA_965141635.1. GTDB lineage: Bacteria > Actinomycetota > Coriobacteriia > Coriobacteriales > Coriobacteriaceae > Collinsella. The sequence continues at coordinate 18,124 of CBCSNG010000009.1, read as the reverse complement.
CGATGTGCAGCATCACCTGAGCAGAGCTGTCGTCGGACATGATGCCCAGCGCGTGCTCAGTCGGAAACAGCGCCGCGACGGTGCCGGAAACAGGAGCGCACACCGTTCCCTCTTGGGGAACCACGGCAACGCCATCGCCCACTGCACGGCTGCTAAAAGCGGGGTCATTGGTATTTCTAGATGAACAAGCTCGCCGGAAACGGGAGCGAGGATTTCGAACTCGGAAGCCGCAGTCGTCTGCTTATCCGAGCCACCCATTAGGCGAGAAAAGAAACCCATGGTGACATGTCCCTTCATAAATATAGCCCAACCAAAATCAATCGAATGCGCCCATTGAGACGCTCGCGATCAAAGACTTTGGTTAGGCCCACGTCCGAGGGGACTCGGTAACCTTCCGCATTTCTTTTACGGGGGTTATTGTAGACAAGCCCAAAGCCGGAACAATCATTATGACCGGCGAACGGTATTTTTTCTCCGATAAACGGTATTTATGCGGTACTTAGGGACGTTCCTTTTCTGCCGGCACCCGGGGACACTCCTTGCTCTGGTGCATTGGGGACAGGTTTGTTTGCACCAGGTCGGTGCAGATTAACCTGGCCCCATTGCGCCAATTTCGTATGCGCTAGATGAAGAGCTCGCATTCCTTCCGCACGACGCAAACCTTGCTCAGCATCTGGGAAACAGCGGATAGTTTGCTGGAATCAAGCTTGCGAGCACCTCGCGGACATACGGCGATGCAGCGCATGCAGGAGATGCACGCCTCGCCAGCTGCTCGTTTGGGGTCACCCTTGTCGATAGCACAAACGGGGCACGCCGCGGCGCATGCACCGCAGGAGACGCAATCCTCTGTTGCCTCGGGCGCCATGCGGTGACCTCCAGCTTGTTTATAAGGACGATTGCCGGGGATAGAGGGCTCGGACGCATCCTCAGCCAACAGCTTTTGCTGAATTTGCTGAGCAAACTCAGCAAGCTGCGCCGCATCCTGCGCATCCGGACGACCGGCAGCAAACTGTCGCGCAATGGAATGTTCTGCAATGGCCGCAACTGCCGCGATCACCCGGAATCCCGCATGCTTCGCAACGTCCTCCAGCTCTACGAGCGTGTCCTCAAACGCGCGGTTTCCGTAGACGCACACCAGAACGGCCCGCGCTCCGTTGCCGTGAACCATGCCCAACCGGTCAGCCACCACAGCCGGGATTCTACCGGCATACGCCGGCACAGAGATTACGGCCACGTCGTCCTCAGTCATCGAGACAGCGCTGAAATCTAGCCCGCTATCGGTCAGATCGACGGTAACGGTATTCTTGTCCAGTGCCCCGGCCACAAGGCCAGACACCTTCTGCGTTCCACCCGTCGGACTAAACACAATTTCGAATACGCTCATCGAGACACCCTCCCCCTACGTCTGGCAACGCGTCAAGCCGTTTTCACATCCAGCCAGAGTATACGGCACGTGGGATCCCCATTTTGGTGCATCAAGCACCCCAATGCACCAACCCTACGCTGTCTGCCTCTTCGTTTTGTATAAATTACGGTACAGATTGTATATATTTACGGGATACCGCCGTGTTCTCCCGAGGTACCCCATCCTGGCCCGTGCAAAAAACGGAGTATTCTGCAACGTGACCGCGCCAGCAATACCCCGAGCGGGCAAACCTTTAGGGCGCTGCGTCATTTTGGGTTCCGACATGGCGAGAATGACGCGCCCCTGCTCCGGAAAACGACGAAATCTGACTCAGAACGCTCGCTAGGGATATCCGAAAGCCACCGTTGGCGACGTCAAATCATATGCAGACAACTCGAACTGCAGAATACTCCAAAAAATGCACGGCGCACCCCATGGGACCCATTGCCGCATGGTAGGAAACAGGCCCACGGCATCCTCTAGATGCATTCCCGAGGAAATCACATTTGAACTAGCGATCGGATACGGCAAACAAAAAGGGCCCCGAGCGTAGTTGCTCGGGGCCCTTGGTTCACCTCGCTCTAGCGGGCGATGCGTATGTTACTTGCGCTTGCCGCCGCCGTCACCGGGGCGACGGGAGCTGCCGCCGCGCTTGCCGCCACGACTATTGCCATAGCTACCACGATTATCGCGACCGCCGGCACGGCCGCCGCGGGAGCCGGCCTGGTTGCCGCCACGCCCGCCACGATAGCCGCCACGACGCTCCTCGCGGGTATCGTCGTAGTTGCGCCAGTCATCGCGACGATCGCGGCTGGCACGCGGATCGCGGCGATCGCGCGACTCGTTAGAGCGGCCAGCACCGCTGCGGCTGCCATTGCCACGAGTGCCCTCGCGATGCTCGCCGCCACGGCCACCGCGCTCATCAAAGCGCTTGCCGCCACGGGACTCGCCGCCGCGAGTACCACGCTCGCCACGCGAACCGCGGCCCTCGCCGCCACGGCGCTCATCACGGCCGCCGCGCTCGCCATCGCGACCGGAACGACGACGATCGCCCGAACCACGCTTGCCGCCACGCGAGCCACGGCCCTCGTCCTCGCGCTCAACACGGCGACGACCGCCGCGGTCCTCGTCCTCGCGGCGACGGCGATGCGCCTCGCCCTGGAACTGCTTGGCACGGCGCTCGGCACGGTTGCCGCGCGGGGCCTGCTCAACGACACCAGCACCGCCGCGCTCCTCGGCAGCCACCTCGCGGGCCACGCTCTCCACAGCCTCGTCCACGCGAGCCTGAACGCCCTCGCGCACGCGGGTCTTGCCGCCGCGCTTGGGACGGCTCGGACGCTCACCGTCGCCGCGACGCTCGTCTCGACCGCGGTTGGAACGACCGGCCACATCACCGTAATCGTCGCCGTTGCGCTTGCCGTCGCGACGCGCCTGCTCAAGCTTCTTCTTGCTCTTGGACTTGCCGCGCTTGGTCTTCTTCTTCACCTTAAAGGCCGCAGGATCGCGCTCGGGGTCAACCGCGGGCGGATTGGGGCCCACATGCAGGTCGCCGGCCTCGTAGATGTCGGCGGTCTTGTCCATGAGCTTCTCGATCTCGTAGAACTCATCGACATCCTGCTCGGTCACAAACGTGATGGCCCAGCCCAGCTCGCCGGCGCGGCCCGTACGGCCAATACGGTGGATGTAGTCGGTCGGCTCGGCCGGCACGTCAAAGTTCACGACGTAACGCACGTCGCTGATGTCGATGCCGCGGGCGAGCACGTCGGTTGCCACCAACACGTCGACGGTACCGTCGCGGAAGGCCGAAAGGGCACGCTCGCGCTGGGCCTGGCTGCGGTTGCCGTGAATCGCGGCGGCCTTGATGCCCTTGCGCTCCAGACGACGGCAGCAGCTGTCGGCGCGGTGCTTGGTGCGCATAAAGACGATAGTGCGCTCCGGGCCCTCCTTTTTGAGGAACTCGGGCAGCAGGTTGTTCTTGGCCTCGATGGACACCGGGAACACAAACTGGTCGACGGTGTCGGCGGTCGACGTGGCGGGCGCGATCTCCACGCGTGCCGGGTCGCTCACCAGGTCGGTGATCTCGCCCACGGCCTCCTCGTCGAGCGTCGCCGAGAACAGCAGCGTCTGGCGCTCGGCCGGCGTCTCGCGCACAATGCGGCGGACGGCAGGCAAAAAGCCCATGTCGAGCATACGGTCGGCCTCGTCGAGCACCAGCACCTTGACCTCGTCCAGATGGCAGGCACCCTGCTCGATCAGATCGACCAGACGGCCCGGCGTTGCGACCAGGATGTCGCAGCCGTACTTGAGGGCAGCGGTTTGCGGCTTGTAGCTCACGCCGCCCACGACGGTCACGGCAACGTGGCCCGTGACGTCGGCGATCTTGCTCGCGACCTCGTCGATCTGCTGGGCAAGCTCGCGCGTGGGGGTGATGACGAGCATCACGGGGCCGCGGCCGTTGCCCTCGGGCTTTTTAACACCGCGACGGCGGTTGCGGCCGCCGCGCTCGCGCACGGGTTTGGGAGGAGCGATGTGCTCCAGATTGTTCATGGTCGGCAGCAAAAAGGCAGCCGTCTTGCCGGTGCCGGTCTGAGCGGCGGCAAGCAGGTCACGGCCCTCGAGCACTACGGGGATCGAGCCGGCCTGCACGGGCGTGGGCGCCGTGTAGCCCAGGTTCTCGATAGCACGAAGCATCTCGTCGGAGAGGCCCAGCTCGTCAAAGGCGGGCAGGCTCTCGGTAGCGGACTCGACGGCCTGGGCGGCATTGGCCTCATCGGCGGCATCGAAGGCAGCCTGGGTCATGGCCTCGCGGGTCTCGTCCAGAATCTCGGCGTCCGTGACGTCGGATACAGAATTACGCATATGTTGTTGTTCCTTATCTGCACGCGCAATGGGCACGGCATGCGGCCGCGCGGGCGTGCTTGGTAGTGCGCTAATACATACAAAAACAGGTGCGCACAGAGAGGACGTTGCTCAGCACGCTGGCGATCGCTTTGGCAGCCCTATCACGCGCCGTCCAGACGCAGCAGCTCTAAGCGATGGAGCAGATTCGCCGCCGGTTAGTATACCCGTGCTTCGCATGCCCCCACGTAAACCACAGATGACGAGGCGGACGAGGTGGGCCCGGCTGATTGTCTCAATCTGTAACATCTACAGGGCGAATCTTCCTCTACGTGTTACAGATCGAGACAAACGGTCGACACGGTTCACAAGCGTCTCAATCTGTAACAATTACCGAGTAAAATCGGTCCTAATTGTTATAGATCAAGACAGAGGGGGATTTCCGTCCAGTCCAAACCAAATCTCTCGGTCTTCCTGCAATTTCGAACATGTGGCCTATAATGTTGCTTTGGTTACGCTATATATTGCGCAGCCATTTAATACGTCGCCCACCGGGGGCCATTAATTCCTATCGCCATATTGGCTAGGAAGCAATCAAAGGAGGTATCCGTGGCAGCAGAGACGCCTTGCTCGGTCCTCTATAACGATATTCGCTCGTTCGGCGGTCTTAAACATCTCGAGATCGCCCGAATGCTCATCAATGGAAACTCTTATCTCGGCAGTACCCTGCTCGAGAAATGCTCTTCCAACCGCTCGTATCTCACCCGTTACATCGTCCATCGCAAGCCTGACCAGTGCGCGCCCTCCATCTACAGCGACTTTACCGTCACCACGCTCAACCTTTCCTCGGCAATCTGCAGCAAGCTCGGCGGCGGCGAGTCCGCCTATCGGGCAATCGCCGAGCACTATCGCGGTCCGGCCGCCAACGAAATGATGTCGGCTCTCACCAGCTACAAGCTGGACAGCCGCCTATATGCAAATGCCCTCAATCGCATCGACAACTTTGACGGCAATGCCGTGCGCGAGAAAAGCACGCTTTACCTTATGCTCTTTGTGGCAACGGGGGCGCTCGCCGATCCCGTTCAGGGCGTGGCCACCGTCGAGCGCTTTTGCGACAGCAAGACGGGCGAGCACTTTGGCACCACCGAAACTACCGTCGGACGTGGCTTTATGAGCAGCCTGGAGCAGCCGCGCACCGTCGCCCCCAACCTCGGTCTGCTCAGAACCCATGCCGACAACTGCGCCGACATGCAAATCCATCCCCTCACACGCGATCCGCACGGCACCGTGATTGGTTCTCTGCCCAAAACCTCGCCCAGCATCACCGATGTGGGCGCCGACGCATCGCGCGAGCATCTTCGTATTTGGCTCGAGGGTGAGCACTGGTACGCCCAGGGCCTTGGATCGACCAACGGCACGGTGCTCGAATCGGGCGCGCGCGACGGCGATATTGTGATTGAGCCGCCGCGCGACCAACGCGAGCCCGGCAAGATCTATCCCCCCGTGGAAATCGCCAACAGCGACAGACTTCATTTGGGTCTCTATACGACATTCCTTGTCATTGTGGACTAGCGCGGACGGCGATCGGAAGACGGTCGCCGTCCGTCTTTCGTCTTCTACCTTCTGCGTCGTAAACGACAATACTCAGCGGTATGCGTGGGCAGTGCGGCTATCATGGTACTTTACCGATATCCGCACTGCTCACGTATACGCGCGGCAACCCATGCCAGACAAAGGAACGCCATGGATACTACCGATAGCGCCTATGGCGACAAACTCATCCGTCTTGACACGTTCGACACCGCCGTGGCGGTCGACCCCAGCGCCGAGGACGACGCCAAGCGTCGGTTTATGACGCTTATTCTCCAGACGGCCCACCGCAACAACGGCAACATCGGACACGTGCTGCGCGCGACCAACACGAGCGGCGAGGTCTTTGCCGTCAAGCTACTCAAGGACAACGCCATCCTTTCCGGCCAAGCCCCCGACCGCTCCGCCGAGCAATCGGCAGCGCACCTGGCCAGCACCGCCGCGCTGTTCGAGGAGTACCGTCATCTGTGTACCGTCTCGCACCTGCGCGGATTTCCGCGCGTCTATGGCTACGGATCGTGCGAGGATGACCCTCTCATCCTCATGGAGTGGGTCGAGGGCACCTCGCTCAAGCAGGCGCTGCCCCTGCTTCCGCACGACGCCTCGGGCGGGCTGACCACCCAGATGGTCGCCGCCGTCGGAAACGCCGTGCTTCGTGCGCTCTTGATGACCCAAGGCCTCGTGAATCCGGTCATCCATCGCGACCTGTCGCCTGCCAATATCATGTTCCGCACCACTAGCCGAACGCTCGAGCAGCAGATTGCTGATTGTTCCTTTGACCCCTGCCTCATCGACATGGGCTCCGCGACCATGGCTCTCGGCGACGACACGATCACCCGGCGCGCCGACATCTGGCGTTTTGCCACGCCCGCATACGCCGCGCCCGAGATGCTCACGCAGGATATCGAAGGCATCGCGGCCCTTCGCCGTTCGCCGGCAATCGACGTCTATGCGCTTTCGAGCATTCTGTACCAGCTCTACAGCGGTCGCAAACCGTTTGACTTTGAGTCGACGGACGCCGCTGCAACCGGCTCGTTCTATCTCGTAAAGACCAAGACCAAGCCGGCACCGCTCGAGCCGCGCTGCGAGGGCGATGAGGCGCTCGTCCAGATCATCATGAAGGGTCTCTCAGTCGAGCAGTGCGATCGTCCCACCGAGCAGCAGATGCTCGAGGTGCTCTCGGCATACCTCACCGACGCCGAATCCGAAGGCCGCGAAGGTGCAGGAGACGAGGCCGCAATTGATATCGATTCTGGCACGCACCTTAAGGTCGACGTCGCCGGCGAGCGCGCACGAGAGATCCTGAATCAGGCCCGCCACGATGCCATGACCCGCCGCCGCTTTATTATCGGCGGCGCCATCGCAGCCGTTGCGGGGCTCAGCGTTATCGGGGCGGCAACCCATGGCTTTGGCATCCCCGACTACCTTGACGGCATCCGCGGTTCACTTGACGACTACACCTGGGATCAGCTGCAGGAGATTTCGCTCAAGATTAAGGCCGCCGAGACCCGTAGCGAGGCACGCGAGATTGCCAAGCGCTATCACCTGCTCGATGACAACGGGCATATCCCCTATCCATGCACCAAGCGCGTCACGCTCACCAACGGGCTGCAGGTTGGCGCGCAGCTTGTGGGTATCCGCCACGACGAGCTTCTAGACGGTACGGGCAAGGCCGGGCTGACGTTTATGTTCGACGCGGGTATTGCCGAGCGCAACGCTGCAGCTGAACCGCCGAGCGCCGGCTGGGCAGATTGCGAGCTGCGGGAATGGCTCAACGGCGACGGCCTTAAGCTGCTACCCAACGAGTTGCGCGCGCTCATTAAAGGGGTCAAGAAGGTCTCGAACAATGTGGGCGCCGCCAACAGTGCATCGTGTCTGAGCGAGTTGCCCGCAACCCTTTGGCTGCCCGCCATGGTCGAGCTGTGCGATACGCAACCGCCCGATTCGTTTGCCAAGGACTATCACTACCTGGCAGACATCTACAACGGCGAGGGCAAGGAGTATCAGCTCTTCCGCGAGCTCAAGGTGAGCCCGTATTCCACGAACGAGACGATGGTCCGCCAGTGGAAGGGCAAGGACACCTGCTGGTGGGAGCGCACGGTGAGCCCCGACTCATCGGAGACCGAAGGCACGCTCTATTTGAATCGCGTTGGACACGACGGCGACGTCTTTACGTACGCAACGCCTGCGGACAAGCCAAACAAGCTAACCTGTGTGATCCCCGGGTTCTGTATCTAGGCGGCGGGCGTCTTGCCATGACGGGACCCCCTCCCCGGCAATTGTCTCGATCTGCAACACTAGCTCGGCAGATACAGGTCTAGTTGTTACAGAACGAGACAAACCCCAGCCCCGCGAGACAACATCTCAATCTGTAACAGTAAGGGGTCAAAAACCTCTCTAGATGTTACAGGACGAGACATTAGCTTGCCGAGAACTTCGCCTCGTAAATGTGATTCAAGTGTGTCGATATTTCCTTGCCAATGTTGCGCAACAGGAACCCTTTCGGCGGTCGTAACGTACGAATTGTCATAGGTACCCCTTCAACGATTGGGAGAAGAAATGGCAAAGTACGCACCTAAACACTTGGAAGTCTCAGGCGGCGCCGAGCCTCGCCCCACATTCTCGGGCCACAAGGCAACACGACTCGCCGTCACCGCGGCAACCACCATCGCTATGACTGGCTCGACGCTGCTCGCGCCGTTCTCGGCATTTGCCAACGATGCGAGTGATACCACGGCACAGGACGCGATCATGTCGCCGCTTGCTGTCCACGCCGGCGAGGCGGCAGGCTCCGCAGTAAAGGCAAACGCCCAGAAGATTGCCGACCTGCAGGCTGCGATCGATGCCGCAAAGGCTGCCGAGGCAGACGCCAAATCCGACTACGACACGGTGGCTGCCCCCTATACCGAAAAGCAGGCGGCCCGCGACAACGCACAAAGCACCTATGACGCCTCCGTCTCCGATAATTCGCAGGCAGAGGCCGCCGCGCGCGCCGAATATGCTCGCCAGCTCGATGAAAGCGTCAAGGCGGCCGACAGCGCCAGTGCCACGCTGAAGGATGCCCAAGGAAAGCTCGATGCAGCCAAGACCGACGCCGAGGACAAGTCGAAGGTCCTTGATGCCGCAAAGCAGGCGGCAGCTGATGCGCAGGCCAAGCTCGAGGCAGCCCAGAAGGCAGCCGCCAACGCAACGCCGGAGGAAATCAAGGTCGCCGAGCAGGCTGCCGCAGATGCGCAGGCCGCTCTGGACCAAGCAAAGGCTGCGAAGGCCGCTGCCGATTCCGCGCTCGCCGATGCCCAGCAGGCTCAGAGCGCCGCGCAGAGCGCTTACGACGAGGCGGCAGGCACGCTGGCTTCCGCTCAGCAGGAAAAGACCGCCGCGGATGGTAAGGTAGTTGCGGCACAGACAGCGTACGACAGCGCACAAGCCGATTTGGCGGCCGCAAAGGCAGGCGCCGAGGGCCCGGAGTATGACGCCGCCCAGGCAAAGGTCGATGCTGCCCAAAGCGCACTCGACCAGGCGAAGCAGCAGCAGGCGGCTGCCGAAGCAGGCCTTTCTCAGGCAAATAGCGACGTTGCATCCAAGCAGGACGCCCTCACCGGTGCCGAAAGCGAGCTCGAAGCCAAGAAGCAGACAGTCGCAGCAGCCGAAAATGATGTAACGGCAGCCCAGACGAAAGCCGATGCGGCGCGATCGGAGTTGACCTCGGCAAAGCAGGCACATGCTACCGAACTGGAGAAAGCAAAGGCCGCTCAGAAACAAGTCGATCAGGCAAAAGCCGAGAAGGAGCAGGCAGACAAGGCGCTCAAAACTGCCAAGGCAAACCAGGCGGCCGCCGATCAAGCCGTTATCGATGCACAGAAAGCATACGATACGTGCAAGGCGGCAACCGATAAGGCAACGACGGCGGAGGCGCAGAGCGTCATCGGCTTCTACCAGTTCATCGGTGCCAACGACGCTGCAAACATCATCTATAGGCAGAGCGATAAAAACCCGACGACCATTGGCGATAAAAAAGACGGCACGTCACTCGACAACGCCAAGCTTTCGTTTGGCAAGCTGCGCGAAATTAATGAATATCGCAAAAGCGTCGGCCTTAGCGAGCTTAAGGTGACGGCAGAGCAAATGGCAATCGCTCAGTCTGATTCCAATTACTCCGACGCAACGAAGGGGCACTCAGACTATGCCGGATTTGAAAATGCCGCTTGGAACTTCAGCACGAAAGAAAACATCGCGCACCAATGGGTTGATGGCGAAAAGAAAATATTTGACGATGCTGCAGCGAAAGCCGGCCTTGGCAACGTTGCCCCCAAAGATGCTTGGAAGACTTTCTGGAGTCACGGTACCGAATTCGGAGCCCAAGGCGTGGGTTTTGGCACCGTCGGCCATTATTTGAATATCGTACAACCTAACGCCAAAACCATGGGATACGGCATCAACTCGCGCGGAACCCTTTGGCCGTATGTGTTCGTCTTGGAGATCGACGACAATTACGGTTCGTACGAGAAAGAATACTCGATCGATGAACTCGAGAATCTCTTTGATCAGTATCAGCTGAGCCTCTCCAAAGCCAGCGAAAAGCTCGCCGCCGCAAAGACGGACCTTGAGCAAAAGCGCAGCACAGCGGCATCGAAAGCCGATGCCGTAAAGGCAGCTGAAACCCTCGTCGCTCAAAAGCAGGAAGGCATTGTTGCCGCGAATAGCGACCTTGCCGCCAAGAACGACAGCGTAGCAAGTGCCGCCGCCGCTGTTGCCCTAGCAAAGCAGAATCTCGCCAAGGCAAACGGAAAAGTTGCCGAAGCCGAAGGCCGGGTCAAAGCCGCCCAAAGCAACGTGGCGACCGCAGAACAGGTCGTCAACCAGAAGCGCGCCGAGCTTAAGGCATCGAAAGAGCAAGCCGCTCAGAGTCAGAAGAAGGTTGATGACGCCAAGGCAGAGACTCTCGTAAAGCAGCAGGCTCTGCAAGATGCAAAGAAGGAACTTGCCAAGTATTCAGCCGATGTTGCTGCGGCTCAGGAGAAAGCCGACGAGGCCCATCAGGCGCTTGATGAAGCCACGGCAGCCCAGACGTCTGCCCGGAGCGCTCTCAAAAAGGCGAAGCTCGACGAGACCGCCAAGAAGCAGGCCCTCGACACCGCGAAGGACAACGCCGAGGTCAAGGCGGCGAACGCGGAGCACGCCGCGAGCAATCTGACCACGGTGAAAAACGACTTTGCCTCAAAGAAGGCCCGTGCCGACGCCCTGAGTAACGCAGCCGATAATCTTGCCACCGCCGAGGCGGCCAAGAAAGACGCCGACGCAGCGGCAACCGAGGCCGAAGTCGCCCTTGGTGCGGCAAACGTCGCCATCGCGAACGCCGAGCAGGCGGTCGAGAATTCTCAGGCCGCATCGGACGCCGCTACTGCTACTCTCGGAAAGCTCAAGTCCATCAACGTCGAAAACGGCATTGCTACTGGCTCTGACGCAAACGCGAACGATACGCTCAATGCCCTCTTTGCCAAGTGCGTCGCCGCCAAGCAGGCAGAACATAACGCAAAGGCCGCACTTGATGCCGCTCAGGCAGACCTTGATGCTGCGACGCCCGCCTACACCGCGGCTCTCAACGGCTACAACGAGGCGAAGGCAAAACGCGTAGCCGCCGAGCAAGCCCTGAAGGACGAGATCGCCCACCAGGAGCAAGAGGCCGCGAAGGCCGAGCAGGCCAAGGTCACGCAGGCTGCCGCTAAGCCGGTTACTGGAAAGCCGTCTGCCGGCAACGCCAAGACGGCCGCCAACTCGGCACTTCCCACCACAGGCGACAATGCCGCGCTCGCCGGTGAGACGTTTATCATCGGAGGTGTCGTGCTCGTAGCCGTCGGCGTCTTTCTGACTGACAAGAAGCGTCGTCAGGAGTAAGGATTTCGGGAGGACGGCTTCTCCTCCCTCCCACCGCTTCGCAAACCCTGCCCAGCATGCGCCGGGGCGCCCATCACGCGGGCGCCCCGGCGTTTTACGTTGTATGCCCGGGGCATCTGCTCCGAGATTGTCTTGATCTGTAACAACTAGGACCCAAACATCAGTCTAGTTGTTACAGATCGAGACGTTCGGGTTACCCTCGAATGGTTTGTCTTGATCTGTAACAGTTACTCGGTAAAACGGGGTCTAGTTGTTACAGATCGAGACGTTAGTTTTCGGCTGATTTCTATGTCTCGATTTGTAACAGTTAGAGGTCATTTCCCCTGCTAGATGTTACAGATTGAGACATTGAGTTTCTGCCAACTGTTTGTCTTGATCTGTAACAAATACTCGGCAAAATCGGGTCAACATGTTACAGATCGAGACGTTTGGACTGCCGCTCAACAGTTCGTTTCAATCTGTAACAGTTATGGTTCAAAAACCGGTCTAGATGTTACAGATTGAGATGACTGGCAGAGACGGCCACCTATTGAGCAGCCACCCTCATCTGTAATGAAAAGTCAGACATTCCAACTATTACTGGACACCCCCAGGGGGTATGGGTGTATAGTATCGGCAGGTTAACAATTCCAACACCGAACCACAGAAAGGAGAAGCCATGGCTCAAGATAAGTTCGACGTGGGCGGCATGACATGCGCCGCCTGCCAGGCGCATGTGGACCGTGCCGTGAGCAAACTCGACGGCGTCCAAAGCGTCGCGGTCAACCTGCTCGCCGGTTCCATGATGGTCGACTACGACCCCGCGCAGGTCTCCCCCGACGATATCTGCACCGCCGTCGACCGTGCCGGCTACTCGGCCTCGCCCGTCGATACGGGCACCGATGCCGCCGGCTCAAGTGGCAGCGCGCAAGCCAGGTCCGGCGCTGCCCATATGGAGTCGCCGACCAAAAAGTTGGAGGCCGCCGCCTCTGCCATGCGCACCCGCCTCATCGTCTCGATCGCATTCCTCATCCCACTGTTCTACATAGGCATGGGGCACATGCTCGGCTGGCCGCTGCCCGGCATTTTCACCGACCATACCCACAGCATGACGCTCGCCCTCACCGAGCTCGTCCTGCTCATCCCCATCGTTTATGTCAACGACGCGTACTTTATCAACGGGTTTAAATCGCTCGCGCACGGCGCACCCACCATGGACGCCCTCATCGCCGTGGGCGCCACCGCCTCCATCGCCTGGTCGCTCTACGCCATGTTCATCATGGCCGACCAATTAGCCGCGGGTCAGGTCCACGAGGCCATGATGACAGGCATGGACAATCTGTATTTTGAGAGCGCGGGCACGATCCTGTCGCTCGTCACCGTGGGCAAATACCTTGAGACGCACAGCAAGTCCAAAACCGGCGGCGCCATCGAGGCGCTGATCGACCTGGCGCCCAAGACCGCGACCGTCGTGGCAGAAGACGGCAGCGAGACCACCGTCGACGTCGACAACATCCTTCCCGGCCAGGTCCTGCACGTACGCCCCGGAGAGTCCATCCCCGTCGACGGCGTGGTGCTCGAGGGTAGCTCGGCTGTGGACGAGAGCGCGCTCACCGGCGAGTCCATCCCCGTGGAAAAGACCGCCGGCGACACCGTCAACGCCGCCACCGTCAACCGCACCGGTTCGTTTACCTTCCGCGCCACGCGTGTGGGCGCCGACACGTCGCTGGCCAAGATTATCCAGCTCGTCGAGGACGCCAACGCCACCAAGGCGCCCATCGCCCGCATGGCCGACAAGGTCGCCGGCGTATTCGTGCCCGTGGTGTTCGCGATCTCGGCCGTGACCTTTGTGGTGTGGATGGCACTGACCGGCAGCGTGAACGAGGCACTCACTTCTGCCGTGGCCGTGCTGGTGATCAGCTGTCCGTGCGCGCTCGGCCTGGCCACGCCCGTCGCCATTATGGTAGGCACCGGCAAGGGCGCCGAGATGGGCATTCTGTTCAAGAGCGCCGAGGCGCTGGAGAACCTGCGCAGCGCGGGCACCGTGGTGCTCGATAAGACGGGCACGGTCACCCGCGGCAAGCCTGCCGTGACCGATATCGTGGTGGCCACGCGCGCCGACGGCTCGCCCGCCATGAGCGAAAAGGCGCTGCTCAAGCTGGCCGCTGCGCTGGAGCGCTCAAGCGAGCACCCGCTGGCCGAGGCGATTTTGGCCGAGTGCGAGGCGCGCGGAATTGTCGCGCGCATGGTCGAGGACTTTGCCGCCGTGCCCGGTCGTGGCGTGACGGCGCGCGAGGGGCAAAACACCATTGCAGCCGGCAACGTACGCCTGATGGACGAGCTGGGCGTTACCGTGCCCGCGGGTCTTGCCGAGCAATTTGCCGCCGAAGGCAAGACGCCGCTGTTCTTTGCCAAGAACGGCGAGTTCGTCGGTACCATCGCCGTGGCTGACGAGGTCAAAGAGACGAGCGCCGAGGCCATCGCCGCGCTCCGCAAGCTCGGCGTCGACGTGCGCATGCTCACCGGCGACAACCGCGTGACGGCCGAAGCAATCGCCCGCCGCGTGGGACTGAACAGCAAGCAGGTCATCGCCGACGTCCTCCCCGCCGACAAGGAGCGCCACGTCCGCGAGCTGCAGGATGCGGGCAGCAAGGTCGCCATGGTGGGCGACGGCATCAACGACTCCCCCGCCCTGGCGCGCGCCGACGTGGGCCTTGCGATCGGCACCGGCGCCGACATCGCCAAGGAGGGGGCAGATGTGGTGCTCATGCGCAGCGACCTCATGGACGTCGCCCGCGCCATCGAGCTTTCGCGCGCCACGATTCGCAACATTAAGCAGGACCTGTTCTGGGCGCTGTTCTACAACGGCATCGGCATTCCGCTCGCCGCGGGCGTGTTCTTCCCCCTCACCGGCTGGCAACTCTCGCCGATGTTTGGCGCCGCGGCCATGAGCCTGTCGAGCGTGTGCGTCGTGTCCAATGCACTGCGCCTGAAATCCTTTAAGCCTAAAGTGGCAAAATAGGCTCACTATTACGTCCATTTAGAATGGGTTTTCCAGGTGCCCGAGATTGACCTGAAAGAGGAGCGACGCGTACTTTGGTACGCGAGCAATGGCTTGAAGGTCAAGGTCGGGTGCCTGGGAAAGCCGACACAACAGAGAGGAATACCCATGCGATACACAATCAAGACTTCCGGCCTTATGTGCGGCCACTGCGACGCCACCGTCGAAACGGCACTGCTCAACGTGACCGGCGTGACCGACGCCGACGCCGATCACGAGACCCAGACCGTCCAGGTGGAGTGCGCCGACACCGTGACCGCCGAGCAGCTCGCCGCCGCCGTCGAGGCCGCAGGCGAGAAGTTCCACGCCCTGTCCGTGACCGCCGCGTAGCAGACGCTGCCTACTCAATCCTCAGAAGTTGCGGTGAAATAGTTCCTGTTTTAGCGCTTCAAGCCTGCAAACAAGAACTATTTCACCGCAACTGACGGGGGCATCCGGAAGATCGACCAGAAACGAGGACCCGCCATGATGGCAGACCACAAATCGGTGACCCGCATGCTCAAGACGGCACGCGGCCAGATCGACGGCATCTTGCGGATGGTCGATGAGGACCGTTATTGCGTCGATATCTCCACGCAGCTCATGGCCACACAGGCGCTCCTCGCGCGCATTAACGCCGACGTGCTCAAGGCGCATATCGAGGGCTGCGTGACTTCGGCAATCGAATCGGGCGACGAAGACCTCAAAGCCGCCAAGCTCGCCGAGATCGAACGCGTCGTCGACAAGCTCTCCAAGTAATTGGGGCATTGGGGACAGACTACTTTGCACCGTCTTGGTGTTCCGGGGACAGGAATGTTTGCACCACCTTGGTGCAGATTAACCTGTCCCCCTTGCTCTAAATCGGGTATAAAGGCGTGCAGCATATCGAACGAAAGGCAATTTGCATGAATGACTTTATGAAAGGACGCAATGGCGCTGACGAGCTCACCATCGTGATGGGTTTTGCCGGCATCGTCATCGCGATGGTCGGATCGATAGCCCGCATCCAGTGGCTCAGCTGGATCGCCATCGCCGTCATCGTGATTGGCGTGCTGCGCGGCCTGTCCAAAAACATCGATGCACGTCGCAAGGAGAACGACGCCTTTGTCGCCGCGACCGCCAGTGTTCCCGGCTTGGGCAAGTTCGTCGCCAGCTTGGGCGGCGGGGCCGCAGCGGCCAGCACTTCACGCGCGACCGGCACCAGTAAGGAAGACTTTGAGCGCGCCAAGCGAACGGCCAAGAAGATGTGGAAGGGCCGCAAGACCACGGCGTACCTTAAGTGCCCCAACTGCGGCCAGATGCTGTCCGTCCCCAAGGGCAAGGGCAAGATCCGCGTCACCTGCCCCAAGTGCCACGCCAAGATGGAAACGCGCTCGTAGCGCCCGCACGCGGGACAAATTAATTAGGCTTGTTTGTCCCAAATCCTAAGTATTTGTTCGATAAAAAAGCCGAGGCCTCGTGTTGAGACCTCGGCTTTTGCATGCGGCAACGGAGCCGCCCCTTTGTCACACCTACGCCACGCCGTCGCGGGCAAGCTCCTCGGCCAACGCCTCGGCAGGCATGTCCATAATCGTGTCGAGCTCGTTATCAACCTCGGGGATACGCTTCACCTTGAGCTTGCGCACCAGATCACCGCGACACATCACGTGCATCGGCTCACGCAGAGCGCACAGATCATCGAGCGGGTTCTCGCGCGTCACCAGGATATCAGCGGCCTTACCGCACTCGATTGTGCCGGTCTCGCCGCCCAGCCCCAGCAGCTCGGCATTGACCTGCGTGGCCGTATGCAGCGCGAAGGCGTTGCTCACACCCACGTACTTGGCAAAATAGGCCACCTCGCGCCACATGTCGTACTGGGTCACGAACGGACAGCTCGAATCCGTGCCCAGGCCTACCTTGATACCGGCTTCCAGCGCCGCACGAGCGCTCTCGATAATGCCCGAGCACACGATGTCGCCGTTCTTCTTTTGCGTGTCAGTCGAATGAGTCTTTTCCGGGTCGAGCAATACAAACGGCAGCGCCGGGCTGATGGTGCAGGTCACGCTGGGCGCACGCCCCTCAAGCTGCGTGCCCGCGGCGCCGCGGTACAGTTCCAGGATCTCGGGCGTCAACGGAGCGCCGTGCTCAATCGTGTCAACTCCGGCCTCAAGCGCGGCCTTCACGCCTTCGGTGCTCTCGACATGGGCCATGACCGGAAGGCCAACCTCGTGCGCCGCCTTGCACGCCGCCGCGGCGACATCGACCGGCATGCGCAGCACGCCCGGCTCGCCCACCTCAGTCGCATCGAACACGCCGCCCGTCACGAACAGCTTAATGACGTCGGCACCGCGCGCATACAGGTCGCACACCTGTTCGGCTGCCTCGGCGGGACTGTTGGCCACCTGGGCGAACAAGCCCGCACCATGGCCGCCCGGCACTGTGACACCCGTTCCCGGCGCCACCAGGCGAGGACCTTGGTACTTGCCGGCATCGATAGCATCGCGCACGGCAAGATCGGCAAACAGCGGGTCGCCCGCACCGCGCACCGTGGTCACGCCGCTTGCCAGCTGCTGCTGGGCGCTGCCCTTGAGGATATGGCGCACGATGGCGCGCCCCACTGGATTATCGAGCTTTTTCATCAGCGCACCCGCATCGCCCGCCGAAACCGGCTTACCCGAACCGCACAGATGCACATGCATATTGATGAGACCCGGCATGAGATACGCCCCTGCCAGGTCGATGACCTCGGCACCTGCAGGCGCCTGCGCCACGGCACTCGGCCCCATCCACGTGATGAGACCACGCTCAACGACCACGGCCATATCGGGCTGCGGCTCCATATGTTCCGAACCATCCAGGACGGTCGCATTGATAAACAACGTGGAACGATCGGCAGACGCCATATCGAGCTCCTCCCTCACGATTAACTTGAACATTTGTCCATTATTATCCAGCGCGGCAAGGTTGCTGCGGACATATCGGCTAACGGGAGGAAGAAAAGGGCGTGAGGATGAACAGACCAGCGCAGCGATGCGTCGGTCGTTCCAGCAAAACGTCTTGATCTGTAACAGGTAGACCGTCTTTAACCTTCCAAATGTTACAGATCGAGATTTTTCGACATCGCGTCCAACCTTTGTCTCAATCTGTAACAGTTGGGTCGAATTTTGACCGTCAGATGTTACAGATCGAGATATTCTCCGGCCCCATCGTCAAACGTCTAAATCTGTAACAAGTAGACAGGTTTTCGGCCTCTAGACGTTACAGATTGAGATCTTTTAGCGGTAGCCAACCTTTTGTCTTGATCTGTAACAGTTACGAGGCCAAACGGCCCCTTGTTGTTACAGATCGAGACAAACTCGGCAGGAACAACCACATTCGCGTCAGTTGCACCCCTTAGC
>CBCSNG010000008.1:0-83271 GCA_965141635.1 uncultured Collinsella sp. | reverse complement strand
CGCAGGTCGTCCAGTCGCTCGTCAAAGTGCTCGAGCAGATCGCGCAGGAACAGGTAGAAATCCACGCCCGAAAGCTGTTCGCGCACCACGGCCGAAGGCGAGCTGTAGCTCATCGCGCGGCCGAGCGCCGCCGAGTGGCCGTTGTTGATAAAGCCCTGCTCAAGCCCAATGCGAATCTGCGTGAGCACATCGCGCACGCGGTCGGCGTCGGCATCGAGCAAAAGCGTGCTCGACCACACCTCGCGCGGCAGGCTCGCCAGCGCATCGATCTTTTCGGACAGGGCGCCGGCGCTCACCAGCAGGTAGGGGCGCACGCCGTCCACGTCGGGCTGCGTCATGACCTCGGTCGTAAAGCCCAAAAAGCCCAGCTTGCCGGCGAGCAAGTTGTCGAGTTCCTCGGCCGAGTGCTCGCTCGTGGGCAGCTGTTTGAGCAGGCGGCAGAGCAGCGTCACATAGGGCAGGTCTTCAAACGCGACGCAGCTCAGGTCGAAATACTGCATGGCGTAGGCCAGGCGGTTGGTGGGGATGCCGTGGCGCAGGCAGGGGATGGGCGTGGTCGTGTCTACGACCAGCGGCGGCTCGGGGCGCGCCTCGCCAATGTCGGACACGCGCAGGCGCGGCAGCGTGGCCTTGGCCTCGGGCGTGTCTTCGGCCTCCTGCGCGGCACGCAGCGCGGCCGTGCGCTCGACCACGTCGGCCAGCTCGGCATCGGTCATGGCATCGCGCTTGGCTGCCAGCTCGGCGGCCTCGGCACCCTCCGAACCCTCGGTGGCGTCCACCGGCACCAGCTCGACCAGTGCCATGTGATCGTTCTGCAGCACCAGCTCGCGCAGCAGATCCTCAAAATAGCTGCCGTCCAGCTCGCTACGCAGCTCCTCGTACACTGGGCCGTACTTGAGCGCCAGCGTCGCGGCGTCGTCATCGTAGAGCCACGTGCTCAGCGCGTCGCACGCAATGGCCACGCCGTCGGCGATACCGTAGTCGCGCTGGCGCAGGTCGTATTCGTTGCTGCTGATGATGGCTTCCAGGCGCTCGCGCGGAACGCCATGCTCGCATAGGTCGCGGCAGGCGTCCTGGAACACGCGGCGCAGCTCGCGCGCCACGCCGGGCTGCGCGTTTTGCAGCATGATGAGCTCGTAGGGCTGCAGGCTCTCGGCCGCCGTGTAGCTCACCACGTTGCCGCCCAGGCCGGCGGACAGAATGGCCTTCTTAACCGGCGCTTCGTTGGAGCCCAGCAGTGCTTCAAACAGGATATCCGCCGCGATCGTGCGTTTGCGGTCGAGCGCGTTGCCCAGCACCAGGCCCAGGCCCACCAGGGCGTTCTCGGGTGTGGTGGCCATCTCGACGCGCTTGTACTCGCAGGTCACGGGCGCCTGCACGCCCAGCGGATTGGGCGCCATCGTGGACGGGTCCTCGCCGGCGGCGACGGCAGCGTCCATGCGGCGGCTCGCGGCGCTCGGCTGCGACAGATAGCGCTCGTCCAAAAAGGCCAGGGCGCGGTCCACGTCCAGGTCGCCGTAGAGCGTTATATAAGAGTTGGAAGGATTGTAGTGGCGCGCGTGCGTGTCCAGGAACTGCTCGTAGGTGAGCGCGGGAATCGCGCGCGGGTCGCCACCGCTCTCGTGTGCATAGGCGGTGTCGGGGTAGAGCGCGGCGTTGACGGCGTCGTCCAGCACACTCATGGGGTCGGACAGCGCACCCTTCATCTCGTTGAACACCACGCCGTTATAGCGCAGCGTGCCCTCGCGCAGGCTCGCGGAGCCGCCGTCGCCCTCGCCCTCGACGCTCTCCGGCAGGTCCAGCTCGTAGTGCCAGCCCTCCTGCTCAAAAATGGTGGGCTTGGTATAGATGGCCGGGTTGAACACCGCGTCCAGGTACACGTCCATCAGGTTGTACAGATCCTGCTCGTTGGTGGTGGCAACGGGGTAGATGGTCTTGTCGGGGTAGGTCATGGCGTTGAGAAACGTCTGCATGGAGCTCTTGATCAGATCGACAAACGGCTCCTTGACGGGGAACTTAGCCGATCCGCACAGCACCGAGTGCTCAAGAATATGGAACACGCCGGTGGAATCGGCCGGCGGCGTCTTAAAGCCAATGGCAAAGGCCTTGTTTTCGTCGTCGCATGCCAGGTACAGCAGGCGAGCGCCCGAGGCAGTGTGTCGCAGCACGTAAGCGTCCGAGTCGAGCTCGGGCACGGTCTCGCGGCGCTCGACGGCAAAGCCGTGGCAGGTAGTGCCGGGCACCAGCAGTGTAGCGGCTGCGGCGCGCGGGTCGGTTGAGGTGGTGGGCATATGCAGTCTCCTTTGACGCCCCAGCGGGAGCGAATCGAGTCGAATCCTCGAGAGTATACCCATATGGGGCCGCGACCCTGCGGCGAACTGGAGACGATGCAGCCGGATTGGGCATAGGTCCCGCGTGCCCGCCGCACGAGCGTGGAAAATTGGACACTCGCCAAACGAGAGCGGATATTCGGACGGACGAGCGAGGATTTCCGGATACCTATCGAACGAGAGTGGATATTTGGACGGAATTTGCCGCAAAAGCCCCAAAAACCGTCCAAATATCCACTCTCGATATCCGACCGTCCGAAAATCCTCGCTCGTCCATCACTTGCGTATCTCTCGTCTCTCATTCGTCTCTAATATGAAAGATGACAGGAAGATGAGAGAAAAATATGAGAGATAACTGAGCAGCAAAGAGACAGGCAATCATGGTATTGTCTCAATACCGATTGTTCTACCAGCAAAAATATGTATAGATGAAGCAAATGGTAGACATTCCATCTCTATCTATCTCTTATCTCTAAGCCGAGAGATAGAGAGATAAATGAGAGATAATTACGAGAGATAACTGAGAGACGAGGGAAATCTATCCGCGGCATTCTCTGCAGGACCGAGCGAAAGGACGTGCAGATGAACGAAAACGAGCTGACCGGTCTGCTTGAGTCTTTAAGGCGTATGGGCTCGGATGATCTTAACGTCGAAGCGAAGGAGAGCGCCACGACGCTTTCCCGCGACGTGTGGGAAACGGTGAGCGCATTCGCGAACACTGCCGGCGGAACCATCGTGCTCGGAGTGAGTGAGCGCGCAGGTTTTGTCCCGGTTGAGAACTTCGAGACCGAGAAAGTGCTCAACCAATTCGTGGCGGGCATGGGCGATGCCGGCGGTCGCGGAAAGCTGGCCAATCCGCCCAAATACACCATTGAGCGCGTGGAGCTCCAGGGCACCGTGGTTCTCGTCATTACGATTGAGGAGCTCGATCCGTCGAGCAAGCCCTGCTATGTCATAGAGCGGGGCGCCCAGGGCGGCAGCTACAAGCGCATCGATGACAAAGATGTGCCGCTTTCATCGACCGAGGTGCTCGCATTGGCGTCATACGGTCGAGCGACTCCGAGCGATCGCGACGCGGTGGCGGGTGCGGGCGCGGACGATCTCGACGAGACGCTGGTCGACCGTACGATAAATCGGGCTTTCTCGTTGACGCCCCGGGCAATGCGCGGCGCGCCGGACAAACAAACGAAGCTGGAGCGCCTAAATATCCTTGATTCCCAGGGCAATGTCACCAAGGCTGGACTCCTAGTTGTGGGCACCTACCCTCAGCAGTTCTATCCCAAGCTCTTCATTGACGTGGCTGTCCATGCGGGAACTCAGAAGGGCATGGCGGGGTCGCTGAGATTCATGGACCGCACAATCTGTGAGGGAACGTTGGGCGAGATGATCTCGGATGCCGTCGCAGCCGTCGCCGAGAATTTGCGGCGAACCTCGACCGTCCAAGGCGTCTCGCGTGTCGACTCGCTTGAGATTCCCGAGGAGGTTCTGCGCGAGGCAATCGCCAACGCCGTAATCCATCGAGAATACGGGGATCGGTTCTGTGGACAATCGATTGCCGTCGACGTCTTTGACGATCGTGTCGAGGTGACGAATCCTGGCGGCCTTTACGGGGGAATGACTCGCGAGAGCTTGTTTGACGGCAGCTCCCGATGCCGTAACGCGACGCTTGTGAAGCTCATGTCGATTGTTCCGCTGCCGGATGGCGCAGGTTCGCCGGTTGAGGGCAATGGCTCGGGCATCCCGATGATGATCGATGCCATGCGCGCGTATGGTCTGGCCGATCCCCTGTTCCGCCCGGGATTCGATCGGTTCAAGGTCGTACTTTACCGTTCAAAGATCGAGCCGGTCGATCATGGCGGGGGCTTAATTGTGACGGCACTCAAACACTACGGCGAGCTGGGGACGCGCGAGTTGGCAGAGCACACAGGGCTCACAATTTCCCAGGTTAGGTCGCGCGTCAACGCGCTCATTGCTCAAGGCGAGCTTGAGCCCACGGCGCCGGCGACGAGCCGCAACCGCAAGTATCGACTGTCGGAGCGCGTGGGATAGATGCGTTAGTGGACGAGGCGACCCAATAATCGACCCTCGATTGGCGTCCATTAAGGTAAAGCGGTTGTTGCCCAGTCGACGGTGATGCTAAAGACTCGGCTTACGCCGGCATGGCCCCGAACCCGTCCATCAAGAACAGCCTAAGAACCAGCTTGATGACATTTCCCGGTTTGACTTCGGCCGTGCCAAAGACGTGGCGCTCGGCGAGCTCGCTGCAGTATGCATAGATGTCGCGGATAAGGTCCGCGCCCGAAAGCGTAAACATGTAGCCTGCGTCCGAAAGCGCATTGGGCGCGGCGGGCAACTTGGCCATGTGGCAGAACGTTTGCAGGTCGGGCGCCATAGCGTCCTGGTAGCCAAGATGGTTGCCGTCTTCTTGTGCGGCGAGTTCCAGCTGGCGTACTCGATCCAGCGCCACTGCCAGCACAAAGCTCGGCGTAGGCGCATTGACGTCCTGAGTGGTCGCCACAAGCCTGCCCGCTGCCTGCGTGACAAGCCAAGCGACCTCGCGCTGGCAACGCACGGCCTTGCGCGTAACCGGCTTGATGGACGAAGAAGAAACGCTTCCCTTAGGCGGATTCGAAACAGCCACAAGAACCTCCCATGAACAATCCGGCCCAACAAGCCCGGATGAAACACGTGCTACATCAGTATACAGGGAAGTGGGGCAGCGGGGTACAAACGCGCCAGCGGCAAACCGAGAGCATCAACGATGTGCCGATCGCGGAATGAGATCTCGTAATAATTGACTCTCGGCCATATTATTGAGTGGCATGACTCGCGTTCGTATGGTTGTAGGTGCTGGCGATGAACGACATTGACCTTGCTGTTCCGTTGATGGATGGACCAAGCTATGACCGCGCCTGCAGTCTCGTGCCTTCCGAATACGTTGAGGCATGGGAGTGGTTTCTGGGTGAGGAACAGCGCGGCGGCGTTTGGACCAGCCTTCCGCACCACACCAAGGAAGATAGCCCTCAGTATCAGTATCGTTTGAGAATTGGCTCGGACTTCTTTCCCGTAACGCGGGATTCAGGAATCTTCTGGCCGGGCCAGGATCGGGTGAAGCAAGATCCCAATAAGATCTTTGCGCTTTCGGTCCACAACTCTAAAAAGAGCTTCTACACCGATGTACCTCCGCTCTATTTGGACGATGGTACGTGGGTCATTAAGTATTCGGTCCAAGCGCCAGGCGCCGTTGGTTCTCGAGACCAGAATTACAACCGTAAAATGCTCAACTGCATGGAATGTGGCGTTCCAGTCGGAGTCATATTTGCAACCGAGGTGGGCTACAAGGTGCTCGGCCTTGCGTTTGTTGAACGGTTCGAGCCCGAAAACGGATGGTTTGTTCTGCACGGTCCTGTTCATAAAGGCGGACCGGACCCCCGTTTTGCGCCCGACATGAGCTATCTGAAGCACATGCCCGTCGATATTGAGTTTGCCGGACAGGGTACGACCGACGACGAAAAGGTCCGCTATGCGTTAAGGCGCGAGCGATTGGGGCAGCAATGGTTCCGCAAGCAGCTCGTTGCCGCCTATGATGGCCGTTGCGCGGTGTCGGACTGCGGCGTCAGCGAAGCTCTGGAGGCTGCACATATCGAGAATTACTCGGGACCCAAATCGCAGGTTGCCAGCAACGGCATTCTGCTTCGGCGCGACTTACATGCTTTATTCGATGCTCATCTGATTTCGTTTGAGCCTGTTTGCGGCGAATATCGGCTGTGCGGATCGTACCTGCTGGATAAGACCGGCTACGCTTCCTTTGCGGGTGCGACGCTAAAGCAGCCGAATGAGCGTCAGTGGCGACCCAATACGGTGTTTCTTGAGGCCCATCGCATTGAGTTCGATCGCTCGGAAAAGAAGCGTGAAAAGGCGGGGCTTCTGCCGTATTAGCGTATTTGGCTTTGGCATTCTTTGACGATCGTGTTGTTTGATCGGATCGCGTGGCGATGCAATCTCGCGCATGCCCGCCGGTGCATGCTCTTCCTGTTTTGTATAGCGAGAGGGGAGCGTGTATGAGCTGGCGAGGCGATATTGCGATGGGAAAGTACGGAAAACTGCCGTGTGCCCTTATAGACAACAATATGTTTCCGAGCGTAGAGGTTGATTGCGGGTCGTTTGTCGTCACCTGCCCTTGCTGCGGCTCGCAAATACCGTGTCTCGACATTCGGTTCATCGATGCGCGCGACAGGTTCAGCGACGAAGTGAGAAAACAGACAGGCGTTCATATGCCGGTGTATCCGGAGAAATGCCCCGTTTGTGGCCTCGATATCGTGTACGACGCCGGCGACGAGGGATAGGTGATGCGGAGGAGCTGACTGTGAAGGCCTCTCCGTCCCTACAAATAAATCCCCTCACCGAGCTGCTTGTGGAACTCGGCGTGATGGTCGCGTGCCCAGGTAAAGAGCGCCTGGTCAAAGTCGGTACGCGTGGCCGGGACGCCAAAGACGCCGGCAACTTCGACGCGTATAAACTCCAGTGCCGGCAGCTTGTTGATGGCAGTGAGGGCAAACGGGGACGAGGGCTCCTCGAACAGATAGCGGCTGCCTTGCAGCGCGTCGCAACTGGTGCACGTGTTGCCGAGCGACGGGGCTTTGGAGGCTCGCGCGCCTACGGGCTTGTAGCCGCAGCGCTTATGAAGGTAGTCGCGGATCTCGCCCGGCACGCAGCCAAGAGCGGGCACGATGGCGAGTGCGTTGGCGTTGGCCGTGTCGATGGCAATGTGCCCGGCTTCGTTGGGCGCGTGCGCGATGGCGATGCTCTCGTCGTTATCGGCTCGATAGGGAATGCCGAAGGCCGCGACCGAGGTCTCTTTGTGACACTTCCAGCACTCGCGCTTGCCCAGTACTAGATATATATACGGCGCAGAGGGGTCGGATCGGTCAATACCGGGCAGCCACTCGGCAAAGGGCTCGGGGTTGACGCCGCTGGGTACATACCAGATTTTCTTGGTCCGGTCCCATTTGGCGCCCAACGCCTTGGCTTCTTCTTTGTGCGAAAAGGGAACATCGAGCTCGGTGCGCATGGTGGCTCCTTGGTGCTGCAGGTGTAAGTGGCTCAAGGATACCGCAGGGCGCAGACATCGTGGCGTTTTGCCGAGAAGCTGCGGTGCGGACTGATTGGTTATGCCGATGGATAGATCGGCAAGTAGATGGTCGGCTTTTGGCTAGTTGGGCGGTTGGAGCTGCCAGCGGATTTGGCGACATAAAACAAAACAGCCCAGAGGACATAGCCTCTGAGCTGTGAACATTTGGTGGGCGTTAGAAGATTTGAACTTCTGACCTCTTCCGTGTCAGGGAAGCGCTCTCCCCCTGAGCTAAACGCCCGATCAAGGGTGCGCAAGCGCGCAAGGGATAATATAACGGAGCCTGAACTCGGTGGCAAGAACATTTTTAAAAATCGCTTACATTGTGGAATTCAGGGGCTTTGTCATATCCATTTCAAAAGAGCTTACTGCCGCGATTTGGCTGTCGCATAATGCAAGGCCATTGCGGTATCGAGCTATGGAAAGACGCCTGCGGAATTGTCCTACCGATAAGCGGACAAGCCTCCAGCTGGTGCCTTCGCCGTGGTAAGGTAAGCCGAATTGTTTCCAGGCTGTTTCGGGGGAGTGGAATGAGCAAAGAGTGTGTCGAGCAGGTCGAAGGCGCAGGGGCTTCGGTGCCGATGACCGATATATCGAACATTGATGTGCCCGAGGGCACCGACGAGCTCAGCCGTAGCACCCGCCGCGCCTGGCGCGAGCGCCTTAACGATGCGTCGTCGCGCAAGATGATCACGGGCGTCTTGGCTACGCTGGTGGGCGGTTCGTTTTGGGGCTTCTCGGGCACCAGCGCGAGCTTTCTGTTCGATACCTACCACGTCGACACCTTGTGGCTTATGAGCGTGCGTCAGATTCTCGCCGGTCTACTCTTTATGGCCGTGGTTGTTACGCGCGACCGCGAGCGCCTGATTAAGCTCTGGACCACACCCGCCGATCGCAAGCAGCTGCTGCTCTTTACCGCCTTTGGCCTGCTGTTCAACCAGTTTTGCTATCTTTCGGCCGTGCGCCTGACGAACGCCGGAACCGCGACGGTGCTCCAGTGCCTGCAGCTCGTTATCATCATGGGCTGCACCTGCGTGACCGATCGCCGCATGCCGCGTACTCGCGAAGTCATCGGCATTGGCCTGGCTCTGGGTGGAACCTTTTTAATCGCCACCGGCGGCGACCCCACCAGCCTGAATATCTCGCCGCTTGGCCTGGCAGCAGGTCTTATGTGTGCGGTCAGCGCCGCGTGTATGGCGGTGATTCCCGCCAAGATCCTGCCCGAATACGGCAGCCCCATCGTCACGGGCTCGGCAATGCTCACGGCGGGCGTGGTCTCGTGCGTCTTCGTGCAGCCCTGGGCGCATATGCCGGCGCTCGACGCTGCCGGCATCGAGGCGCTCGCGGTGTTCGTGGTTATCGGCTCGTTTTTTGCTTACATGCTCTATATGCAGGGCGTTAAGGACATCGGCTCGGTGCGTGCGAGTCTCATCGGAACCGTGGAGCCCGTCTCGGCGACCATCACCAGCGCCGTTATGCTGGGCACGGTGTTTTTGCCGACCGACCTTATCGGCTTTGCCATGATCATCGTGATGATGTTCCTCACGGTGTAGCTGGCGCCGCTGCCAAGACGGAAAAGGTGTTGTGCCGCATTTTCGCCAATTGATGTCCGTGTCTGGAGTTTAGCTGTCGATGCTCAAAATGCCATAAACTAGTAACGTTATGGACTTTTTCATTGCGACTCAATTGCGAGGATTTCTTTATGGCTGGTAATCACTTTAAGGGCAGCGATAGCGGCCGCCCTGCAGTTCCGCCGCGTCC
Source organism: uncultured Collinsella sp. (assembly GCA_965141635.1). Taxonomy (GTDB): domain Bacteria; phylum Actinomycetota; class Coriobacteriia; order Coriobacteriales; family Coriobacteriaceae; genus Collinsella. The sequence continues at coordinate 74,049 of CBCSNG010000008.1, read as the reverse complement.
GAACGGGGCTGGTAAGGCCGGCACGCCGGGCGGCGCTGGACAGGGCGGTTCCGGTAAGCGCGTGTCCCCGGGCGAGACGGCGATGTTTACCGCTCTGTACGAGCAGTCTCAAAAGGCAAAAAAGACCGGCCGTGCAAGAGGGAATGTCTTTGCGGGCGGTGCAACCTCCACGTCGCAGCCGAGCGGGGCTCCTTCGGTACCCGCGAACAACGCAGGTGCTGCCAACGCCGCGAATGCCGCCGGCAACGTTAATGCCGACAAGGCCGCCAACAATACTCCCTCTGCCGGTGGCGCGGGGCTTACGGGTAACCTTGGCACGATTTACACCGGCGCCTCCGAGACTGGCACGTTCGCCCGCCTGGATGATAGCGGTGCCGAGTTTGCGGGCTCGGGTTCCAAGGAAGATTATTACGATTTTGGCTTGAACTACGGTGGCGACGCTTCGCCGAGTTCGACCTCTGACGGTCTGGTCCGTCATCGCCATCGCAAGGGCGAGCGCAAAAAGCGTCACACCGGCGCCATTATTGCCGTTGTAGTCGCGGTGCTTCTCGTTGCGCTTGGCGCAAGCGGCTTTATGCTGCTTAACTCGGCAAAGACCGTAAAGAGCGAAGCGAAGGAGGCTGTCGAGATCGTCGGTGGCCTTAAGGACAAGGTCACGTCGGGCGATTTTTCGACGCTGCCTGACGACGCGAAGAAGATCGATGAGCTCTGCGACAGCATGAAGGCGGAGACCTCGAGCCCGCTGTGGACGGCGGCATCGTTTATCCCGGTGTATGGCAGTGACATCAACGCAGCCCGCACCATGATCGACGCCCTGTCCGATGTCTCGAGCAACGCGCTGGTTCCCATGGCCGACAACCTTTCGCAGGCCACGCCCGGCAAGCTGTTCCAGGACGGCATGATTAACGTGTCCGCGCTGCAGGCGGTCGCCGATTCGCTTTCCAGCAGCTCGAAGGTGTTCAAGAGCGCCAACGAGAAGGTCCAGGGCATTGGCGATACTCATATTTCCCAGGTGACCGAGCTGGTCGATAAGGCCAAGGACGGCTTTGCCACCCTCAACGGTGCGGTTGACGCGGCGGAGAAGGTCGCCCCCGTCCTTCCCCAGATGCTCGGCGCCAACGGCCAGACGCGCAACTACCTTATGTACGCCATGAACAACGTCGAGATTCGTGCTTGCGGCGGCTTTGGCGGTTCGCAGGGCCTGATTTCGGTCACTGACGGCCAGATGTCGATTGGCGAGTTTGTTCCCCGCATTGGACTCAGCGAGGATGAGGCAGTCGAGAGCGTCGACGAAGAGGATGAGGCGCTGTTCGGCAACCACAGTAACCTGTACAACTCGGGCAATACCTATTCGCCTGATTGGCCCCGCAACTCGCAGCGTGTCGCCGCGCTGTGGAAGTCCCAGTATGGACAGGACGTTGATGGCGTCATCGGTATCGACCCGGTGTTCCTGCAGTATCTGCTGGGCCTGGTCGGTAACGTGTCACTGCCCGACGGAACGGTTGTCGACGGCACCAACGCCGCAAAGGTCCTCATGCACGATGTGTACTGGAACTATCCGGTCGAGGAGTCTGACGGCATCTTTGCATCCGTCGCCAGCGCTGCCTTCGACAAGATCCTTGGCGGTATCGGCGATGTCGATGTTACGAAGCTTGTCAGCGCCGTTGAGCGCGGTGCCGAAGAGGACCGCCTGATCGCGTGGATGAGAAACGATGATGAGCAGAGTGCCATCAAAGAGACGGGCATTGACGCTTCGCTGCCCGATCCGGATGACCCGAGTGCCGATCCTGTTGCCGGCGTTTACTTTAACAACCTGAGCTTCTCCAAGCTCGACTGGTATCTGAACGCCGACACGCAGATCGGCCAGGGCATCAAGAACGGCGACGGCACGTGCTCGTATCGCATCACCGTTACTCTGACGAACATCATGACGCAGGAGGAGGCAGGCAAGCTGCCCGACTACGTTGCGGCGAGCGCACCCGATGCCGCGCGTGACGACGAACGCCTGAATGTCTCGTTGTTTGCCCCGACGGGCGGCAACATCAGTGACCTTACGGTTGAGGGCACACAGTTTGGTCTTGGCGCCGCTACGTGGCATGGAATCCCCTTCTATTCGGGCACCGTTGACCTGCATGCTGGCGAGACGACGACGATCACGTATACGCTGACCACGTCGGCCGAGGCGGGGGACAAGCCGCTTACGCTGCGTCAGACTCCTACATGCCAGGCGGCTCGCGACAGCGCGTCGGCGTAGGGTTTTTCTGGTAGCGCAGATAATCGAGTACCATTTTGGGGCGGACAGGCAATCTGTTCGCCCCTATTTTGTAAGGAGAGCGCATGAAGTACTTTGGCACCGACGGCTTTCGCGGTGAGGCCAACGTTGGGCTGACGGTAGAGCACGCTTATAAGATTGGCCGTTTTGTGGGCTGGTATTACGGCGCCAACCGCGAGCGCAAGGCACGCGTGATCGTGGGCAAGGACACGCGTCGCTCGAGTTATATGTTCGAGGCGGCGCTGGTGAGCGGCCTGGTCGCGAGCGGTGCGGACGCCTATATGCTGCATGTGATCCCGACGCCGGGCGTAGCGCATCAGACTGTGGAAGGCTGCTTCGATTGCGGCATCATGATCAGCGCGAGCCACAACCCGTTTTGCGATAACGGCATTAAGCTAGTCAACAGCGACGGCTTTAAGATGGACGAGGACGTACTGGAGCTCATCGAGGACTATATCGATGGCAAGAGCGAGGTGCCGCTGGCAACGGGCAACCACATCGGCGCCACGGTGGACTACATGCAGGGTCGCAACCGCTACATTGCTTCGCTCATCGCCAGCGCGAACTTTTCGCTGCAGGGCGTCAAGATCGGTATCGACTGCGCCAACGGCTCGGCATCCTCGGTGGCCAAGCCGGTGTTCGACGCACTGGGCGCCGATGTGCGCGTGATCAATGCCGCGCCCGACGGCTTTAACATCAATGTCGACTGCGGCTCTACGCATATTGAGCGCCTGCAGCGCCACGTGGTGGAGCAGGGCCTGGATGTGGGTTTTGCCTACGATGGCGATGCCGACCGCTGCCTGGCCGTGGACGAGCGCGGCCGCGTGGTCGACGGTGACCAGATCCTGTACGTGTGCGGTGTGTACCTGAACAAGCACGGGCGTCTCTCGGGCGGTACCGTGGTGCCGACGATCGCCAGCAACTTTGGCCTGATCAAGTCGTTGGAGCTTGCCGGCCTGAGTGCCGTGACCAGCGGCGTGGGCGACCGTCACGTGTATGCCAAGATGCGCGAGGGCGGCTACAGCCTGGGCGGCGAGCAGACGGGCCATACGATCTTTGGCGATATCGAGCGCACGGGCGACGGCATTATGACCTCGCTGCGCGTGATGGAAGTGATTCGTGCCGAGCGCGAGACGCTCTCGCAGCTCACGGCTCCGTGCAAGCTGCTGCCACAGGCGCAGGTGGCCGTGCACGTGGCGGACAAGGACGCCGCGCTCGAGAATATGGGCGTGCAGAACGCCATCGCCGAGGCCGAGGCTGCGCTGGCAGGCGAGGGCCGCGTGCTCGTGCGCAAGAGCGGAACCGAGTCGGTTATCCGCGTGCTGGCCGAGGCGCCCGACCAAGCATCCGCCGATGCCGCCATGAAGCGCATCGCCAACGCGCTCGAGGCTTTATAGCTACGCGGTTTTACCAAACCGCGTAGCTGCTCGACGCTGCAAACGGCCCCAAGTGGCAATCTGACGTTCAATTTCAAGGGCGCGACCAGAAGGTCAGCGCCCTTTCATTTCACGTCACCTTGCTCGCTTGGGGCCGTTTTCGCTGACGTTGCCAAGACATTAGCGTCAACGAACTAGTCATTGGGTACCTAGTTATTGGGTGAAAAAAGGGGACGCTGCGGATTGGTTCCGCGGCGTCCCCTTTGCGTTGGCGTGTCGGTTATGCCTTACAGTTCGTAGAGCGTGGTGAACTTGTCCTGCAGGTAGCTGCAGTAGTAGCGGGCATCGAACGCCATGCCGCACGCGCCCTTGATGAGCTCCGGCGCGTCCTTGGCGCGGCCCCACTGCCAAATGTGCTCGCCCAGCCAGGCGCGGACAGGTGTCAGGTCGCCGCTCGCGCAGGCGCCGGTAAGGTCGACACCGTCGCGGCACATGGCCGGCACAAACATGGCATCGTAGGCACTGCCCAGCGCATACGTGGGGAAGTAGCCAAACGAGCCGCCGCTCCAGTGCGTATCCTGTAGGCAGCCGTGCGTGTCGTCGGGAACGGGAATGCCCAGGTACTCATCCATAAAGCGATTCCAAAGCGCGGGGATGTCCTTGGCCGTGGCCTCGCCGGTAAACAGCATGCGCTCGATCTCGTAGCGCACCATAACGTGCAGCGGATAGGTGAGCTCGTCGGCCTCGGTGCGGATCAGCGAAGGCTGCGCGATGTTCACGGCGTGGTAGAGCGTGTCCTCGTCGACGTCGCCGTAGACCTCGGGTGCGTGGCGGCGCAGCACCTCGAGCAGCGGTCCCATAAAGGCACGGCTGCGGCCCACGGTGTTCTCAAAGAAGCGGCTCTGGCTCTCGTGGATGCCCATGGAGGTGCCGCCCTCCAGGCAGGTGCGCGCATAGGCGGGATTGACGCCCAGCTCGTACATGGTGTGCCCCGCCTCGTGGATGATGCTGTAGACGTTGGAGATGCAATCGTCCTCGTAGATGTGTGTCGCGATGCGCGCGTCACCCACGGCAAAGCCCTCGCTAAACGGGTGCTCGGTAAAGGCAAGCGTGGTGTCGTCCAGGTTCAGGCCGACGAGCTTCATCAGGTCGAAGCTCATGGCGCGCTGGGCGGCCTCGGGCACGCGGGCGTGCAAAAAGTCGGCAGCGGGCTGCTGGCCGCGCTCGCCGATGGCGTGCACGAGCGGCACGACCGTGGCCTTGACCTCCTCGCAAAACGCGTCGAAGCTCTCGGCAGAAAGGCCGCGCTCGTACTGGTCGAGCCAAACGTCGTATGGGTCGCGCTTGGGGTCCATGAGTTCGGCCTGATGCTTAAGTTGGGCGACGATTCTATCCACATAGGGCTCAAAGCTCGCCCAGTCGTTGGCCGTCTTGGCCTTATGCCACACGGCGTCGGCCTCGCAGGTGAGCCTGGTCCAGGCCTCGGCCTCCTCGGTAGGAATAACGCTTGCCTCGCGCTGGTCGCGGCCGAGCACGCGAATCTCGTCGAGCAGCTGCGGGTCGTCTACGTGTCCGCCTGCAACCGTCTCGCGCGCTAACGAGCGTACGAGCTCAACGGACTTCTCGCTGGTCAGCAGCTTGTGATGCTCGCCGGCAAGCGTGCCCATGGCGTCGGCACGGGCGGCAGCGCCGTTGGCAGGAGCAATCGTCGCCCCATCGAACTCGGCAATCTTGAGCAGGTACTCGCGAGTCCACAGCTTGCCCTCGAGTTTGCGGAACTTTTTGACGGCCTTGTCGACTTTAGCGGCCTTGACGCCCTTGGCGGCTTTTGCCACGGCGGCCTTGGCCTTCTTATCGAGTTTCTTTCCCATACCGTATCCTTAATCTCGCAGGCCGAGCGCCGCAGGCGGGTGCGCGGCCAGTTTGCACAGCTACCTGCCTTGTACCCAGCGCGAACAAAACGGAACGCGGCGATGCGCTCGCGAAATGTGTTATCCTATAGCCCAATGCGTTGACGGAGAGGGTTTTGCCCGCCGCGTCGCCGGCAAGAGAGGGAAGGTCATGGGCTGCAAGCCTTCCTGCGGTGGCAAGGGCCAAGCGTTCACTCCCGAGCAGCGACCTCAACGGGCACGCGGCCAGTGGCAGCAAAGTCCCAGTAGGGAAGCCGTGAGCCTCGCGACAAGGGGCGCAGAGTGGGCACGGCGGGCCAGACATTCGCCGGGTCAAACAAGGTGGTACCGCGGAATTCAACCGTCCTTGGGCAATGCACATGCCCGAGGGCGGTTTTTTGTTACCGAACCGGGCCGCGTTTTCGCAACGTCAGACGGCGGCAGCCGCCTCGGCAAGCGGGGAGCGCGAGAGACGAAAGGGAAGACATGAGTCTGATTGATGATCTGGTCAAACTCGAGGAAGAGGCCAAGGAGCTCGTCGCAGGCGCCGATGACGCCGCAAAGCTCGAGGCCGCGCGCGTTGAGCTGCTCGGCCGCAAGGGCCGCATCACCGGCCTGATGCGCATGATGGGCAAGCTCGCCCCCGAGGATCGTCCCATGATGGGCAAGCGCGCCAACGAGATGCGCCAGCTGATCGAGGGCATGCTCGACGAGCGCACCACCGAGATGAAGGCCGCCGCCCTCAAGCACGCACTCGAGCACGAGGCCGTCGACATCACGCTACCGGGTATCCGTCCGCAGATCGGCCACCAGCACCTGATCAAGCAGATCATCGAGGAGGCCGAGGACATCTTCTGCGGCATCGGCTACACCGTCGAGTCTGGCCCCATGGTCGACACCTCCTATTACAACTTCACCGCGCTCAACGCCCCCATGGATCACCCGAGCCGCTCGGCCCGCGATACCTTCTACGTGGTCGACAACAACCCCGGCAGCGTCGCGCACCCCGAGGCTCACGCCCACGGCGAGTCCGATGTGCTGCTGCGCACCCAGACCTCGGGCGTGCAGATCCACACCATGGAGTCGCAAAAGCCGCCCATTTACATGATCTGCCCGGGCACCGTCTATCGTCCCGACACGGCCGACGCCTGCCACCTGCCGCAGTTCAACCAGATCGAGGGCCTGGTCGTCGACGAGGGCATCACCTTTGGCGACCTTAAGGGCACGCTCGACTACTTTGTTAAGTGCATGTTTGGCGAGGATCGTAAGACGCGTTACCGCCCGCACTTCTTCCCCTTCACCGAGCCTTCCTGCGAGGTGGACGTGAGCTGCCACGTCTGCGGCGGCAAGGGCTGCAACTTCTGCAAGCACAGCGGCTGGATTGAGATCCTGGGCTGCGGCATGGTCGACCCCAACGTCCTGATCAACTGTGGCATCGACCCCGAGAAGTATACCGGCTTCGCCTTTGGCATTGGCGCCGAGCGCGTCGCGGCACTGCGCTACGACTTGCCCGACCTCAGAACGCTCATGACGGGCGATATGCGCTTCTTGAACCAATTTTAGGCTTGCCCAGGCACCCCATCTTGGCGTTCAAACCGTCGCTCGCGTACCTTTAGTACGCGTCGCTCCTCTTTCACGCCAACCTGGGGCACCTGGACAACCCTAAGGCGAACGTCTTCATTTGATATTTCCTCCCTATGCGGAGATTAAGAACTAGGAGAGCTACATGCGCGTTTCTTACGACTGGCTCAAGACCATGATCGATATTCCGGAGGATCCCAAGACCCTTTCGGACGAATATATCCGTACCGGCACCGAGGTCGAGGCGATCGACACCGTGGGCGAGTCCTTCGACCACGTGGTGACCGCCAAGGTGCTCACCAAGACCCCGCACCCCGATAGCGACCACATGTATGTGTGCTCGGTCGACGTGGGCGACAAGAACCTCGACCCCGACGGCAATCCCGCTCCGCTGCAGATCGTCTGCGGCGCGCAGAACTTTGAGGCCGGCGACCGCATCGTCACGGCCATGATCGGCGCCGTGCTTCCCGGCGACGTCAAGATCAAGAAGAGCAAGCTTCGCGGCGTCGTGTCCATGGGCATGAACTGCTCCGCGCGCGAGCTCGGCCTGGGTGGCGACCACTCCGGCATTATGATCCTGCCCGAGGATACGCCCTGCGGCATGCCGTTTGCCGAGTACGTGGGCTCGAGCGACACCGTGCTCGACTGCGAGATCACGCCCAACCGCCCCGACTGCCTGTCCATGATCGGCATGGCTCGCGAGACCGGCGCCATCTTCGACCGCGATTTCCACGTTGAGCTGCCCGCCATCAAGGCCGAGACCGGCCGCGCGACCGACGACGAGCTTTCCGTCGAGATTGCCGACGAGGGCCTGTGCGACCGCTACGTTGCCCGCATCGTGCGCAACGTGAAGGTCGGTCCGTCGCCCGACTGGATGGTCAAGCGCCTTAACGCCCTGGGCGTGCGCCCGCACAACAACATCGTCGACATCACCAACTATGTGATGATGCTCACTGGTCAGCCGCTGCACGCCTTTGACCTCGACACCTTTGCCGAGCGCGATGGCCACCGCCGCGTGGTGGTTCGCGCCGCCCAGCAGGACGAGAAGTTCACGACGCTCGACGGCGAGGAGCGTACGCTTGACGCCGGCATGGGTCTCATCACCGACGGCGAGCGTCCTGTGGCGCTGGCCGGCGTTATGGGTGGCATGGATTCCGAGATTGAGGACGACACCGTCGACGTGATGGTCGAGAGCGCCTGCTTCAACGCCGGCCGCACCTCGCACACCAGCCGTGACCTGTCGCTGATCTCTGACGCCTCCATTCGCTTTGAGCGCCAGGTCGACGAGACCGGCTGCGTGGACGTCGCCAATGTGACGTGCGCGCTCATCGAGGAGATAGCCGGCGGCGAGGTCGCCCCCGGCTATGTGGACGTGTTCCCCGCGCCCAAGACCATCGGCAGCATTAAGCTGCGTTTGGCCCGCGTGCGCGCCATCTGCGGTGCCGACATCGAGCCCGACTTTATCGAGCGCTCGCTCACCCGCCTGGGCTGCACCGTCGAGCGCGACGGCGAGGACTTTATGGTCACGCCGCCGAGCTTCCGTCCCGACCTGCCGCGCGAGATCGACCTGATCGAGGAGGTCCTGCGCCTGTGGGGCATGGGCCGCGTGACGGCGACCATCCCGGCTGCCAAGAACCATATCGGCGGCCTGACCCGCGAGCAGAAGCTCACCCGCAAGGTTGGCGAGATCCTGCGCGCCTGCGGCCTCAACGAGACCACGACCTTTGGCTTCGCCGCCCCGGGCGACCTGGAGAAGATCGGCATGTCCACCGAAGGCCGCGGCTGCCCCGTGGTGCTCATAAATCCGTTGGTCGCCGAGCAGACCGAGATGCGCCGCTCGTTGCTGCCGGGTCTGCTGCAGTCTGTGGCCTACAACGAGGCCCACGGCACGCCCAACGTGCATCTGTACGAGGTTGGCAGCCTGTTCCACGGTCGCGAGAACGCCAGCCTGCCCAAGGAGACCAAGTCCGTAGCGGGCGTGCTGTCGGGCCAGTGGAGCGAGCAGTCCTGGAACATGAAGTACCGTAAGCTGCGCTTCTTCTTTGGCAAGGGCATTGTCGAGGAGCTGCTTGCCCAGCTGCGCATCGAGAAGGTTCGCTTCCGTCCCGTCGAGGGCGAGGGCTATGCCTTCTTGCAGCCGGGTCGCGCCGCCGAGGTTCTGTCCGGCGGTACCGTGCTGGGCTGGGTTGGCGAGATTCACCCCGAGGCGCGCGAGGCTATGGGCATTGACGAGGTCGTCGTTGCCTTTGAGCTCGACCTGGACAAGCTGATCAAGGGCGCCCGCAACCAGGAGAACTACCGTGAGTTCTCGCAGTACCCGGCCGTTGAACACGACCTTGCTATCGTGGTCGACAACACTGTGACCTGCGAGGATCTCGAGCGTCGCATTACGAGTGCCGGCGGCAAACTGCTCGAGGGCGTGCGCCTGTTCGATGTCTACCGCGATCCGGTCCGCATCGGCAAGGGCAAGAAATCCATGGCCTTTGCGCTTACGTATCGCTCCGACGACCACACGCTCACCAGCGAAGAGGTCGAGAAGGCGCACCAGAAGATCGTTACCAAGGTGTGCAAGGGCGTAAACGGCGAGGTCCGCGGCTAGGTCCTGCGCCGGATATAGGCAGCGTCGGCTGCCGCCGAGTCTTACGTGACTGCTATGCCCGGTATAAGGCACCGTTGAGCCTGCATATATGACACGCGCATTACATAACGGCGTGCTGCTTTGTCGGCAGTGCGCCGTTTTGCTATGATAGCCCGCGTCGTGTTACGAATCTGACATTACGTAACACTGGAAAGGTGATTCAAACGGCGTTGCAATTCCGTGCGCCGATAACCGGGAGGCGTGCATGCACATTCCAGATAATTATCTGTCCCCGCAGACCGATGCCGTCATGGCAGTGGCGATGGTGCCTGTTTGGGTTCACTGCATCAAGAAAGTGCGCGCCACGCTCGATCGCGAGCACATGGCTTTCCTGGGCATCTGCGCCGCGTTCTCCTTCCTGCTTATGATGTTCAATGTGCCGCTGCCCGGCGGCACCACAGGTCACGCCGTCGGCGGCGCGCTCATTGCGCTGCTGCTAGGCCCCGAGGCCGCGGCTATCGCTGTCTCGGTTGCGCTGGCGCTGCAGGCGCTGCTGTTTGGCGACGGCGGCGTTCTGTCGTTTGGCGCCAACTGCTTTAACATGGCCTTTGTGCTGCCGTTTGTCGCTGCTATCGTATTTCGTGCGCTCAACAGCCGCCTGCACGACAAGAGCTGGGGCACCTCGGTTTCTGCCGTCGTGAGCGGTTGGGTCGGCCTGTGCCTGGCAGCCCTGTGCGCGGCAATCGAGTTTGGTATTCAGCCGATGCTCTTTACCAACGCTTCGGGCGCGCCGCTGTACTGCCCCTTCCCGCTGTCCGTGGCTATTCCGGCCATGTTGATCCCGCATATGCTGGTTGCCGGCGTGATCGAGGGCGTGGCGACGGCCGCCATCTACGGTTTCATTAAGAAGACGGCGCCGAGCGTTATCGTCGGGCCCGAAGCCGTCGATGGCCAGCTTACTGCCGAGGGCGCTGCTGCCAAGAAGACCTCGCTGGTCCCCACGCTCATCTTGGTTGCCGTGCTTGTCGTGGCTACGCCGCTCGGCTTGCTTGCCACAGGTGACGCATGGGGCGAGTGGGACGCCGAGGGCGCCGCGACCGCCGTTCAGGAGGCTGGTGACGACAGTCTGCAGGCTTCGGTCGGCCTTGATACCCCGACCTTTGCCGACGCTCTGCCTACGGGTGATTACCTGCAGGCCTATTCCGAGGAGCAGGGTCTTGGCTTTGCCGGTCAGGCTGCCATGTATATCCTGTCCGGCGTGATTGGCGTGGCGGTGCTCACCATCGCATTCCGTCTGATCTCGCTGACGGTTAAGGAAAGCGGTGCTCATGGCAATAGCCGAGCTGCCTAGCTGGCTTGCGGCCGAGGAGCGATACGAGCCCGCGGGGGTTCGGCATCGAGTGATGCAAAAGAATGTCCTGCACCTGGCGAGCCTGCTTGAGCGGGTTCGCCTGGGTGGAGGCGCGCACGAGGGCGGGTCGATGGTCGACCGCGCCCTTTCTTGCGTTTCGGCTCCGGTGCGCCTGGTGGGGATGTTCGTTTGCGTCCTGTGCGTGTGTCTGACGCAGAGCCCGCTGTACCTCATGCTGATGGCGGCTATCGCACTGGTGCTCGTTGCCGTGCGCCCCGTACGCGGACTGCGGGCAACCTTTGTGCCGGCGCTTGGCGCTGCGGGGCTCGCGGTGGTTCTGGCGCTGCCCGCCTTGCTGCTGGACGCTTCTGCCGCGGGCGCCATGCTCAAGATTGCGCTCAAGACCTTCATTAATGTGTCGCTAGTGCTGGGCGTTTCGTGGACCCTCACGTGGAGCCGCATGTCGGCGTCGCTCAAGATGCTGCATCTACCCGACGAAGTTATCTTTACGTTTGATATGGCGCTCAAGCACATCGAGGTGCTGGGTCGCACGGCGCACAATCTGTGCGAATCGGTCATGCTGCGCAGCGTGGGTCGTGCGCCTGCGGGTTTTTCGCGCACCGACTCGCTGGCGGGTATCATGGGCATGACGTTTATCAAGGCGATGGAATGCAGCCGCGCGATGGACGAGGCTATGCTTTGCCGCGGCTTTGCCGGTGCGTATCCGGCGCCCGCGCGTGTCGGGTTTGGCTGGCGCGATGCGGTCTATGCGGCCGGCGTGGCGCTGCTGGCAGTGTTGTGCGCCGTGCTGTAGACGCTGCTGGTTTCGACTGGGGATGCAAATAGGGAAGGGCGACGTTTTGACGATCGATATGAATAGTGCGGCGGGCACGAACGGCGCGCGCGCCGAGGCCATGCCGCTCATCGAGCTGCGCGACGTGGTGTTCTCCTATGCGGGGCATACGGTTGTCGATGGTGTGTCGCTGCAGGTCGATCGTGGTGAACTCGTTGCCCTGCTCGGTCCCAACGGCTGCGGCAAGACGACGATCATGCGCCTTATCAACGGCCTTGAGCTCGCGGACGCAGGGGCATACCTGTTCGACGGGCATGTGATCGATGCGGCGTTTCTAAAGGATTCCGCGGCTGCTCAGCGTTTTCATCAGCGCGTGGGCTTTGTGTTCCAGAATGCCGATGCCCAGCTCTTTTGCGCTACGGTGGGCGAGGAAGTTGCTTTTGGTCCCGCGCAGATGGGGCTGCCGGCAGACGAGCTCGAGCGCCGCGTGCGCGATGCCATGGAACTGTTCCAGGTTACCGATCTGGTCGATGCCTCGCCTTATCAGCTTTCGGGCGGGCAAAAGAAGCGTGTTGCGCTGGCTGCCGTCGTGTCGATGAACCCCGATATCCTGGTGCTCGACGAGCCTACCAATGGACTTGACGAGGACTCTTGCGACATCGTGGTCAACTTCCTGCTGGCCTATGTTGCTGCCGGTAAGACGGTCTTGATGAGTACACATCATCAGGATTTGGTGCGACGCCTGGGTGCCCGCGCCATCTATATCGATCGATACCACCATGTGGTCGAGGCACCTTCGCCGTCGTATGGAACCGAAAGCGGTGCTACGGACTAGTTGCTGCGTAGAGCGTGCGTAGCCGCCCGCGCGGCTTTGCCGTGATGGTATAGTTATCCAGGTTTTTATGGGGGTGGCTATGCCAAGCTGGAACATTCATATCGCTCAGACGGAGCGTTTGCTGGAGCGCACCGGTGCGCTTGCCAATAGCGTGCGCGACCGCAATGCCTTTTTGTTTGGCTGCGTGGTTCCGGATATCTTCGTGGGCTATATGGTCCCTGGCATCGCCGATCCCATCCCGTACCGCATTACGCACTTTGCCAAGCCTGAGCCCATCCCTAAGCCTCGTGAGCATGAGTTCTGGGATACCTATGTGGCACCGTTGCTTAATAGTTCGCCCACCGGTGCGCCGGCCGCAGCGACCTCGATTATCGAGGAACGCGAGCGACTGAACCGCGTGCACTATCCCCAGCGTTACAAGGATGCCGAGCCGGTTGCCGGTCCCGGCACCTGTGAGTTCTCGCTTGCGTCCGAAGATGTGGCGCAGTCGCTGCTCGATTTAACACTGGGCGTCTGGTCGCATCTGGTGGCCGATACCGTATGGAATACGCGCGTGAATCAGTACCTGGAGGCGCACGGCGGCAAGCCATGTGAGGAGTTCCGCATTAAAAAGCAAGGCGACTTTGACTGGTTTGGCAAGACGCTCGGCATTGTTTCCATCCCGCGTGCGACCGATCGCCTGTATACCGCCGCGACGCGTTTTGGGCAGTATCCCATCCATAAAGAATATGTGCTCAAGACCATCGGCGTTATGCACGAGATTGTACGCGAAAACCCCGGCGAGCCCGATCATCCGCCGTATCGCCTGCTAACTGAGGAGTTCTTCGACTCAACGTTTACCGAGGTCATCGAGCTGACCGAGGCAGGCTTTGCGGCTCGCGTTGCTGCTTCTGACGTTCCGGCAGTCCCCCTGATCGCTAGCTGCTAGCCGGCCGGCTTTACGGAGAACAGTTCATCCCAATTGACCAACGGCTCCCGTCGCAGGCGTCTTCGGTGGTGCGCTCGGCATCGGAGAGGCTTGCGACTGAACGCAAATCGATGAGGCGGCATATGAAGAAGGTCTTAAAAAAGCCCGGAAGGCAATGCCTTCCGGGCCCTTTGCAATGCAAATCTGCTTGCAAGTGCGATTTAGCGCACCTGAGCGACGTAAGCGACGTTGGTCGAGGAGACCTTGTCCTCGAGCTGGACGCTCATGCGGGGATCGCCGGCGGTAGCGACGGTCAGGTCGCCGGCCTCGACGTAGCCGAGCTCCTTGGCGGTCTCGATCGCCTTGACGATCGTGCCGTTGACGGTGCCCTGGGTAATCTCGGCCTGGTGCGGGATAACGCCCCAGTACATGATCATCTGCTGGACGGCCCACTCGTGGCGGGAGAATGCGCAGATCGGCATGTTGGGACGGAAGTGCGAGATCAGGCGAGCGGTACGACCGGTGGTCGTCGGCACGGTGATGCACTTGGCGCCAACGGTGGTAGCCATGTTCACAGCGGACATACCCACAACGTTGTTGACGACGCGGGTGCCGTGAGCGTCAGCCGGAACCTCGAGCGGAGCGTGGGCCGGGAGGTACTTCTCGGTCTCGAGAGCGATGCTGGCCTGCATCTTAACGGCCTCGACCGGGTACTTACCGGCAGCGGACTCGCCGGACAGCATAACGGCGTCGGTGCCGTCGTAAATGGCGTTAGCAACGTCGGCAACCTCGGCGCGCGTCGGGCGCGGGTTCTGCTGCATGGAGTCGAGCATCTGCGTAGCGGTGATAACGGGCTTGTAGGCCGCGTTGCACTTGGCGATGATCTCCTTCTGGATGTGGGGAACGAGCTCGGGCTTGATCTCGATGCCCAGGTCGCCACGGGCGACCATGATGCCGTCGGAAGCCTCGAGGATCTCGTCGAAGTTCTCGACGCCCAGGGCGCACTCGATCTTCGGGAAGATCGTCACGTGCTCGCCGCCGTTCTCGCGGCAAAGCTCGCGGATGCCGCGGACGGACTCGCCGTCACGGATGAAGGAAGCGGCGATGTAGTCGATGTTCTCGGTCAGGCCAAAGAGGATGTCCTGACGATCGCGCTCGGTGATGGCGGGCAGCGAGATGTTGACGTTGGGCATGTTGACGCCCTTGCGCTCGCCGATCAGGCCGTCGTTCTTAACGACGCAGGTCATGTCCTGGCCGTCGACGGACTCGACCTCGAGGGCAACCAGGCCGTCATCGATCAGGATGAGGGAGCCCTTCTCGACCTCGGAGGGCAGAGCCAGGTAATCGAGGGAGATGTGCTCAGCGGTGCCGTGGAAATCCTCGGACGTGGGCTGAGCGGTGACGACGATCTTGTCGCCGGTCTTGACGGCAACCTTCTTGCCATCGACCAAAAGGCCGGTGCGGACCTCGGGGCCCTTGGTGTCGAGCAGGATGCCGACGGGCATGCCGAGCTCCTTGGAAATACGGCGGACGCGCTCGATGCGACCGTGGTGCTCGTCGTAGGAGCCGTGCGAGAAGTTAAAACGGGCGACGTTCATGCCCGCCTTGATCATCTCGCGGATGGTCTCGTCGCTATCGCAGGCGGGACCCATGGTGCATACAATCTTGGTGCGCTTGTACATTCAGACCTCCATCTGACATCGTCTTGCGCTGATAGATAAACCATAAGAAATAAAACTGAGATGATTATAACGAAATGCCGACCGAATACCCCAAAAAATCGACCGTATGCCGAATTAGAAGTTCATTTTTTGCGGAAAAACGGTATATGCAAAAACTTTACCAACCGTTCTAACCGCTGCTATCTGGGCGATATTTCAGTCTGACGATGCGCCGAAGAAAAAACGTTTTATCAATGTTGAGCATCACACTGTCTGCACCGTTGCGCCTGTGCCGTGTTTCCAGATGGAATGTTTTGGCTAGACGCGTCGCTTTGGGGTACCATAGCTCCACTATCAACTGCCGCTCAGCACGGCAGCCTTGATGAGCCCTTGCCCTTCTCCTGGGAATTATGATCGGGCATCAATCTGCTGAGTGGCCCGAATCCCAGGAGGGGACTCTATATGCAAAAGGAATACCTGTCCGCCGCGGCGGAGGTGCTCAGCGACCAAGGTGTCGATGAGAACCTCGGCCTGAGCAACGGCGAGGCGTCGGCGCGCCTTGCCAAGACAGGCCCTAACAAGCTCGAGGAAGCCGAGAAGACGCCGCTGTGGAAGCGTTTCTTTGAGCAGATGGCCGACCCTATGGTCATCATGCTGATCGTTGCCGCCGTCATCAGCGCGCTCACGGGCATGGTCAAGGGCGAGGCGGACTTTGCCGATGTCGCCATTATCATGTTCGTCGTTATCGTCAACTCGGTGCTGGGCGTGGTCCAGGAAGCCAAGAGCGAGGAGGCCCTCGAGGCCCTGCAGGAAATGAGCGCGGCGCAGTCCAAGGTGCTGCGCGACGGCAAGCTCGTGCATCTGCCGAGCGCCGAGCTCGTGCCCGGCGACGTCCTCATGCTCGAGGCGGGCGACTCCGTCCCGGCCGACTGCCGCGTCCTCGAGAGCGCCACGATGAAGATCGAAGAGGCCGCACTGACCGGCGAGTCCGTGCCGGTCGAGAAGCACGCCAACGTGATTGAGCTTGCCGCGGGCACCGACGACGTGCCGCTCGGCGACCGCAAGAACATGTGCTACATGGGCTCCACCGTGGTGTACGGCCGCGGTCGCGCCGTCGTGGTCGGTACCGGCATGAACACCGAGATGGGCAAGATCGCTGGCGCCCTGGCCGAGGCCAAGGAAGAGCTCACGCCGCTGCAGGTGAAGCTCGCCGAGCTCAGCCGTATTCTTACCATTATGGTTATCGTCATCTGCGTCGTGATCTTTGGCGTCGACATCATCCGTCACGGCGTGGGTAACGTCCTTACCGACCCGACTGCCCTGCTCGACACCTTTATGGTCGCCGTCTCGCTCGCCGTCGCCGCCATCCCCGAGGGCCTGGTCGCCGTCGTGACCATCGTCCTTTCGCTCGGCGTGACCAAGATGGCCAAGCGCCAGGCGATTATCCGCAAGCTTTCTGCTGTCGAGACGCTCGGCTGCACGCAGACCATCTGCTCGGACAAGACCGGCACGCTCACCCAGAACAAGATGACCGTCGTCAAGCACGAACTTGCTGCGCCCAAGGAGAAGTTCTTGGCCGGCATGGCGCTGTGCTCCGATGCCCAGTGGGACGAGGAACTGGGCGAGGCCGTGGGCGAGCCGACCGAGTGCGCGCTCGTCAACGATGCCGGCAAGGCTGGTCTTACTGGCCTGACTGCCGAGCACCCGCGCGTGGGCGAGGCCCCGTTCGACTCGGGCCGTAAGATGATGTCCGTGGTCGTCGAGACCCTGGACGGCGAGTACGAGCAGTACACCAAGGGCGCGCCCGACGTGGTGATCGGCCTGTGCACCCATATCTACGAGGGCGATAAGGTCGTCCCCCTGACCGAGGAGCGTCGCGCCGAGCTCGTGGCAGCCAACAAGGCCATGGCCGACGAGGCCCTGCGCGTGCTGGCACTGGCGAGCCGTACCTACACCGAGGTTCCCGCCGACTGCAGCCCCGCTGCGCTCGAGCATGACATGGTCTTCTGCGGCCTGTCCGGCATGATTGACCCGGTCCGCCCCGAGGTGGCCGACGCTATCCGCGAGGCGCACGACGCCGGCATCCGCACTGTCATGATTACGGGCGACCACATCGACACCGCCGTGGCCATCGCCAAGCAGCTGGGCATCGTCGCCGATCGCAGCCAGGCCATCACCGGTGCCGACCTCGACCGCATGAGCGACGAGGAGCTCGACGCGCACATCGAGGACTACGGCGTGTACGCTCGCGTTCAGCCCGAGCACAAGACCCGCATCGTCGAGGCCTGGAAGTCGCGCGACCAGATCGTGGCCATGACGGGCGACGGCGTCAACGACGCCCCGTCCATCAAGCGCGCCGACATCGGCGTTGGCATGGGCATCACCGGTACCGATGTCACCAAGAACGTCGCCGACATGGTGCTTGCCGACGACAACTTCGCCACCATCATCGGTGCCTGCGAAGAGGGCCGTCGCATCTACGACAACATCCGCAAGGTCATCCAGTTCCTGCTTTCGGCCAACCTTGCCGAGGTCTTCTCGGTGTTTATCGCCACGCTCATCGGCTTTACCATCTTCCAGCCGGTGCAGCTGCTGTGGGTGAACCTGGTCACCGACTGCTTCCCCGCGCTCGCGCTGGGCATGGAGGATGCCGAGGGCGACATCATGAAGCGCAAGCCGCGCAACGCCAAGGACGGCGTCTTTGCCGGCAATATGGGTCTGGACTGCGTGGTCCAGGGCCTGATCATCACCGTGCTGGTGCTGGCGAGCTTCTTTGTGGGCGTGTACTTTGACATGGGCTACATCCACATCGCCGATATGATCGCCGGCAATGCCGACGAGGAAGGCGTGATGATGGCGTTCATCACGCTCAACATGGTCGAGATCTTCCACTGCTTCAATATGCGCAGCCGTCGTGCGTCGCTGTTTAGCATGAAGAAGCAGAACAAGTGGCTTTGGGCTTCGGCTGCGCTGGCGCTGGTGCTGACGGTTATCGTGACCGTGCAGCCGACGCTTGCCGAGATGTTCTTTGGCCCCGTGACGCTTGAGCTCAAGGGCGTTGTCGCCGCCCTGGGCCTTGCCTTCCTGATCATTCCGCTGATGGAGATCTACAAGGCGATCATGCGCGCGGTCGAGAAGGAGTAAGTTAACCTGTCCGGGCCCGCCCCACGCCCTTTCTCCCTCACTGGTCCTCGCGCTTCGCGCTGCGGGATCGTTCGGGAGAAAGGGCTTCCGGGGCGGGCCCTGCGGTATCCTTGCTGGCTTTTCTCCCGCGCGGATGATAAAGGGCTGAGGGAAAGTTTGTGAGCCGATCGAGCGTTTGCTCGACCGGCTCTTTTTGATTTAGGGCTTTGCCCGGCCAGCTCTTTTTGATTTAAAATACCTGCTCAGTTGTGATTTATGGTGCTGGGAGGCGCTTGTGGGCAAGGCTAAGGCTAAGGCGAAGAAAAAGACGACGGGGGCGCGGGCTAAGCGTGATCGTCGTCGGAAGCTCGCGACCGAGGCTCCCGTATCTGCTGAGGAGCTGCTGGCAAGCGTGCCGGGGCTTGACGCGCTGCAGGACGTTCCGGCGTTTGATGGCCTGCCGGTCGATGCGGCTCAGCGGGCTGCATTTGACGACTTTTGCGCACAGGCCGAGGAGCCCGAGCAGATGCAGCTTGGTGCCGTGGTGCGCCTGGACCGCGGGTTTCCGCTGGTGGTAACTGCCGATGACGCGTTTCGTGCCGAGCATGCCGTAGGGTTTGCCAAGTCGCGTGGCGAGGACGAGGTCTTGCTGCCCGCCGTGGGCGACCGCGTGGCGGTTCGCCGTGCTCCCGGGCACGACATGGGCGTCATCGAGTGCGTACTGCCGCGCCGTACGAGCTTTGAGCGTTGGCGCGGCCGTGCCCGTGGAGAGCGCCAGGTGCTCTGCTCCAACGTGGATAGCGTGCTAATCGTGCAGGCGCTCGGTGCCGGTGAGGTGCTGCTCGACCGCGTGGCGCGCTCGCTGGTGTTGGCGCTCGACTGCGATGCCGAACCGGTGGTGGTGCTCACCAAAGCTGATCGCTGTGATGCCGAGGAGCTCGAGCGCGATCTGGACCGCATGCGCCGCCTGGTGGGTCCGGACGTGCGCGCGATCGTGACGTCCTCTGCCGAGGGGCGCGGCCTGGACGAGGTTCGTTCCTGCGTGCCTGCCGGGAGCTGCGCCATGATTCTGGGCGAGTCGGGTGCCGGCAAGTCGACGCTGCTCAATGCGCTGCTGGGCCACGATACGTTGGCGACTGGCGGTGTGCGCGAACGCGACGACCAGGGCCGTCACACTACCGTCGCGCGCGTGATGGTGGCACTGCCGGGCGACGCCGGCGTGATCGCCGATGCCCCGGGCCTGCGCAGCTTACCGCTCGTGGGTCACGAGCGGGGTCTGGCGCGCGCCTTCCCCGAGATTGTCGAGGCATCGCGCGCGTGCCGGTTTGGCGATTGCACGCATACCCATGAGCCGGGTTGTGCCGTTCGCGAGGCCGAGGACGCCGGGCAGATCGACAGCCTGCGTTTGGAAACGTTCCAAAACCTGGCGTCATCCATGCGCGTGAGTGCTCAAATGCTCGATCCCGATGTCCACCTGTAATTGATTTTTCCTATGACAGCCGTCTTCCAACTGTTCGGGAGACGGCTTTTTTGCTGCGAAAAAGCCTCGAAACATGCAGTTTGCTGACGTGCTGACCAAAACCTTGCCACGAGCTTGACGGGCTGGTTAGTTTTTGGTCAGCGATTGGTTTGACATCGAAAACCGAGATCGCGATTGCGCCGCTTTGCACTCTGACCACCCAGACAATGGTGGTACGGGCATTCGCCCGGCACTGCCATGAGAGGAGCGGCCGTGAACAAGAGCAAGCGCATCGCCATCAGTCTGGTCGCGGGCGTGCTCGCTGCGCTGCTCTGCATGGTTTACGGCTCGTCGATTCGCTCGCAAGCCGAACAGGTCCAGGCTGAGACCTTGGCCAAGTACGGTGGCGATCGCGCCGAGGTATGCGTCGCGGCGCGCGATATCGATGTGGGCGAGACCCTCGATGAGACCAATGTCATAACCCAGGAATGGCTGACGAGTCTGCTGCCGCGTGACGCGGCGACCGAGCTGCGCCAGGTGCGCGGCGACGTGACGACTTCGCGTATTCCCAAAAACGCCGTGATCTGCAATGTCTACACCAAGGCCGAGAGCCACAAGCTCGAGGTGCCTAAGGGCAAGGTCGCCGTTTCGGTGGCGGTCGATGCCGAGCACTCGGTCGGCGGTGCTACGGGCGTGGGCAGCTACGTGGATGTGTATGTGCAAAAAGACGGCGTAACCGATCGACTGTGCGGCGCGTACGTGATCGATACCAGTGAGGATTCCGGTGCCACGCGCGAGGGCAAGATCGAATGGGTGACGCTGGCGGCTGACCCCGAAGACGTCAAGGAACTGCTGGGAGCCTCGGGCAAGGGAACGGTCAGCTTGACGATTCCCGCCACGGCGCGCGGCAAAAAGAGCGGAGGCGACGAGTGATGAAGGCGATCTGGCTTGCGTGCTGCGCGTGCGGCGATTACGGGCTGTTGCAGCGGGAAGTCGAGGGCCGTGATACGGGTGCACAGGTGCTTCGCGTGGGTGACCTGGACGGGCTGGTTTCCATGGCGCGGGCGTTTCCGTCGCGCCGCGGAGCTGCCATCATCGCGGCGTCTCTGTTTGATACCGAAGATGTGCGCAAGACTGTTGCGCGCCTGACGGCCGAAGGCCGCGTGAGTCGCGTGGTCGTGTTGATAGAAGCACTCGATCCGTCGGATATCGAGGGGCTGTTTCGCGCAGGGGCGACCGAGGTCATCGCTGCGCACAGTATATGCGGCAACGGGCGAGCGGGCGAGGGAGCGGTTGATTCCGATCGGCGCATGACGATTGAGCCCGATGCTTTTGTTGATAGGGAACCCGGGGCGCCTCGCGCTACAAGAGGCCCGCGTGTTGATGATTATGGAAAAGCGGAAGCCGAGCATGGTCGGCGCCCCCGGAACCCCCTTGTATACGATGACGCTGGAGGACCGGCGCAGCATGCTGGCGACTCCCCGGCTGTAGATATGGGATACGTGCGCGGCGTGAATCTGGCGGATGAACTCGACGAAGTTGAGGGCTTTGCCGGGTGCGGCGAGTTGTCGCTGATGCAGCATGAGCAGATTGCGCAGAACGAGCCTGCCTCGCAGACCGAACAAGCCGCCATGCCGGCTTGGACGCAGCGTGTAGTTGCGGCGGGGGAGACGGGGACGCTGTCACCGACGCCCGCCCCGCCGCCTCCGATGCCGCCGGCAGACGCTGCCGCTTCGCCGCATCGAGCTCCGGTCATCTGCGCCATTTCGGGTTCGGGCGGTTGCGGCAAGTCGACGATCGTTGCCACCATGGCACACACATCGTCGCTGTTGGGCTTGCGTGCCGCCGTGCTCGACCTGGACCTGATGTTTGGAAACCTTTACGACTTGTTAGGCGTCGATGCTCCGCACGATATGGCGATGCTTATCGAGCCGTCGGCGGCGGGCACGCTCACCGAGCCGGATATCGTGGCCGCATCGATGCGCGTCGCCCCGGGCGTTACGCTCTGGGGTCCCGTCGCGGCGCCCGAGCAAGCTGAGCTCATGGCACGTCCGGTGGAGCTGCTGCTCGATGTCCTGCGTCGCGAATCCGACGTGGTCTTTATCGATACCTCGGTCTTTTGGGGCGATGCCGTGGCGGCTGCGGTGGCGGCGAGCGACCGTTGCCTGGTCGTTGGCGATGCGGCGGTGTCGTCCGCGACATCGGCGTCGCGCGTCATTGAACTGGCAAGTCGAGTAGGTGTGCCGCGCACGCGCATGAGCGCCGTGTTCAACCGGTTCGGTGCGCGCGGGGCAGACGAGGACGTCGCCATGCGCTTTGAGATTGCCTGTGCGTTGAGCTCCAAGATTCGTATCGCCGATGGCGGGCAGGATCTCGCCGCGCTCATGGCGTTTGGGCGCGCCGACGAGGCAGTGGGTCAGACGAGCGCTTTTGCGACCAGCGTGCGCGAGGCCACGCGCGAGATGCTCGTGGAACTGGGGTGCGCCGTCGGCCCTTGGAGCGATATAGTCGCCGACCGTGCAACGCGTACCGAACGCCCGCGTATCCGCCTTCCCTGGTCGCGCGAGGGTGATCAGCGATGAGCCTGCAAACGAGGATTAAGGCTGCCGGCGCTGCAGCGGCGGCAGCTCCTGTAGATGCGGGGCGTCGCCGCGCGGTGAAACGACGCACCAAGCGCGCCGTGATGGACCGCATGGGTTACGACGAAGTGGCGCGTATCAGCGCCTATATCGACCCGGTACTTGCCCGCTCGGAATTGCGTCCCGCGGTGGAGGCGGCGCTCAATGTTGAGGAGCCGACCGATCTCGCGACGCCCGAGCGCGAGACCATCATCGACGAGATTTTGGATGACGTGGTGGGCTTGGGGCCGTTGCAGCCGCTCATCGAGGACGACACCGTTACCGAGATCATGATCAACGGCTGCCGCTCGGCCTTCTTTGAACGCGGCGGCGTCTTGTACCCCATCGAGCATGCGTTTGAGGATGATGAGCAGATCCGTGTGCTTATCGACCGCATCATCTCGCCACTTGGCCGCCGTATCGACGAGCGCAGCCCCATCGTCAACGCCCGCCTCAAAACGGGCTATCGCGTCAACGCGGTGATTCCGCCTGTGGCGATTGACGGACCGATTCTCACCATCCGAAAGTTCTCGGACCGCATCTGCTCGCTGGACGAGCTTGTGGGGCTGGGGTCGCTGCCGCTTTGGTATGCGCAGCTGCTGTCATGCGCGGTGTCGCTGAGACAGGACCTGGCGGTTGCGGGAGGCACGGGATCTGGTAAGACCACCCTGCTCAACGCGTTGTCATGCGAGATTTCCACCGGCGAGCGCATCGTGACGATCGAGGACTCTGCCGAGCTCAAGTTTGCGCATCATCCACACGTGGTGCGTCTAGAGGCGCGCGAGGCTTCAATTGAGGGCGAGGGCGCGGTGACGATCCGCGACCTGGTGACCAATGCCCTGCGCATGCGCCCCGACCGCATCGTGGTGGGTGAGGTGCGCGGTGCTGAGTGCTGCGACATGTTGCAGGCCATGAACACGGGCCACGACGGGTCGCTCACCACACTTCATGCGGGCTCAGAACAGGAGACCGTGGTGCGTCTGACGTTGCTTGCACGTTATGGCATCGATCTGCCGAGCGAGCTCATCGAGGAGCAGATTGCCATGGCGCTCGACGGCATCGTGATGTCCGAGCGCCACGCCGATGGCAGGCGCTTCGTCTCCTCGTATTCGGGGGTGCGTCGCGCCGCGTCGGGCGGCGTAGAGCTCGAGCGCTATGTGACTTTCGATGCCGCCGAGCGCACCTGGACGCTTGACCGCGAGCCGCCGTTTATCGCAGAAGGCCTGCGGTCGGGGACGCTCACACAAGAGGAGGTGGACGAATGGAGGTCGCTGTGCCCCTCGTCGTAGGGGGTTTGGCAGGGTTTTCTGTCGCGACGGCGTGCGGGGCGGAACCTCGTGTGCCGCAGGTGCCGCCGGCGGAGCTGGCGCGTCAGGCGCTCGAGACGGTGGCAGAGAAACTGCCGCGTGAGCTGGTGGAAAACGATCTGCTGAAAAAGATCGCCCGTTCGTGGGCATCGCTGGCTCCGGCGCATCGCCTTGGCCTCGTGATCGAAGATGCTTCGGGGCGTTTGGCGTTTCTGCTGCTCTCGAGCGGTGTCTGCTGCATTTTACTAACGATGGTGTCGTTATCGCCCCTCGGATTTGCCTTGGGACTTGTTGCTCCGATTGCCGTTGGCGCCGCTCGGGATGGCTTTGAGAGCCGGCGCGAGCAACACGATGCAGAAGAGGCCATGCCCGAGGCGTTTACCGCACTTTCCATGTCGCTTGCCTCGGGACATTCGCTGGCCCAGGGCATGCGCTTTGTGGGCGCTCATGCGCAAGAACCGGTGCATACCGAGTTTTTGCGGGTGGCGGCGGCGATCGATTGCGGCATCTCGGCGACCGACGCGCTCGATGACTTGCTCGTGCGCATCGACGCCCCCGGTCTTTCGCTTGTGACCTTGGCGCTTAAGGTGTCACAGCGCACCGGCGCTCCGCTTGCCGACTTACTGTCCGAGGCGTCGAGCATGGTGGGGGAGCGCATTGAGCTCAAGCGCCGCCTAGATGTTAAGACGTCGCAGGCCCGCATGTCTGCGCATATGGTCGCGGCGATGCCGACGGGCATGTGCGCGGTGTTGGCGCTGCTTTCGGCAGATTTTCGTCGCGGTCTTGCGACGCCTGCCGGCGCGGGCGCTGTGGTGCTGGGTCTTGCCCTCAACGCCGTTGCCCTGGTGGTTATCAGGCGCATTATGCGGGTGGAGCTATGAGCGCCCCGGTTGCAGTTGCGGCTTGCCTGTGCGCTCTGAGTGTATTTGTCGCGACGGGTTTGGATCGGGCGGATGCACGCAAGATCGCAGAGGCCTGCAAGCGCGAGGCGGTGCTGGTCGCTGCCGCGGGTCGCTCGGTGGTCGATGCTCTGACCGCGCGAATGAAGGGTGCGGTTGGAGCGGGCGGCCCGGTGCGAGTGTCACTCGGCGAAGTGTCCGAGATGATCGATGTTGTGCGCTTGGGTCTTTCGGCCGGTCTTTCGTTTGATGCGGCGCTTGAGATTTTCTGCGCCAACCGCCGGTCAGTGCTGGCTCTTCGACTTGAGCGGGCCTGCATGGCGTGGCAGGTGGGCGTGGGCACGCGTGAGGACGAGTTGTTGGCCGCCGCGCGCGACCTGGACGTGCGAGCGCTCGAGACCTTTGCCATCACGGTGGGACAGGCGCTCGCCCTGGGTGCCCCACTTGCCGAGACACTGGCCGCTCAAAGTCGCGAGATCCGTGCGGCTCATCGCGCCGCGGTCGAGCGCGAGATCGAGCGTGCGCCCGTCAAGCTGCTGATTCCCACCGGCACACTCATCTTGCCGGCGTTGCTTCTGTCCATATTGGGCCCGCTGTTGGGAGCAGGCGGGATGATGTAGGGAGGAATACATGAACACGATGACTGACGTTGCTGGCAAGGTCTGGAGCTGGGCTGTTTGCCAGTCAATTCGCGCTCGCCAGCATGCCGGGGAGCTACTGCAGGAGGAGAGTGCGCAGGGCACCACCGAATACGCCATCTTGGTCGGCGTGCTCGTGGTGATCGCCATCATTGCCATCGTCGCATTTAAGGGCAAGGTCCAAGATCTATGGAACGCTATCAGCGAGGGCATCAACAGCCTGTAGAGGGCGAGCGCCCCATCGGGGTGCTGCTGGTGTTTGCTTGCCTGACCGTGGCGATAGCGGCGGTGCTTTGGGGGCTTAACGCCGCGCGGCAGCAGCGTCCTGGGGCCGCCTTCGATTCGGGCTCAGATTCGGCGGTGGCGTCTCAAAAAGATGAGATGCGAGATGCGGACGATTCGGATGTCGCTGTCACGGCGCAAACCTTTCTGCGGACGCTCGACAAGCGGTCTGGCACTGCGACGGATTCGCCTGGGGACAACGCGATTACGGTCCGGCTTGCATGGTCTGAGGACCGACCGATGACCGAGGCAGCGGCGGATATGTTACGCGCCTACCGCGAGGTGCCAACGGCCCAGCTCGCCCTGAGCGGCTATCTCGATATTAAGGGTAACGTATGGGGCGCCATTGTGCGCGATGGGCGCGGCTGGGTCGATATGGTGACGGTTGCCGCGGATACTGGCGATGCTTCGTGTCGTCTGCGCGCGGTGCGCCTGGCCCCGCAAACAATAAGCTCAAAGGAGGGGTCGTGAAATGCATGACGTCCTGCGCGAGGAATCTGCCCAGGCGACGGTCGAATACGCCATCGTCACGGTGGCGCTGTTATCGATCGTGCTGGCGATTGCGGGGCTTTGGCGTGCTGGCACCGATGGGCACTTGGCGGCGCTGGTTGAGCGGGCGGCATCCCATGGCGTTGCCTCGACGTCGGTTATCGACGCCGCTGCGGGCGCTAAGGACATCGCGTTGTATTGATATCGCGCGCGAGGACCGGGCGCAGTCTACGGTCGAGGCTGCTTTTTTGCTGCCGACGTTTCTGATGCTCATTCTTCTCGCACTGCAACCGGTGTGTTTGCTCTATACGCGCGCGGTCATGGAGTCTGCCGCTGCCGAGACCGCGCGGCTCATGACCACGACGACGGCGGAGGACGACGATCTTAAGGAGTTCACCCGCCGCCGGCTTGCCGCAGTGCCCAACGTTTCGATCTTTCATGCCGGCGGGCCGTTGTCGTGGGATATCGAGCTTGGCCGGGCCGGTGCGGGTGGTGTCTCGTCCGTGTCCGTTTCCGGCGAGGTCAAGCCGTTGCCTGTGATCGGTGCGTTTGCGCAGGCTATGGGTGGTACCGCCGAGGGCGGCTACGTTGAGCTCAAGGTCGATGTCTCGTATCAATCGCGTCCCGAATGGCTGGAGGGAGATTATGATTCGTGGATTGCTGCATGGGATTAAGCGTTTCTGGTCTAGATGCGTTTTGACGCGCCGTCCGAGCTGCCATCGCAAGCGAGGCGGCTTTATGGGCCGCGCCGGTATTGACCTGTTTATCGAAGACGGTGCCTACACCACGCTTTCTTCTGCCGTGGTCATCCTAGTGGTGCTCACGTTGTTGTTTTCGTCGACCGCGGCGATATGGAGCATGTCGCGTGCTGGGGACACTCAGGTGGCTGCCGATAGCGGCGCGCTGGCGGGTGCCAACGTGGTGTCGTCCTATCACACGGCTGCCACGGTGGTTGATGCGAGCATCTTGAGTCTGGGGCTAGCGGGGTTTGCCACAATCGGGACGGGCCTGGTTGCCATTCTCATCCCAGGTGCCGAACCAGTTGCCGGCAATATGGTCGACACCGGGATTGAGATCATTAAAACGCGCAACAAGTTTGCCAAAAGCGCATCGGAAGGCTTGCAGAAAATCGAGACGGCTCTGCCGTATCTGATTGCCGCGCGTGCCACGCAGGCGGTGTCGGCGCAGGATACCGATAGTGTGGCCTATACCGGTACGGCGCTTGCCGTGCCCAGGACATCCGAGTCGGACTTCGCTGCGCTCAAAGGGTCAGAGATCTCGACCGATACCATTAAAGACACATCAGATGATTTAGAGCGTGCGGCCGAGGAGCTGCGGAAGGCTTCTGAGGACACGGCGAAGGCTAAAGAGCGCGCTTGGCTGGCGGATTGTGGCGGGTCTGACAAGGGCTCGGTCAGCAGCTGTTCTTGCATGTGGGAGCGTGTGAAAAGTCTAACGGATCTCTCTGGTGCTCAAAATCCGCATTACGCTTCGAGCGTTACGTGGGAACCGCAAGTGGCGCTCGATCGCGCGAAGGCCTACTATCGCCAGCGCCTGGCAAATGAGAAACCACTTGGCGAGGGTCCGGAAAAACAGGCAGATTCTGCTGCACGAAAGGTGTTCTTCGCTTATGCGGGCGAAGAAGTCGAGCGGGCATATATAACTGAAAAGGACGGCAAAGTTTCCGCCCGCATCCCTTTCCTTCCGCGAAATCCAGATGAGGCGCGGACGACTGAACTCTATACCGATGCGCGTTGGCCCACGAGTGAAGTAGATAAAGTTACCTATTTGCATTATGGGACTGACTGTCCAAATTACAAAAAAGGAAAGCCGGGTGGGCTGGCATCCGTCGCAGATTTTGACGGTCACGAAACGTGTAGCGAATGCCATTTCGGTGTGTCGTCTTTAGGGTACGTTGCGATTGCAACGACTTCTGTCGAAAGGGGCTTCGAGTACCACTTCGATAAGTTCAAAGAGGCTCTGGAAGACTACGTCGAATGCCGCAACAAAGAACTCGAACTTGAGCGTCAGACCGAGGATGAGGCCGACCGTGCGGGCAATGCGTTTGACCAGGCCATTAAAGCGCTTTCCGGCGAGCGCCCGCGTATCGCCCCACCTGGCCGCAACGGCGTGGTCGCCTTTGCAGTTTCGGGTGACATTACCAGCCCCGATCAACTTAACTCCTCGTTTAACGCGGCAGTCAGGCTTGGCGATCGCGGTGCTATCTCTGCCGCGGTGCTGGCGCCCGATGAGGCGACGGCGCAAAACAACGTGCTTTCGCGATTTTTCTCGACATTGAAGGAACGCTCGGGCGGCGTTGCCGGCGTGCTCGACGGCGTCATGGATGTTTGGGGACGGCTACTCGTGGGATACGGTGATATCCAAGGCTCAGCCGACGAACTTATGGACGAGATGATTAAAGGCCTAGGAGGGGGCAGCGGCGCGTTGGGCTCCATCGCATCGTGGCTCGGCGATACCGTTTCGGCGTCCGTGGCGGCGCTGGGTTTGGAACCGTGCGACTTGCGCCTGCGAAAGCCGGTGCTGACCGATTCCGCCAATATCATTAAGAGTCCGGGGTCTGACATTGCGGGTCTCTCTCAAGCGCAAGACAAACTGCGAAGTATTCCGTTGGGCGTGACCGATCCCAAGGCGCTTTGCGAGGCGTTGGAATATCAAGTCGAACGCACCATTAGCGGTACGGTGTTCACACTTGCGGAGATTCCTCTGCCCGGCGGCGGCTCCATCCCGCTCACCGTCGATGTCGCCACGCTGGTTGGCGCTCTGGGCGGTGGGTCGTAATGAGTATCCGCATGCGTCTGCGCGAGGAGCGCGCCCAAGCGACGGTGGAGATGGCAGTGGTTACGCCCGTTTTGCTGGTGCTGGCACTCATCGTGTACAACGTCATGATCTTTGCCAGCGCTGTCGCGCGCTTCGACCGCGTGGCGCCCGACATCGTGCTAGCGCATGCCGTGGCGTCGGAGGGGGAGGGCGACGAAAGCTCTGCCGATGCCTCGGCGACGGTTCAGACTCAAATTCTGAATGCCATGGAAGGCTATGACTTACAGATCGAAGTGTCGAGCGAGCAAGGCGCGAAGGCATCGGATGGTGGCCTGCTCTCCCTATCCGGTACGTTTAGGACCTACACCTGCACCATGCACTATGAGCCGTGGCCGACTTCTCTCAGCATCGCTGGCGTTCCGCTGGGGGCGCCGACAACGTTGTCGCACGAGCGTGCGGTGACGGTCGATCCATGGCGTCCGGGGGTGGTCATGTGACCGCGGTCTCGTCCTACATCGCCTACGCGCGGGCACTCAATAGGCTGGGTTGGACGCCGGCCGAGTTTGTGGTGGCGGAGTCGTTTGTCGTGCGCCTGCGCGGCATGCTGGGACGGCGTCCGGTTGCCGCCAACGGCCTGCCGCTCGTCATGGCGTTTCCACGCTGCTCTTCGGTCCATACGTGTTTTATGGCCTATCCCATCGACATCGCCTTCATCGATCGCGACGGCAATATCCTCGCGCGCTACGAAAACGTCCGCCCTTGGCGCATGTGCTCCTGCCCCGGCGCCTGGGCCGTACTAGAGCGTCCTTCAATCCTCGCTACACCTCCCGCCCTCCAACAAGCGCCGGCGTAAGAGATTGACGACGGCGGACTTTCGTCATACGAAATTGGGTAAGATGGAGGAGAAGATGCATGGATGTTGAGATCCATCCGAACGCCAAAAAAACACTTGACGGAAAAGCAGGTGCTTGGTGCCTGGTTCGCGGTTACTGAGTGCATTCGCCGCGAGTCGGAGGACGAGCCGCCGAGATGGCTTGCCATTGGATGGCTTCCAGATGGTCGAAGTGTGGAACTTGTTGCGGTCGAACTAATTCGTGGATGGCTCATTATTCATGCCCTGTCTCCGGTTCAGAAGAAATTCTGGCAAGAGATCGAGCGAGCTCGGCAGAGGGGTCGATGATGGGCAAGACGTATACGGCCGCTAATGGTCAGGTTGTAACGGATGAAATGATTGACGCGTGGTGTGAGTCGTACGAGCGCGGAGAGTTTCCGGATGGCGAACACACCGTTGGTGGAATCGTGCGTGGACGGCCCCCGCTCTCAGGTGAGGGGACGGCAACGCTGTCGGTCAAGATTCCTCTGGGAATGAAGGAGGCCATTCGTCGACGGGCGGCTGCCGAGGGGATGACGCCAAGTGAGTTTGCCCGTGCGGCTCTGAGTGAAAAACTTCTTGCTGCCGGCTGATGCCTCTGACGTGCCGATTTATAGAACCGAGGCTGTGCTCAAAAACTTTTTTAAAATTCTCGGTTGACCGGAACGCGTCCTTGGTTATACTAATCAAGCCTTGAAACAAGGCACACATCAAATGGCTGGGTAGCTCAGTTGGTAGAGCAGAGGACTGAAAATCCTCGTGTCAGGGGTTCGATTCCCTTCCCCGCCACCTTGAATTGACTAGGACCTCTGCAAAGGGGTCCTTTTCTTTTATCGAGGGCTCTGCGGAAATTGCGTCCCGGAATTTGGCTTCAGAGTGGGATGCGTTTTCCGCTTTGATGTCGCTTGGGAAAGCGCGACCCGGAATCCGGCGTCAGAATGGGACGTGCTTTCCTTTTGCGGCCTTTGGCGGAAACTGCGTCCCAGATCTCGCGCTCAGAACGGGATGCATTTTCCGATTGAGGCCTCGAACGGAAAATGCATCCCAGTCTTTTGCGAAAAACGGGATGCGCTTTCCGGCGCTTACTTCCGACGTGCGCGCACATCTCGGCGCACCAGCTCGTGCCCACCTGTCCCAGACATTCCTCCCACTTTTGCGCCACTTTGTAGACCGTTCGGTCGCCTGTCTGCATGCGCGGGTATACTCAAATCGATAGATATGTCATGCAAGAGCGATGCGGGCTTAGCCCGTATGATTCAAAAGGGGGCAGTGATGGAGAGGATACTCGGCGTTAATCTCTCTGGCTGGTTTATTCCCGAGCCTTGGGTGACCCCGTCGCTATACGCGGCGACCGGTGCATCCAACGCGGCCGAGCTGCAGGAGGCCATGGGCACCGCCGCCTATAACGAGCGCATGCGCCGTCATTACGAGACGTTTGTGAGCGAGGACGATTTCCGTCGCATGGCGCAGATCGGTCTCAATGCCGTGCGTCTGCCGGTGCCCTGGTATGCCTTTGGCTCGCAGGAGTCCGATGCGTCCTACATCTCGGTTGTCGACTACATCGACCGTGCAATTGAGTGGGCTGCCAAGTACGACATCCGCGTGCTGCTTGATCTAGCAACTGTGCCCGGTGGCCAGGGCGATTCCAACGATTCGCCCGCCACGCCAGAGGCTGTTGCCGAGTGGCATTCGTCCACTAACGGCCGTCATGTCGCACTCGACGTGCTCGAGCGCTTGGCTGATCGCTACGGCGAGGCCGAGAGCCTGCTGGGCATTGAGCTGCTGGATACGCCGCAGATGAGTGTCCGCAAGAGCCTCTTCACCATGACGGATGGCATTCCTGCTCACTACCTGCGCAATTTCTATCGCGATGCCTACGAGCTCGTCCGTTCGTATATGCCCGAGGATAAGATCGTCGTCTTCTCGTCGTCGGGGCATCCCAGCGAGTGGAAGCATTTTATGCGCGGCGCCAAGTACAAGAACGTCTACATGGACCTTCACCTGTACCATTACCGCGACGAGCATGCGCTCGACATCACGAGCCCCCGCGGGCTGACGACGGCGATTTCTCGTAACAAGCGCGAGCTCAAAGAAGCGATTTCGACTGGGTTCCCCGTGCTGGTGGGCGAATGGTCGGGCGCGGCGATCTTTGCCAACTCGTCGGTTACGCCCGAGGGCCGCAATGCCTACGAGCGCGTGTTTATCGCCAACCAACTGGCTTCGTTTGCACCGGCTGCCGGTTGGTTCTTCCAAACGTGGAAGACCGAGAAGCGCATTGCAGCATGGGACGCCCGCGCGGCGCTCGGTACGCTCGAGCGTGGCATGATTGAATAGGTTGATATGACGCAAAACAGCGCCCATACGGGCAAACTCTATGTGGTCGGCACGCCCATCGGCAACCTGGGCGACCTGTCCCCGCGCGTTGGCGAGGCGTTTGCCGCCGCCGATGTCATTTGCTGCGAAGACACGCGTGTGACGTCAAAGCTGCTGATGCATCTGGGCATTTCCAAGCCGCTTGTCCGTTGCGATGAGAATGTGATCGCCAGCCGCGCCGCCGGCCTGGTCGACCGTCTGCTGGCGGGGGAGACCCTCGCTTTTGCCTCGGACGCCGGCATGCCGAGTGTGTCCGATCCCGGACAGGCGCTGGTCGAGGCGGCGCGTGAGGCCGATGTGCCCGTTGAAGTTATTCCCGGGCCCTCTGCTTGCGTCACGGCGCTCGTTTCGTCCGGCATTCCCTGCGAGCATTTTTTCTTCGAGGGCTTTTTGGGCCGAAAGCACGGCGACCGCGTGCGCCGTTTACAGCGCCTTGCCGTGGTGCCCGGCGCACTCATCTTCTACGAGTCTCCACATCGCATCGTGGCGACGCTCGAGGCCGTGGCGGAGGTCTTTCCCCAGCGTGAGGTTGCCGTCTGCCGCGAACTCACCAAGCTGCACGAGGAGGTCTTGCGCGGGCCCGCTGCCCAGCTTGCCGAGGAGCTGCGTGCTCGCGGCGAGGTAAAGGGCGAGATTGCGCTGGTCATCGCGCCGCCGAGCGAGGATGAGGAGGCCGGTGTCGCGCCGGTTGGCGCCGCGGCAGCGGATCCCGACGAGGCCCTGCGCGCGGATATCCGCGCCGCGCTCGAGGAGGGGGAGCCCGCGTCTGCGGTGGCCAAGCGCCTGTCTCAGAAGTATTCGCGCCGCAAGCGCGATGTCTATGCCATGGTGCTCGATATGCAATAGATGGAGGATATCCAGCCCTTGCGCTAGAATCATCCTCTGTATGCAACGTTTTTCTGGAGGACAAACCCCATGGATCAAAGCAAGCCTTCGTTCTTTATCACGACGCCCATCTACTACGTCAACGCCGATCCGCACCTGGGCACGGCTTATTCCACCATCATCGCCGACGTTCAGGCTCGCTATCGCCGTTCCGCCGGCTATAACGTCAAGTTCCTGACCGGCATGGACGAGCACGGCGAGAAGGTCGCCGAGGCCGCGGCCAAGCACAACATGACGCCGCAGGAGTGGACCGATAGCCAGGCTCCGCACTTCAAGGAGCTTTGGAGCAAGCTCGAGATTTCCAATGATGACTTCATCCGCACCACCGAGCCGCGCCAGCACCATGCCGTGCAGTACCTGTGGGAGCGCATGAAGGAGTCCGGCTACCTGTATAAGGGCAGCTACGACGGCTGGTATTGCGTGCCTGACGAGACCTACTTTACCGATACGCAGGTCCAGAAGGGCGACGAGGAGTACGGCAGCGTCGGCCAGCACCTGTGCCCCGACTGCCACCGTCCGCTTGAGCGCGTGCAGGAGGAGTCCTACTTCTTTAAGCTTTCCGCCTTCCAGGACAAGCTGCTTAAGCTCTATGACGAGCATCCCGACTTTGTCGAGCCTGCGTTCCGCATGAACGAGGTTCGCAGCTTTGTCGAGGGCGGCCTCAACGACCTTTCCGTGAGCCGTACGAGCTTTGACTGGGGCATTCAGGTCCCGTTTGACGAGGGTCACGTGACCTACGTGTGGTTCGATGCTCTGCTCAACTATATGACGGCCGTTGGCTACGGTGTCGACACCGACGACGCGCGTGCCGAGCTGGCCTATCGCTGGCCCGCGCAGTTCCACATCGTGGGTAAGGACATCATCCGCTTCCACTGCGTCATTTGGCCCGCCATGCTCATGGCCATCGGCGAGGCCCTGCCCGAGCACGTCTTTGCCCACGGCTTCCTGACCGTGCGCAATGCCGAGACCGGCAAGGCCGAGAAGATGTCCAAGAGCCGCGGCAACGCCATCGCTCCGCAGGACGTTATCGACATGCTGGGCGTCGAGGGCTATCGCTACTACTTTATGACCGACGTCGTCCCCGGCACCGACGGTGCCATCAGCTTCGACCGCATGGAGCAGGTCTACAACGCCGACCTGGCCAACAGCTGGGGCAACCTCATTTCGCGTTCGCTCAACATGAGCGGCAAGTATTTTGACGGTTGCGCGCCCGCCAAGCCCGCATCGTTCGACGCGTTTGACAACCCGCTGGCAAAGATCGCCGATGGCCTGGTCGACCGCTACATGGCCAAGATGGACGTGCTCGATTACGGCGGAGCCAAGGATGAGGTCATGGAGCTCATCCACGCCGCCAACCACTACATCGAGGACTCCGAGCCTTGGGCACTTGCCAAGGACGAGGCCAAGGCTGACGAGCTGGCGTTTGTGATCTACAACCTGCTCGAGGCCATCCGCATTGCCGCTCACCTGCTGATGCCGCTCATGCCCCAGACTTCTGCCGAGGCTCTGCGCCGCCTGTCCTGCGAGGACGAGGCCGCGAGCGACGACCTCAAGGGCATTTGCGCTTGGGGCCTGCTTGCTGGTGGTCAGCCCGTCGAGAAGGGCGATCCGCTGTTCCCGCGTCTGGCGTAGAGACCGCGCGAGCGCCATATCGGCAATTTGTTGTTTAGCTGTAAGGGCATGGCCGCCACGGTCCATGCCCTTTTGTTTCAAGACGCCGCCATCATGCTAAGGAGGCAACCATGACAACTTCGCCTTTGGCAAACCCCACGGCCACCAGGGAGCTGCTAGAGGAGTTTGGCCTTGCGACTAAGCATCGCCTGGGCCAGAACTTTCTAATCGACAATCATGTGATCGAGCGTATCTGCGAGCTTGCCGAGCTTGCAGGTGACGAGTGCGTACTCGAGGTGGGTCCGGGTTGCGGTACGTTGACACTTGCGTTGCTGCAGGAGGCGGCGTGCGTTACGTCGATCGAGGCCGATCCCGAGCTTGAGCCGGTGCTTGACGCCCACGCCGCCGACTATGCCAACTTCCGCTTTATCATGGGTGACGCGCTCAAGGTGACGCCGGGGCAGATTGAGCAGGCTGCAGGCGGTGAGCCAACGGTATTTGTTGCGAACCTGCCCTATAACGTGGCGGCGACGATCATCCTGCAGTTCTTCCAGACGATGCCCGCGCTCAAGCGCGCCGTCGTCATGGTTCAAAAGGAGGTTGCCGATCGCATTGCCGCAACGCCGGGCAACAAGACCTATGGCGGCTATACGGCAAAGCTCGGCCTGTATGCGCAGGTGACGGGTCGTTTTGAGGTGCCGCCGCGTTGCTTTATGCCGGCGCCGCACGTGGACTCGGCCGTCGTGCGTATCGACCGTGTTGACGGCGTGGTGCCCGAAGGGCTCGATCGCGACTTTGTGGCTCGCGTGATTGATGCTGCATTTGCCCAGCGTCGCAAGACCATCCGCAATTCCATGAGCGCCAACGGCTTTGCCAAGGACGTGCTCGATGCCGCCTTTGAGGCTTGCGGTATCGCACCCACCACGCGCGCCGAGACGCTTGATGTTGCCGACTTTGTCCGTCTGGCCCAGGAGCTAATCCATGATGCCTAATGCCGAACGTGTGACGTTTACCAAGAAAAAGAAGACGGTTGCTTGTCCCGTGCCCTTGGCACCGCTTGCCGACACGCATGCGCATCTACTTTCGTTCTGGGGCAAGGATGTGCCTGAGACGCTCGTGCGTGCCAAGGCGGCGGGCGTCGACCTGTTGGTGACGATGCTCGACCCCATCGCTGACAAACGCAGCGTGACGGACTATAGCGACTGGCTCGTGCGCGAAATTCTGCCGATGCAGGATATCCCGCAGATCAAGTATCTTGCCGGCGTGCATCCGTATGGCGCACCGGACTATACCGACGACGTTCACGCACAGGTCGTTGCCGCGCTCGATGATTCCTTATGCGCCGGTATTGGCGAAATCGGCCTGGACTACCACATGGACTATGACGACGATATCGCGCCGGCACCCCATAACGTGCAGATTGACTGCATGGCGCGTCAGCTCGAGCTTGCCGTGTGCCGTAACGTGCCGGTGGAGCTGCATCTGCGCCACGAGGACACGGACCATGAGCGCACCTCGCACGTTGATGCGTACAACGTGCTTCGTGAGGTGGGCGTGCCCCAAGCCGGTTGTGTGCTGCACTGCTTTGGCGAGGACCGCGCCACGATGGAGCGCTTTGTGGAGCTGGGCTGCTATATCGCCTATGGTGGTGCGGCCACCTTTAAGCGCAACGACGACGTGCGCGAGGCATTTGCGGCAACCCCACTCGATCGAATTTTGTTCGAGACGGATTGCCCGTATATGGCTCCGGAGCCCATCCGCGGTCTTGAATGCGAGCCCGCAATGATCTCCATTACGGCAAACGCGCTGGTTAACGACCGTGTCGATCGTACCGGCGAGGATGCTGAGGCAATCGCGCAAGCCGCTTGGGAAAATGCCTGCAAACTTTTTCAAAAATAGTTCTTGCGTTCGCGGTGGCGCTCCGTTATTCTAATTCCTGCACGCGGGCGTGGCGGAATTGGCAGACGCGTACGGTTCAGGTCCGTATGGGGGCAACCCCATGAAGGTTCAAGTCCTTTCGCCCGCACCATTAAATGAAAGAGCTCCCAGCAATGGGGGCTTTTTTGTTATGGGCCCATCGCGGGGACTTGAACCTGCGAAGGAGCGAGCGTAAAGAAAGCGCGGAGCGTTTTTAGCGAGCTGGCGAGGACGCCGGCAGGCGGCCGAAGCCGGTGTGGATCCGCGAAGCGGATACGCGGACGTCCTTTCGCCCGCACCATTGAATGAAAGAGCTCCCAGCAATGGGGGCTTTTTTGTTATGGGCCTCTTGTTGATGTCACGTTGCTGCTTCGTGCGGGTATCCTAATGCCAACGCGTGCCTATCAGAGGAGAAACCATGCTGTTGTCCGGTATCATCGCCGCCCTTACCAGCCTTTTGATTCCCATCATCATTTTGTTGTTACTGCTTCCCAACGCCTGCTATGTCGTTGAACAACAGCATGCCGTGATCATCGAGCGTCTGGGCAAGTTTAACCGCATCGTCAACGCGGGCTTCCACATGAAGGTGCCCGTGATCGACCGCAAGGCCGCCACGGTGAGTCTGCGCACCATGAAAAACGGTTTTGGCATCGACGTTAAGACCCAGGACAACGTGACCATCGGCCTTGAGGTCTCTGCTCAGTACCACGTGAGCTATGACATGGGCGCCGGCCCGGCAGATTCGGGTATCTACAAGAGCTACTACATGCTGCAGGAGCCCGTCGACCAGATGCGTGACTTCATCACCGACGCCCTGCGCTCTTCGATTCCCGTCTACACACTCGATGAGGTCTTTGCCAAGAAGGATGACATCGCCAAGGATGTCAACGCTACCGTTTCCGAGCAGATGGCCGCCTACGGCTTCACCCTCGTGTCGACGCTCATCACCAAGATCGCACTGCCGACCGAGGTTGAGAACTCCATGAACGACATCAACGCCGCCCAGCGCAAGCGCGCTGCGGCACAGGAGCTCGCCGAGGCCGACCGCATCAAGCGCGTCACCGAGGCGACCGCCGAGGCCGAGGCTATGGAAAAGGCGGGCGAGGGCATCGCCAACCAGCGCAAGGCCATCGCGCTGGGTATCAAAGATTCGCTCGAGATCATCCAGGAGACGGGTGTCGGCAATGACGAGGCCAACCAACTGTTCATGTTTACGCAGTGGTCCGAGATGATGACGGAGTTCGCTCGTACGGGTAAAACCTCGACGGTCGTGCTGCCGAGCGACTTCTCGCAGTCGGCCTCTATGTTCGAGCAGATGCTGACCGCCGGCAAAGTTCAAAACGATTCGAAGGAGTAGACGCGCGTGAAATACACCGTCGTTTGCGTCGGTAAGCTCAAGGAGCGCTTTTGGAAGGACGCGTGCGCTGAGTACACCAAGCGCCTAGGTGCCTATGCCAAGGTGGATATCCGCGAGGTGGCCGATATCGACCCGGCTAAGGCGGGCGGCGTGGATGCCGCACGCGACAAGGAGGGTGCGGCGATTCTCGCAGCCCTGCCGCCTCGAGCGCATGTGATCCTGCTTGCCATTGAGGGCAAAGAGCGCTCGAGCGAGGAGCTTTCGGCGCGGCTCGACGATCTTATGCTGCGTGGTAACAGCGACATCGCCTTTGTGATTGGTGGATCGGACGGCGTGAGCGATGACGTGCGCACACGAGCCGACGAGATGCTCAGCTTTGGACGTATTACCTTGCCGCACAACTTGGCGCGCGTGGTGCTGCTGGAGCAAATCTACCGCGCCTGCAAGATCAGCCGTGGCGAGCCGTATCACAAATAGGTCGGCAATACGAAACAATGCCGTGGGACAATAGCCTTCGTTTTGAAGAGCGTGTCTGAGAGGACTATGAGATATGAAGATCGGATTTGTCGGTTTTGGCAATATGGCGAGCGCTATGGCCGATGGCTGGATCGCCGCCGGTGTGGCTGCGAGCGATATGTGCGCCTGCGCGGGCCACTACGACGCCTTGGTCGAGCGTTGTGAGGCACGTGGGATGGTTGCCTGTCGTGATGCGGCGGAGGTTGTCGCCGCATCCGATATCGTGGTTGCTGCGGTCAAGCCATACATGATTGAGAAGGTCTTCGCTCCGCTCAAAGAAACCCTTGCCGACAAGGTTGTCCTTTCGGTCGCCTGGACCTGGGATAGCGCCAAGTGGGAGCAGGTCCTGCCGGGTGTCGCACACATCTCGACGGTGCCCAACACACCGGTTTCGGTGGGCGAGGGCGTTATCGCCTGCGAGAAGGCTTCCACGCTTAGCGATGAGCAGCGTGCCACGGTGCTCGGTCTGCTCGGAAAGCTTGGCACCGTCGTCGAGCTCGATTCGAGTCTGCTGTTTGTGGGCGGTACCGTGGGCGGTTGCGCACCGGCATTTGTCGCCATGGCGATTGAGGCCTTGGGCGACGCGGCCGTCAAGCACGGTATCCCGCGCGCCGATGCCTATCGCATTGTGAGCCAGATGGTGCTGGGCACGGCAAAGCTACAGCTTGCGACTGGCCAGCATCCTGCGGCGATGAAGGATGCCGTATGCTCACCCGGTGGCGCCACCATCAAGGGCGTCGTCGCGCTCGAGGACGCCGGCATGCGCAGCGCCCTGGTCAAGGCCATCGACGCCACCCTCCAGTAAAACCTGCCATTTAGGGACAGGTTTATTTTGGCAGGTTTTCCTGCGGTTTTATCTCTATAGCAAAAAGCGCCTCGCAACTGGCTCAATTCCAGTTGCGAGGCGCTTGCGTTTGCCCAGATAAAACCGACCAAAATAAACCAGTCCCTTTTTGGCAGGTTAGTCCCAGAAGCTGTCTTGATCGTCCTCGTCCTTGGGGCCGCGGTCGACATACATCTTATGGGTGCGCTTCTCCATTACAAAGGCAAGAATCGCAAACAGTAGGATGCCGCCGGCGAAAAGGATGGCAAAACCGGTGCGGGTGCCAAACAAAAAGGAAAAAACTGCGTCCATTGGGTGCCTTCTTGCGTAGTTGGGTTGGGTCGTAAACGCTCATAAGTATATACTTGCCCATACATGTACAAGGTTGCAACCTAAATGGAATGTATATCGCCGGAGGATCTAATGCTTGATATCAAGTTTGTTCGCGAGAACCCCGATGCCATCGATACCGCCATGGCCAACCGCCAGACGTCTTGGGATCGAGAGAAGTTCTTTGAACTCGACGACGAGCGCCGTGCCGTCATCACCGAGGTCGAGGAGCTCCAGGCCACGCGTAATGCCGAGTCCAAGAAGATCGGCGCCCTGATGAAGGAGGGCAAGAAGGACGAGGCCGAGGCCGCCAAGGAGGCCGTGCGCGCCGTCAACGAGAAGATTGACGGTCTGGCCGAGCGCCGCACCGCTCTCGAGCAGGAGCAGTACGACTTTATGGCTCACCTTCCCAACATCCCTTGCGAGGCCACGCCGTACGGCAAGGACGAGGACGAGAACATCGAGCGCCGTCGTTGGGGCACCCCGCGCGAGTTCGACTTCGACTTTAAGCCGCACTGGGACCTGGGCACCGACCTCGACATCCTCGATTTCGAGCGCGGCAACAAGCTCTCCGGTAGCCGCTTTACCGTTCTCGGTGGCGCCGGCGCCCGTCTTGAGCGCGCCCTCATCAACTTCTTCCTTGACACGCACACCAGCCGTGGCTTTAAGGAGTGGTGGCCGCCCATCGTCGTCAAGCGTCAGACCATGTTTGGCACGGGTCAGCTGCCCAAGTTCGAGGACGACGCCTATCACGTCTCGGGCGACAACTTCCTGATCCCCACCGCCGAGGTCGTGCTTACCAACCTGCACGCCGGCGAGGTTCTCGATGCTGATACCCTGCCGCGCCGCTACACCGCCTTCACCCCCTGCTTCCGCGAGGAGGCCGGCTCCGCTGGTCGCGACACTCGCGGCATCATTCGCCAGCACGAGTTCGACAAGGTCGAGATGGTCAAGTTTGCCAAGCCGGAGGAGTCCGACGAGGAGCTCGAGAGCATGACCGCCGAGGCCGAGTACCTGCTGCAGCAGCTGGGCCTTCCGTATCGCGTGATTAGCCTGTGCACCGGCGACCTGGGCTTCTCTGCCCGTCAGACCTACGACATCGAGGTCTGGCTGCCGAGCTACAACGCCTACAAGGAGATCAGCTCCTGCTCCAACTGCGGCGACTTCCAGGCCCGTCGCGCTAACATCAAGTATCGCGACCCCGAGAACTTCAAGGGCTCGCGCTACCTGCACACCCTCAACGGTTCCGGCCTGCCGGCTGGCCGCACCATGGCCGCCATCCTGGAGAACTACCAGAACGCCGACGGCACCATCACGATTCCCGAGGTTCTTCGTCCTTACATGGGCGGCCTCGAGAAGATCGAGCCGGTCGCGTAAGTTGGCTGCATAGGGGATATGCAAGGGCGCTCCTTCGGGGGCGCCCTTTTTGTGTGCGGCTATACCATGCCGTGCGGACAGCTCGATAGAAAACACACGAACAAACGTTCTGTATACATGCATTTACCTGCTATGCTTTTGCTAACTAAGAGCAAGAGAAAGGGGATGTGATGGAGCTGTTCGACGAGCGAGTTGTGTTGTTCCAGAGCGATGAGGGCGGGGAGCACCTGCTGGTAACGTGCGAGCCGTCGGGTATGGGTGGCTTGGTGGTTCGGCAGACGAGTGAGGGACCATTGACGCAATGGTGCTATGAGGAGTCGCCGCATGTGGTCGAGACGTTTGTAGCGCATGAGGCGCTTGTTGTCCTTGAGCACTTCTATGGCGTTGGAACTTCTAATCAGGTGGCCCGAATGCTGAGCATCTCGTTTGCCGACTACGACTGTGCCCAACGGGTGCGGTCGCTTCTGGGGGAGCTTGGCGCCGGGTTCGATGTGATCGAAAAGCCAATCGATCGCACGAAAAGCGCTGATGCTCGTGGTGCAGCGCGACAAATTGCGGCCCGCGCGAAAAAAGTTTGAGATTTTGCTTGACTCTAACGAACTAAAGTGGTTTTATATGTCTTGCGCTGCGGCGTTACCTCAGCTGGATAGAGGGTCTGACTACGAATCAGAACGTCATAGGTTCGAATCCTATACGCCGCACCAATCGAACTTAAAGCCTCCGGCAACGGGGGCTTTTCTTTTAGGCGGACGCCGCATGGATTCGAACCTCGGTCGAGGCGCGGGCGTCAAGAAAACGCGGAGCGTTTTTAGCCCGCGGGCGAGTCCGCCGGCAGGCGGGCGAAGCCGGTGCGGATCCGCATGACAACTTAATCAGCGCTCCGTAAAAATTTTCCAAATTGTTGCTTGACCCATCGAGGGCTCACGTGCATAATAATCCGTGCGTTGCGGCGTTACCTCAGCTGGATAGAGGGTCTGACTACGAATCAGAACGTCATAGGTTCGAATCCTATACGCCGCACCAATTGAACTTAAAGCCTCCGGCAACGGGGGCTTTTCCTTTACGGGGGCATTGCGGAGATTCGAACCTCGGTCGAGGCGCGAGCGTCAAGAAAACGCGGAGCGTTTTTAGCGAGTGGGCGAGTCCGCCGGCAGGCGGGCGAAGCCGGTGCGGATCCGCTCAGCGGATGCGCGGAATCCTATACGCCGCACCAATTGAGTTTTAAGCCTCCGGAAACGGGGGCTTTTCTTATATCGCGATGCGTCGAAGATCGCGCCAAGTGCCTCAAATGAGTAAAAATCAAATTCAATAACTTTTTTCGAAAAATGCTTGACCATTATTCAGTTTCTGTGCATAATAATCAACAAGTCGCGGCGTTACCTCAGCTGGATAGAGGGTCTGACTACGAATCAGAACGTCATAGGTTCGAATCCTATACGCCGCACCATTTGAGATTAAAGCTCCCGGCAACGGGGGCTTTTCTTTTACGTAGGCACCGCATGGATTCGAACCTCGGTCGAGGCGCGAGCGTGAAGCGGACGCGGAGCGTCCGTAGCGAGCGGGCGAGTCCGCCGGCAGGCGGGCGAAGCCGGTGCGGATCCGCGCAGCGGATGCGCGGAATCCTATACGCCGCACCATTTGAGGTTAAAAGCTCCCGGCAACGGGGGCTTTTCTTTTACGTAGGCACCGCATGGATTCGAACCTCGGTCAACGGGGACTATTTCTCATCGACTCGTGTAAGATTTCGAGTATGCGCCTCGGTGAGCCCCTGGCGCGCTCTTTCTTTAGGCGACCGATCAGGGTGATATTTCGTGGCAGAGCGTCCGACATACAAGCTTAGGTTTCTCGATCCCAAAAAGCGCTTTCCGGCCATGCCCGAGCAGCCTGCGGGACGCTCGTATGGCGTGGTTTGGAAGCTCTTTGGCGAGGACCCGCATGAATCATGCTATGTCGTTGAATTCGTCGGCAAAAGCCATGTGTCGCTTTTGGGCTACGTGAGCGTTTCGGGTGAGGTCTATAAGGTGGACCGTCCCGTTAACGAGGTATCGCTGCCCGACGATCCCGACATGCAACTGATTCTTGACGAGTCCGATTCCAACATCGGTGAGATTGCGGTCAGGGGTACCGATGGGACGATGCGCTCCCGGGCGCGAGTCATCGGCTCTCCCGAAGGCACCATGCGCGAACAATCCAATCGCGAGACGTGGAATTCGACGCGCAGCCTTCGCTACGGCGAGTTCATGGCCTCGATGTTCTTGCGT
This sequence comes from uncultured Collinsella sp., assembly GCA_965141635.1. GTDB lineage: Bacteria > Actinomycetota > Coriobacteriia > Coriobacteriales > Coriobacteriaceae > Collinsella. Next base: position 30,892 of record CBCSNG010000008.1, on the reverse strand, counting down.
TACGTAATATTTGCCGATTTCGAAAACGCCGTCGCAACCAAGGCAGACGGTGACGGCCTCGACGAGGGCATGAAAAATGCCGTCGACAAGATCAAGCTTGTAAAACTCCCCGAGCCGGTTGAGGTGCTGCTGGGTTTTGATTCCACACCGCTGCCCGATGCAATCGAAACGTTGCTCTACCGCATTGACCATACAGATAATCCAAGTGGCATTGAGCGCTATGCCGCCGCGTTGATGGGCGAAGTTAATCTGTCTCGCCTGCGCACCATCGCGGCCAAAACCGAAATGAGCCTGGCGCGCATCGATCGCTCGAGGCTCTTCTATCTCAATTTTGACCGTAGCCTGCTGGACCAGGACGAGAACGATACCCTGCTTGCCGTCGAGTGCCGCCTGAACCGCCTATCGGGCATCCTTGAGCGTATTGGGGCAGGGTTGGGCCCCGTTGCCTCGTCGCCAAGCTTTGAGGGCTGCTCGCTCTTTGACCTATGGCATATCAGCAAGACGACAAACGACGTTACTCGCTTGCTCGAAACGCTGTCGAATGACAACCCGTGGGCCAAGCCGGGGACGGTTGCGTGCCAGCCGGGTGGCGAGTGGGACGTTCGCACCCGCTTTGCGCGTATCGTAGAAGCGCTCAACGTGGTCACGCGTCTCGACTACACCTATCGAGCGAACGTCGCCGAAGGCATCATGCTGGTGCGATTTGGCCGCACGGTTGTCGATGCTATGCCGCAGCGCGAATACGATGCTCAAGATGACGCCTGGCGCGAGGTGGATGAGCCTAAGCGCGCAACGTGGGCCGCTGAGCACGATGCGCGTATTGCGCTTACACTCGCGGCGGCTTGCTTTGCTTCGGGCACTCGCATCACGCGCTGCTACGTGCAGATTGCGGTTCCCGACGGCGAGCAGGGCGAGCGCGTTGTCGAAACGTATTCCTTTGGCCGTGCGGCCTATCTGGCTGATTGCGTTTCTGTCGCCAAGGATCTTGAGAGCATGGATATGGACGACATGCCCTGCAAGCATTTGCTCGAGGCATATGAGGCAGATGCTCCGGACATGATTGAGCCTGCAGAGGTTCACGCCCGACCACGCGATGACCATCGTCCATTGCCGCCTGCACTTCGCGATTTACTGCTCGCTGACACGGCTGACGAGCTTGAGGTCATGGAGGAGGACAACGATCCGTATGTCGCCCGTGTCGTCGAGCTGCGCGAGCAATCCAAAGTTGACCGAGCTGGTGCTTTCGAGGGCTTTTCTCGCCTTGTCGAGGAGCTGGAAGCCAAGTGTACGGTTGCCGAGCTTTTGGCGACGGGCCCGGTACAGACCCAGTTCTGCGACAACCAGCTGGTGCGCATGGTGCTGCCGGTGATGGAGGAGGACCGTTCCGTGCGTATCCTTCGCGCTCCCGATGCGCTGTATTTTGCCCAGCACGAGATTTGCAGCTTTTACGTCGAACAAGAGGACTTTGAGCGTGCGCTGCCCGAGGTGCGTCGTCTCTACGATTTGGCGCGCTCGTCCATGCAGTCTCACTTTGCCCTGATCAACGTGCTAGCACGCCTGGAGCGCTATGACGAGATTATCGAGGTAGCGCGCCACGGTCTGCGCATTGCCAGCGACCGGCCCTCGATCGGTTACCTGTTCTATCGCCTGGCATTCGCCTACTGGAACTGCGACCAGCTCGAGCTGGCGCTGGCATGTTATCGCCTGGTGCCGCGCGGCGAGGAGTCGGGCGGCAGTGCGCAGGAGGAAATGCAGGGCCTTATGAACGAGATGGGCGTCATCAAACCGCCCACGTTTGAGGAGGCTGTCGAGACCATCCGCAAGGCAGGTCTTGAGCTGCCGCCGGTGCCCGCCGTGACCAATCAACTCGCGGATGCCGCCGTGCAACTCGTCGATAACGGCTTCTTTTTCTTGGCGCGCGGCTGCATCTATCAAATGTGGCGCACCATGGGCAACGATGAGCTCGGCTCCCTCAACCGCTCGCTGGGGTAGGGGCGAAAACTGCAAGGAGAAAAGGCCGCTAGGCAATTAGAAAATTCCCTCTTGCTCAACTTCGACTGTTTGGTTACTATAGAACGGCTGTTACGGAGAGCTGACCGAGAGGCCGAAGGTGCTCGCCTGCTAAGCGAGTATGCCCCAAAAGGGCATCTGGGGTTCGAATCCCCAGCTCTCCGCCAGTTTAACTTTAAAGAAGGGTCCCATCGGGGGCCCTTTTTTATTATCGAGAAAGGGCGCTGGGGATTCGAACCCGAGAGGGCACGGGCGTTAAGCAAACGCGAAAGCGTTTGTAGCCCGTGGGCGAAAAGCCGCCAGGCTTTGAAGCCGGAGGGCATGCGTAGCATGCCCGGACATCCCCAGCTCTCCGCCAGTATGAATTGAAAGAAGGGTCCCATTCAGGGCCCTTTTTTGATTAGGAGAATGTTAACTGGGGATTCGAACCCTCAAAAAATGAGGCGCCCCGTTGGACGCCTCCTTTCAGCGAGTGTATTGTTCTTCGACCTTACACCTCGGGTGCCTTGGCTACGGTCTCGCTCTCGGCTGTGAGCGGGCGGTTGTCGATGCGGCGGCCCAAGCGATCGAGCTTCACGAGCAGCCATTCAATGGGATTCGGCCCTGCACCTTCCTCGTCGGCAACCAGGTCCATAACGGCGATTTTGGTGCCGTCCTGCTTGAGAGTAACGCTGCCCACCTTGTCGCCCACATGCACCGTGCCCGAAAGATCGTCGTAGCTAACCTTTTCGCTCACCTCGCCGGCAAGGGAAAACACGGTCGCTTGCGCCGTAGGATCGGCGAGTGTGGCGTCGATTGTCTTATCCGTCCAGTCGGTTTGGCCAATGCGCGCCATAAGCGGGTTGCCGTTGGCGGTCTTTTCCTGCGTGTTGGCGATTGCGACCGTCACCTTGTGGCCGTAGTACCAGTTGGCAAGGGTGGCGGTATCGGTAAAGCGCTGATCGGTGGTGGTGGAGTTCAAAATAACGGTGTAGATCTCGTCGCCGTCGCGGTTGTAGGCGCTCGTAAAGCAATAGCCCGCGTCGTCGGTGGTGCCGGTCTTGCCACCGATGTTGCCATCTTGGCCCAGCAAATAGTTATGCGTGTCCATGGAATGCGAATGGTCGGTGCCGTCGGCGCCCGTGACTTCGATCCAGGAATCCTCGCTCGCTACGACCTCGCGGATCGTGTCGTTTTTCATGGCCTCCTGCATCATCAGCGCTACGTCGTGTGCGGTTGAGTGCATATCGCCAGCCCACTCATCAAAGTCCAGACCATGCGGGTTTTCAAAAAGCGTACCGGTGCAGCCGAGCTTCTTAGCGCGCTCGTTCATGGCCTTCACAAATGTGGCCTCGGCGTCTTTGGTCTTAGGGTCGATTTTCTTGCCCACATATTCGGCGAGCACGATGGCGGCGTCGTTGCCCGAGGGAATCATCAGGCCGCGCAGTGCCTGCTCCACGGTAAGCTCGTCGCCTTCGAGCAAGCCGGCGGTCGAATTACCCACGGTGGCTGCGGCGTTGCTCACCGTGACCTTCTCGTCCATCTTGCAATTCTCGACGGTTAGGATTGCGGTCATGACCTTGGTGATCGAGGCAATCTTGACCTGCTCATCGGCGCCGCGCCCATAGTAGACGGTGCCGTCTTTGCCCATGACGAGGGCATTGGTCGCATCGATATCGGGCAGGTTTTCGGCCGTGATGCCGCGCGCATCGGCGGTTTTGCCGCAAACATTGTCGGTCGTGAGCACTTGGGCGCCGGCGACGGTGGGCGCGCCAGCGGCAAGGGCGATAGCGCAGACAAAGCCGGCGGCAAGCTGGGCTGAGCGCTTTGCAAAAGAGGTGAGGGACTTCACAGATTTCGCTTTCGACGGGATGGTCTCTTCTGAAACTAGAGTATATCGTTTGCCGGCGTCGGCGATCATCGCGTGCGCGCTTGGCCCACATCCGCACCCGAACGGGCACAAGGGTGCTTAAGGCCGACTTAATCACCCACGCTTGTTGTGTGTGGCGTGCGTCGCCTCGGGCATAATGGAGCGCGAGAGGAGCACGCATGAACGAGCGCATTTTGGTAGTTGATGACGAAAAGGCCATCGCCGACTTGGTTGGCATCTACCTTACAAAAGAGGGCTTTGATGTCCAGATTGCCTATAGCGGGGCCGATGCTGCCAAGGCGATTTTGGAGCAGGAGTTCGATCTGGCGCTGCTTGATGTCATGCTGCCCGATATCGATGGGTTTGAGCTGCTGCGTACGATCCGTTCCAGCCATACCTATCCTGTGATCATGCTGACGGCGCGCGATGCCCAGCAAGACAAGATCGAGGGCCTTTCGCTTGGCGCGGACGATTACGTGGTTAAGCCGTTTCGTCCGCTGGAGCTCGTCGCGCGCGTGCACGCTCAGCTTCGCCGCTACACCAGCTACGGTAGCCGTGCACAGGCGGCCGAGTCGCCGACCATTCAGCTCGACGGCTTGGAGATCAACCGCGACGCTCGTTCCGTGACGGTGGACGGTGCACCGGTACGCCTCACACCCACCGAGTATTCAATCTTGCTGTATCTGGTCGAGCATCGCGGCAGCGTGGTGGCCGTGGAGGACCTGTTCCGTGCGGTGTGGAACGAGGATTTTATGCCCGGCTCCAACAATACGGTGATGGTGCACATTCGCCACTTGCGCGAAAAGATTGGCGACGACGCACAAAAGCCGCGCTTTATCAAAAACGTCTGGGGCGTCGGCTACATCATCGAATAACGCTTTTCGCTTGTGAGGATCTTGATATGACAAAAGACGATAGGCAAGCGTTCGAGGTGCCCGATCGGCTCTTTGAATACGTGAGGTCGGTCGTCGACAACCGCGCGCTTGCAACGGTGCTGCTCTTTTTGCTGAGCCTGCTGCTGATTGGCATCGACAACATCGTCGGAATCTTGGCGGTGCTGCTTGTCGGCTTTTTGCTGATCGATCGATTTGAGATCGTGTGCCGCTGCGTGGTGATTGGCGGCGCCGCGTGGGCCATGACGTTGGCGATTGGCGCCATGGCGCTCGGCGGCATCGAAGGGCCGGTGCTGTTCGATGCCGGCTTTGTATTCAACATGCTTGGCTTTGTGCTGGCGCTTGCCGCGTGCGTGCTGTTCTTGTGTGGCCGCGCCCTGTACTACCAGGGCTACGAGCAGGGCGAGCAGCATGCCGATTGTGTGCTGGCCGCTCGTATTCAAGATCGCCTGATCGATCACCCCGACACCTGGGATAACATCGACGGCGACTTCTTGGAGGTCGAGGGCGCCCTTAACCGCGTGCGTGACCGTGAGCGCAAGGTGCAGCAAGCTCTGCGTGACGAGTCGCATCGCAAGGACGATTTGGTCACGTACTTGGCACATGACCTACGCACCCCGCTTGCGAGCGTAGTGGGCTATCTTTCGCTGCTGCAAGAGGCTCCCGAGCTGCCGGTTGAGCAACGTGCGCACTTTACGGGCGTGGCGCTCGACAAGGCGCACCGGCTCGATACGCTCATCGAAGAGTTCTTCGATATCACGCGCTTTGACTTCCACGATATCGTGCTCACGCGCGGCTATGTTGATCTGGGGTTGCTGCTGGCTCAGGTGACTGACGAGTTCTATCCCATCCTCAACGAGCAGCATAAGGAAGTCCAAGTTGATATTCGCGAGGACCTGACGGTGCTCGTGGATGGCGACAAAATGGCTCGCGTGTTCAACAACATCATGAAAAACGCTATTGCCTATAGCTATGAGGGCTCGACCATCACGATCGAGGCCAGACGCCGGGACGGCGGTGGCGTGCGCGTGCGCTTTATCAATCAGGGCGATCCCATCCCTGAGGCAAAGCTCAAGGTGATCTTTGAGAAGTTCTATCGCCTGGATGCGGCGCGTGCGACCAATCGCGGCGGCGCTGGACTGGGGCTTGCCATCGCCAAGGAGATCGTATGCGCGCACGGCGGTACCGTTGCATGTGAATCGACGCCCGAACACACGATATTCACCATCGAGCTGCCCGCCGCATAGCCAGTGTGCCCTTACAAACACTTGACAATGCGCTCACGTGCATATGAGCCGCGATTCCTACTATCGATACTGCTGAATTGATATCGATGTGGAGGTATGCGGTATGACGGCTGCTGCGGCTGTGGAGCCCACGGAGCTTGAAGAACTCATGAAAGCGCAGGCCGAGGCCGCGCACGAGCGCGAGGTTGGGGATGCGACTCGCCCCACGGCAGAAGATCTTGCCGCCTCGCCGACGCGAATCGATGTTGAGGGCCTCGACCTGTTCTATGGCGACCACCATGCGCTCAAGGACGTGAATATCAAGATCCACGACAAGCAGATTACCTCGTTCATCGGGCCTTCGGGCTGCGGAAAGTCCACGTTGCTGCGCTGCTTTAACCGCATGAACGACGGCATCAAGGACTGCCGAATCGAGGGCAAGATTGCGCTCGATGGTCAAGATATCCTGGGCGACTACGACATCTGCCGCCTTCGCCAGCGCGTGGGCATGGTGTTCCAGCGCCCCAACCCGTTTCCCATGAGCATCTACGACAACGTCGCCTATGGGCCGCGCGGTATGGGTGTGCGCGATCGCGTCGTGCTCGACGAGCTGGTCGAAGACTCCCTGCGACGCGCCGCCCTGTGGGACGAGGCCAAGGACAAGCTCAAAGAGTCGGGTCTGGGTCTTTCGGGCGGCCAGCAGCAGCGTCTGTGCATCGCCCGCGCACTTGCCGTGCAGCCCGACATTCTGCTGATGGACGAGCCGACCTCGGCACTCGACCCTGTGTCGACGCTGGTGGTGGAGCAGCTGGCCTGCGAGCTCAAAGAGACCTGCACGCTCGTGGTCGTTACGCACAATATGCAGCAGGCGGCGCGTATCTCCGATTCGGTCGCATTCTTTTTGCTGGGTGAGCTGGTGGAGCACGCGCCCACCGCGCAACTCTTCAAGAATCCGACCGATCCGCGCACGGCGGATTATTTGACGGGGCGTTTTGGCTGATACCATCTAGTAAAGGTACCTTTAGGGTTAAGATGCGGTCATGCCGGCCGCAAAGGGGTTCAACATGATCTATTACGTCGAGGACGATGACAACATCAGGGATTTGACGGTCTATGCGCTGCGCAAGCAGGGGATTGAGGCCGAAGGCTTTTCGTGCGACGGTGAGTTTAAGGCTGCCGTGGCGCGACGGGTACCCGATGCCGTCCTGCTCGACATCATGCTGCCCGATACCGATGGCTTGGCGATTATGCGTCGACTGCGTGCCGATCGCCTGACGGCGACGGTGCCCATCATGATGCTTACCGCCAAGGATACCGAGCTCGACAAGGTGATGGCGCTCGATGGCGGTGCCGACGATTACCTGACTAAGCCGTTTTCGCTCATGGAGCTCGCCAGCCGCTGCCGCGCACTGCTGCGTCGCGGCGGCATGGTCAAACAGGCAAGCGATGTGCTCAGCGTGGGCGACATCGTGCTCTCGCCCAGCCATCGTGAGGTGACTGTTGCCGGCGAGTCGCTTAAGCTCACCCTGCGCGAGTTCGACCTGCTCGAGTACCTCATGCGCAAGCCCGGCGTGGTCTTTACCCGCGAGTCGTTGCTGCAGAGCGTGTGGGGCTGGGACTTCGACGGCGGTTCGCGCACTGTTGACGTGCACGTGCAGACGCTTCGCCAAAAACTGGGCGAGCATGCCAGCGCCATCGAGACCGTGCGCGGCGTGGGCTACCGCTTGGCCGAGCCTTCTGCCGGTGATGGTGCCGAAGGTGACGACACCGCGGCCACCGCATCGGAGGAGTAACCCGTGGTCTTCGCCCCCCAGGGAAAACATACGCTGTCGCACCGCGTTTTTGTGACGATCTTTGTCTGCGCCATGGCGGTTATCGTGGCGTTTACGGTGCTGGGTGCGTTCTTTGTGCAAAACACCTTGGCGGATGCCACGAGTGCCAACCTGGCGCAAGAAACCGAGCTCATTGCTGCCGCCCTCGACGAGCAGCAGGAGCCCATCCCGTTCTTGCGTAGCCTCGATCGAGAGGACTTGCGCATCACGCTGATTAACAGGGATGGATCGGTTGCCTACGACAACGAGGCGTCGCCTTCCACACTGCCCAACCATGGCGATCGCCCCGAGGTCATCGAGGCCTTTGAGAGTGGTTCGGGTTCCGCGGAGCGCGCAAGCTCTACGCTCGACGAGATTATGCTGTATCGCGCCGTCGCCCTTGATAACGGCCAGGTTGTCCGCTTGGCGCAGGCCCAGCCTGGCGTTGCGGCGATTTTGCTGTCGATGGTGGCGCCGATGCTGCTTATCGCAGCAGCGGGTGCGGTACTCTCGTTTTTTATGGCGCGCCGCGAGTCCCGTGCCATCATCGCGCCTTTGCAAGAGGTGGATTTGGACCACCCACGCCGTAGCTATGAGCACGCCTATGCCGAGATGGTCCCCATGCTTGAGCGTATTGAGTCGCAGCGCCAGGAGCTCAAGCGCCAAATGGCGGTGCTGGCGGACAACGACCGTATGCGCCGCGAGTTCACGGCGAATATCACCCATGAGCTCAAGACGCCGCTTACGGCGATTTCGGGCTATGCCGAGCTCATCGCAAACGGCATGGTCGAGGGCGAGGGCGACCTGCGCAACTTTGGCGGTCGCATCTATCGTGAGGCGGGCCGCTTGGCAGCGCTTGTCAACGATATCCTTACGCTGTCTAACTTGGACGAGGCCGAGCGTGCAGCTGAGGGCGAGGCGGTGCCCATTGGGTCCACGGAGCCTATTGAGCTCTCGCGTGCCATCTACGCGGTCGAGCAGCGCCTTGAACAGGTCGCCCGTCAGGCGAATGTGACGATAAGTCATGAGACCAAGCCTGTGGTCATCGAGGGCGTGTCGCGCTTGATTGACGAGCTCATCTATAATCTGGCAAGCAACGCCATCCGCTACAATCGACCCGGCGGTACGGTTACGCTGCAGTGCGGCACCAACGACGAAGGCCATCCGTTCCTTGCGGTCGCCGACACGGGAATCGGTATCGCGCCTGAAGAACAGGGCAAGGTATTTGAGCGGTTCTATCGCGTGGACAAGAGTAGGTCCAAGGCACGCGGCGGAACCGGTCTGGGGCTTGCCATTGTCAAGCATGCGGCCCTGTATCATCACGCCACGCTCGATCTGTCGAGCGAGTTGGGCGTGGGAACCACCATTACGGTGACGTTTCCCATACAGCAGGACGAGCCATTCGCATAGCGATATAACATAGATATTGATGCAGACGCCGCATTTGACTTTCGGGTGCGGCGTTGTTGTGCAATTTTACGATTGCTTCCGACATTTTTACAGGAGAGCCTGTTTCTTATGTATAGAGTTTGGTCTCGGTAAAAAGATGCGATAACATACGGACAGTTTTGTCAATCCGAACTGGGGAAATGAAAGGCAAGCTGCATGACCCTTCTCGAACTGTTCCAGCTGCTGAAGAAGCACCTTCAGCTGGTCATCACCCTTCCGGTGGTCTGCGCGATCGCCATGGGCATCGTGTCCTTCGTTGCGATGGACAACACCTATACCGCGACGACGAGCATGTACATTCTCGCCAAGACCGACGATAGCGGTCAGATGAGCTACAACGATCTCTCGGCGAGTCAGATGCTTTCCAACGATATCGCCACGCTGCTGGATAGCGATAGCGTTAAGAGCGGCGCAGCCAATGAACTGGGCCTCACCGATCTGGATGACTACAAGGTGTCTGTTTCCTCCGAGACCACCACGCGTGTCATTACGCTTTCGGTTACCGGCACCGATGCCAAGGAGACGGCTAAGGTCGCAAAGGCCATGGCCAGCTCGGTGAGTACGGTCGCTCAGAACGTCGGCGCTGCCCAGAGCATCAACGTTATCGACGAGGCTAAGACCCCCGAAGCCCCCAGCGGTCCCAAGCGTATGCTGTACGTTGCTGTCGCGTTCCTCGCCGGTATCTTTATCGCAGTTGCCTATGTCGTTTTGGCAGACATGCTCAATACCCGCATCCGCGGTGCCGAAGAGGCAGAAGAGCTCCTGGGCATTCCCGTTGTTGGCCGAATTCCGGCTATGAAAGGTGGTAAATAGGCATGGCTAAGGCAAAGAACACCGATAAGCTCGTTGTACAGAATGCCGCCAAGACCCTTCTGGCCAACATCCGCTTTGCGAGCGTGGACGACCCCATTCGCACCATTACCGTCACGTCCTCGATTCCCAACGAGGGCAAGTCTACGGTTTCCATCAACCTTGCCCAGGCTATCGCCACGAGCGGCAAGTCCGTGCTCCTGGTCGAGGCCGATATGCGCCGCAGGTCCCTTTCCGATATGCTCGGCGTTCGTTCGCGCGGCGGACTCTATGCGGTCCTTTCCGAGCAGATCTCCATTGACCAGGCAATTGTCGAGACGGGTCAGAAGAACTTCTACTTCCTCGATGCCGAGCCGCACATTCCCAATCCTGCCGACATCATCGTTTCTCACCGCTTTGCCAAGCTGGTCAAGGCGCTGTCTGCCAAGTTCCAGTACGTCATCTTCGACGCTCCTCCGGTCGGCACCTTCATCGATGCTGCCGAGATTGCCAGCCTGACCGACGGCACGCTGTTCGTGGTGCGCGAGGACTTCACCAAGCGCGAGGAGGCACTCAACGCCATCGGCCAGCTTAAGAAGTCCGAAAAGGTCAAGCTCATCGGTACCGTCATGAATTACTGTGAGACCGAGACCAGCGAGTACTACTATTCTTACTACACCAAGGACGGTAAGAAGGTTAAGAAGGGCTCCGACGATCAGGGGACTTCCAAAAAGGGCATCTTCACCAACCGAGCAAACGTTTAGTTGATAAGGCTGACCTATGCGTGACATTCATTGCCATATCTTGCCGGGTGTAGACGACGGCGCCGCCGATCTCGATGAGAGCTTGGCGATGCTCGAGGCTGCCAAGCGGGCCGGTGTAACCAGAATCGTTTGCACTCCTCACTGTCGTGATCCCTATTTTGATTACGACAAGATGTGGGATGCCTTTGAGCTGCTGCGTGATAACGCTGACGGTTTTCCGCTCCAGATGGGCTTCGAGGTCAACCATCGAAAGCTCGTTGAGCTTGGTATCGATGCTGCGGAGCACTTGCATTTCGATGGGACCAACGAGTTTCTGCTCGAGCTTTCGACGCATGCCGATGCGTATGCGTTTAGAGAGTACGAGAACACGATTTACGATTTGCAGTGCCGTGGCTACCAGGTGATCATCGCTCATCCTGAGCGCTATCGTGCGGTTCAAAAGGATGTAAGCGTGGCGGAGCGCCTGGTCGATATGGGCTGCAAGCTGCAGGCTTCGGCGGACTTTATTGCCGGCGGTCGCTTTGGTCGCGAGAAAAAGCCGGCACAGCGCCTGTTCGATCAGAACCTGTACAGCTTCATCGCGAGCGATGCCCATAACGTGGGTCATTACGACTGCCTGGCGAAGGCTCGCGCGAAGTTTAGCGTGCGCGGAGCTCATTTTCGCTAATATCTATCCCTAACGTTCGCATTGAATGAAAGGGCAGCCATGGATATCCAACTTAAGACGGGATGCTTTGATGACGCGGCGTTGGTGCGCCGCGTCGTTTTTATGGACGAGCAGGGCTACGAGAATGAGTTCGACGCTATCGACGAGGATCCGAACTGCATTCATGTGACGCTCTATGTAGACGACGAGCTTGCCGGTTGCTCGCGCGTGTTTCCCGAAGAGCTTGAACGCGTGGCTGACGCAGGGGCCCCGGTGTTGCCGGCATGCGACATGGACGAAGACGTTGCGGCGGGGGAGACCTACATTATGGGGCGCGTCGCCGTGCTGCCGGCTAGGCGTCGTCGCGGACTGGCGAGTGCGATCGTCGAGACCAGTGCTTCGTGTGCACGCGATGCCGGCGCTAAGCTTATTAAGCTGCATGCGCAGGAATACGTGCTGCCGCTCTATGCAAAGGCGGGCTACACGCAAATTGCCCCGGTAGATTACGAAGACGAGGGCCAACCCCATGACTGGATGGCCAAGCGCGTAGATGGCAGATAGGGACGTTCCTTTTCTGCCGGCAGTTGGGGACACTCCTTGGCAATTGACGCATTGGAGCGCTCGGACATACAGTTTTTCGATTCCGTATGTATATATGCGCGTTAATGGGTTATAAAATCTAAGTCTGAACATAGCAGGTCTGCGATGCGGCTCGGGCGACCGGGCCGTTTTTGCGGACAGGGGTAGCGCGAAAGGACTGCACATGCGTCAATTTAAGACCGAGAGCAAAAAACTGCTCGACCTCATGATCAACTCCATCTACACCAATAAGGAAATCTTCCTGCGCGAGCTTATCTCTAACGCGAGCGACGCCGTCGACAAGCTCAACTTTAAGAGCCTGCAGGACCCGAGCGTCAAGATCGACCAGGGCGACCTGGCCATTCGCGTCTCCTTTGATAAAGACGCCCGCACCATTACCATCTCGGATAACGGCATTGGCATGACCGCCGAGGAGCTGGAGCGCAATCTGGGCACCATCGCCCATTCCGGCTCCGAGGAGTTTAAGACCGAGAACGCCGAGCAGCAGGGCTCCGATGTCGACATCATCGGTCAGTTTGGCGTGGGCTTCTACTCGGCTTTTATGGTCGCCAGCCATGTGAAGGTCGTCAGCCGCGCCTATGGCGAGGATGTCGCCCATGTGTGGGAATCCGACGGTCTTGAGGGCTACACCATCGAGGACGGCGAGCGCGCCGAGCACGGTACCGATGTCATCCTGACGCTGCGCGAGAACGAGAAGCTCGATGCCGACGGCGAGGCCGAGACCTACGATCGCTTCCTGACCGAGTGGGGTCTCAAGAGCCTGATTCAGCAGTACAGTAACTATGTACGCTACCCGATCCAGATGATGGTGTCCAAGAGCCGCCAGAAACCCAAGCCCGAGGACGCCGGCGACGATTACAAGCCCGAGTACGAGGACTACCAGGAGCTCGAGACCGTCAATTCCATGACACCGATCTGGAAGAAGCGCAGCTCCGATGTCGAGCAGAAGGACTACGACGAGTTCTACAAGTCCACGTTCCACGACTTTGACGATCCTGCGCGCACCATCAGCTTCCACGCCGAGGGCACGCTCGAGTATGACGCCCTGCTGTTTGTGCCGGGACGCGCGCCGTTCGATCTGTACAGCAAGGACTACGAGAAGGGTCTGGCGCTCTACAGCTCCAACGTCCTGATCATGGAGAAGTGCGACGACCTGCTGCCCGACTACTACAACTTTGTCCGCGGCGTCGTGGATTCCGCCGACGTGTCGCTCAACATCTCGCGCGAGACGCTGCAGCAGAACCGTCAGCTCAAGGCCATCGCCAAGCGTGTGGAAAAGAAGATTACCGCCGACCTTGAGGATATGCGTGACAACGACCGCGAGGCCTACGAGAAGTTCTTTGAGAACTTTGGCCGCGGTCTTAAGTACGGCATCTACTCGAGCTATGGCATGAAGGCCGATGAGCTCGCCGACCTGTTGCTGTTCTGGTCTGCCAAGGAACAGAAGATGATTACCCTGGCCGAGTATGCCAAGGGCATGCCTGAGGATCAGAAGGCCATCTACTACGCCGCCGGCGACTCGCGTGAGCGCTTGGCCAAGATGCCCGTGGTAAAGGGCGTGCTCGACCGCGGCTATGACGTGCTGCTGCTGACGCAGGATGTGGATGAGTTCACGTTCCAGGCTATGCGTGAGTACGTTGCCGCCGATATGCCCAAGATCTACGAGGACGATGCCGCCCGCGAGGCTGCCGAGAAGGCCGTGGCCGATGGTGCCGAGCCCGAGGTTGAGGATCGTCACCTGGAGCTCAAGAACGTCGCAACCGGTGATCTTGACCTGGCGACCGAGGACGAGAAAAAGGAGGCCGAGGACGCCACCAAGGAGAACGAGGACCTCTTTAACGCCATGAAGGAGGCACTCGGCGACAAGGTCGAGAAGGTTGCCGTCTCTGCGCGCCTGACCGATGCTCCCGCGTGCATCACCACCGAGGGCCCGCTTTCGCTCGAGATGGAGAAGGTGCTCCAGAAGGGTCCCGAGGGCGCGCCCGACGGTATGCCCAAGAGCCAGCGCGTGCTCGAGCTCAACGCCAAGCACCCGGTCTTTTCCAAGCTCGTCGCCGCTCAGAAGGCGGGCGACGCCGACAAGATCAAGCAGTACTCCGGTTTGCTCTATGACCAGGCCCTGCTGGTCGAGGGCATCCTCCCCGAGGATCCCGTAGCCTTCGCGGCGGCTGTTTGCAACTTGATGTAGTTCGGGGATACGGCACCGTAACTAGATTAGAACGAGAGTGGATAATCTCCCACTTTTGGCTCGAATGCGGGCTTGAAGTGAGAGATTTTCCACTCTCGTTTCCTTTTGAATGATCCCTCCGTCCCCAAGGGATCATTTATTTGTGCGGGTTGTGGTTTTGTGACCTGCTGAAATTTAGGATACTGTACATCTGTACGTTAACTCATCTTCGTAGTATATTGCTACCCGCAAAACTCAACACCATTGTGCTTTGAGACGTTAAAGCGCCTACTACAATGGTTGTCGATAGTACGATTCGATTTAACGACAGGATGGATGGTCCAAGCGTGAGTCTCGGCAGCAAACTATCCAATGCAAAGGTGTCCTTTGCGATATTTAAGCGCGACATTAAGCGACTGCTTGTGAACCCCGTCGCCCTGGTGGTTACCCTAGGCGTGTGCGTTATTCCCTCGCTGTATGCCTGGTATAACATCGTGGCAAACTGGGATCCGTATGGAAACACCCAAGGCATCAAGATTGCTATCGCCAACAACGATCGAGGCACCCAAAACGACTTGGTGGGTGAGCTCAACGCTGGCGACAAAGTGGTCGACCAGCTCAAGGAGAATCATCAGTTGGGCTGGACGTTCGTCGACTCGACGGCCGATGCCAAGGAGGGCGTCGAGAGCGGCGAGTACTATGCCGCTATCGTGATTCCCAAGAACTTCTCGGATAACCTGGTTTCGATGCTCGACGGCAACTACCATCAGCCCAAGCTCACGTACTACGTCAATGAGAAGAAGAGCGCCATTGCGCCCAAGGTTACCGATACCGGTGCAAACACCATCGAGGAGCAGATCAACTCGGAATTTGTCTCTACGGTAGGCAAGACTGTTGCCGGTATCGCCAAGGATGCCGGTGTCGATTTAAAGGACAAGGCAACCCAGACTCAGGACTCGCTGGCAAGTTCGGTGTCCGAGGCGTCCGACACCTTGGGCGAGGTGCGCGATTCGATTGGCGATATGAATGCCGCCATCGATAAGACGAGTGGCGCTATCGCCTCGGCTGATGCGGCACTTGCCGGCTTGCAAGGCCAGGCACCGTCGCTGACGCAGGCGATCTCCCAGGGCAACGATCTGCTGAGCGAAGCTCGCACCACGGCGGGCAACTCCATCACCTCGCTCTCCAAGGCGCTCTCGGAAGGCAGCCTTGCGCTCACCAAGACGTCGGCCTCTGCGAACGCTGCCATCGGCAAGCTGACGGGCGCGGTCACATCTACGACCACCCGTATCGACAACTCGCTCGAGTCTCTTCAAGCGACGATCGACCACAATAAGGCCGTTATCGGGCACTTGGAGATTCTCGCCAATGACACGTCGACAGGTTCCGAGGAAATTGACGCGCGCATTGTATCGACCATCGATTTGCTTCGAGAGCAGAATGAAAAGCTTCAGAGCATCAAGGACGGTCTGTCCGCGCAGTCGAGCGCCATGGCGAATGACGCAGCGGCTGTTTCGGGTGCCAGTGACGCTATCAATAACGCAATTCATACCGGTGCGACCAACCTTGGCCAAGCCCAGACGGACTTGGGCCAAAACGCGCTGCCGAAGGCCTCGAGCGCGCTCGACTCTTTTGCTGCCGTTTCGGGCGACCTGACCGGTATCGTCTCGGGTATGACACCTACACTTGCAAATGCGCGCGGCACGTTGGCGCAGCTTAGCGCTACGCTCGGTCAGGCCAAGACCACGCTGTCCCAGACCGATTCCTCGCTTGCCAAGGTCCAGGACAAGCTTGCAACCGCCGCCAATGACATCGCGGCGCTGCAGACCTCCGAGTCCATGGGCGAGCTGGCCGATCTGATGGGCGTCGATGTCAATGACGTGGCAGATTTCATGGCGTCCCCGGTTGAGTTGACGTCCAAGTCAATCTATCCGGTCAAGAGCTTTGGCTCGGGCATCGCTCCCTTCTACACCAATCTGGCGCTTTGGGTGGGTGGCTATGTGCTCATCGCAATTTACAAGCTCGAGGTCGACCGTGAAGGTGTTGGCAGCTTTACGGCGCGCCAAGGCTACTTTGGCCGCTGGTTGCTCATGGTGATCCTGGGCGCATTGCAGGCCATCATCGTTACGGTGGGTGATCTGGTTATTGGCGTACAGTGCGTCAACCCGTTGCTGTTCGTGCTGGGCGGCATCGCCATCTCGTTCACCTACGTCAATATCATCTATGCGCTGTCCACCACGTTTAAGCATATCGGCAAGGCTATCGGAGTCATTCTCGTCATCGTGCAGATCCCGGGTTCGTCGGGCATGTACCCCATCGAGATGATGCCCGGCTTCTTCCAGTGGCTGCACCCGCTGCTGCCCTTTACCTACGGCATCAATCTGCTGCGCGAGACAGTCGGCGGCATGTATTCGTTCAACTACCTGTTTAACCTGTGCATTCTGGGCGTATTCTTGATCGTGGCGCTCTTTATCGGCCTGCAGCTGCGTCCGCTGCTGCTCAACCTTAACCTGCTCTTTGATAAACAGCTCTCCACGACCGGTATGATGATTTGCGAGTCCAACGACCTGCCGCGCCAGCGCTACTCGCTGCGTACGGCCATGCGTGTCATGCTCGATTCCGATTCGTACCGTCGCGAACTGCTCGATCATGCGGTCGCCTTTGAACATCGCTACCCGTACTACATCAAGGGCGGATTTGCCGCCGTGGTGGGCGTTCAGGTCCTGCTCTTTGTCCTGTCGACGGTTCTCGATATCGACAATAACGGCAAGATCATCCTGCTTGTCATTTGGATCATCTCGGTTATTGCCATCTGCGGCTGGCTTATCAATATCGAATATATCCGCGCGAGCCTCAATACCCAGATGCGCATCTCGGCGCTTTCGGATGAGGACCTGCGTCGCGAGATGCGCGAACACACGGCCGCCATTCCTGCCGCCCGCCACATGTTTGGCCTCAACGCCAGCGAGCGTGGTGCCAAGGGCGGCGATCAGTCCACGGGCCGCTTGCCGCATATCGGCTCGCACCATAAATCTCAGGGCAGCGACAGCACAGCCACAAATGATGGAGATACCACCGCGCTTGGCAAGCACTCCAAAGGAGGTGAGGCATAAATGAAGAACATCCTGCATCTGTTTAAGCGCGATGTCCAAAACGTGTCTCGCTCCGTGATCGGCTTGGTTGTCGTGATGGGCCTCATTATCGTACCGTGTCTGTACGCGTGGTTTAACATCGCCGGCAGCTGGGATCCGTACGGCAACACCGGCAATCTTAAGATCGCCGTGGTCAACACCGACGAGGGCTACGAGAGCGATTTGATTCCCGTCGAGGTCAATGTGGGCGAAAACGTAACCGCCACCCTGCGCGGCAACGAGAGCTTCGATTGGGTTGTGCTCAACAATCGCGAAAAGGCTATCGAGGGCGTTAAGTCGGGCGCGTACTATGCTGCCGTCGTTATCCCCAAAACGTTTAGCGCTGACATGATGACGCTTTTCTCGACCGACGTGAAGCATGCCGATATCGAGTTCTACGAGAATCAGAAGGCCAACGCCATTGCGCAGATCGTGACCGAGAAGGGTTCGAGCGCCGTCCAGAGCCAGGTTAACAAAACTTTTACCGAGACCATTACGACGATCGGTCTTAAGACGGTGTCCAGCCTGCTCGATTACATGAGCACCGACCAGGTGGGTAACTTTATCGCCAACCTGTCCTCGACGCTCGGCGATTCGATTGAGGACCTGCGAGACGTTCGGGCAAATGCTTCGTCGCTGGCGGGCATTTTGAGCTCCACGTCCGATTCGCTGACGTCGGCGAGCGGCATGCTCAAGCAGACGGGCACGGTCGATGAGTCAACGAAGCAGCTGATGGAGCATGTCAAGAGCGGTATTAGCGATTCCAAGGAAGCGCTGAAGGACGCCAACGACGCCATCAATGCCGCGATTGACGGAAGCGCGGGCTCGTTTGACAACGTGTCCGCCGAGCTTGCGAAGGCATTTGATGCCGCGAATCAACATGTCGACCTTACAGTGTCCCAGCTCAACGATGCCGCGGCGGCGCTCAACACGCGTGCCGACGATATCGACGCCACGGCCGACCAGCTCCGCAGCTTTGCCGATCAGGTGACTGACGAAAAACTCCAGGACAGCCTCAAGTCTGTGGCAACATCGCTGAGCAGGATTGCTGTGGAGTATCGCAACAACGCCAAGGACTTGACGGCCACCGCGAAGTCTCTCTCTGACAGCATGGCAGAGGTTAATAAGTCGCGTGCCGAGGTCGATCAGGCAATCGCGGATGCCAAGGCTGGTATCTCGGGCGCCAAGACTGACTACGACTCTGCGTTTTCGGCCAAGGCAAAGGAGCTCAAGAAGACCATCTCGGGCGTTTTGGATTCGCTGAACGGTATTTCGAACGATCTGGATAGTGCTGTTGCTGGCCTGACCGACGCATCCGGTTCGCTGGCAAAGGGCCTCTCCAAGGCTGCAAAGCTGGTCAACAAGGCTTCTGATCAGCTGGGCGAGGCGTCGGACAAGATCAGTGCGTTTAAGGACGAGCTCGACGGCGCCTTGATGTCGGATGACCTCGCTACGATCAAGACGATGATCGGCAATGATCCCGAGGGTCTGGCCGTGTCGCTTTCCGGCCCCGTCGCGCTCGATCGCAAGCCGGTCTATCCGATCCGCAACTACGGTTCGGCCATGGCACCGTTCTACACGATTCTGTCGCTCTGGGTGGGCTCGATTGTGCTGGCGGCCATGATGAAGGTCTCGGTTGACGATGAGCTTATCAACGAGCTCATCCCCGTGCGCCTGCACGAGATCTACCTGGGCCGCTACCTGTTCTTTGGCGGTCTGGCCCTGCTGCAGGCAACGCTCGTGTGTGCGGGCGACATCCTGTTCTTTGGCATCCAGTGCGACGACCCGCTGCAGTTTGTGCTGGCGGGCTGGGTCGCGAGTCTCGTGTTCTCCAATATCGTCTACACGCTTACGGTTTCGTTTGGCGATATCGGCAAGGCGCTCGCCGTCGTGCTGCTGGTCATGCAGGTCGGCGGTTCGGGCGGCACGTTCCCCATCGAGATGACCGGCCCCGTGTTCCAGGCGATCTATCCGTTCCTGCCGTTCACCCACGGCATCAACGCCATGCATGCCGCCATGGCCGGTGCGTACCACATGGAGTACTGGATTGAGCTAGGCATTCTGGCGAGCTATCTGATTCCGTCGCTGGCACTGGGCGTCGTCTTCCGCCGCCCGGTCATCAAAGCCAACGACTGGATCATCGAAAAACTGGAGTCAACCAAATTGATTTAGTTCAGCAACGTAAACGCCGTCGGAACATCGAGATCTTCCAACCCGATGCTTTAGCGTAGTGAATTGCACGGGCTGCTTGGTTGTTGCTACAGTAGCGGGGCGTGCCGGGGGTCCGGTGCGCCCTGCTTTTATTTGACCATGAGGCGGCACGCAGCCATGCGCGTGCGGACACCACGCCCAGATTGAGCGCGAGGATGTCCTATGGCCCAGCATGCCACTGACAATATCGAAATGATGCCCGATAGCCCTGTTGCTCGCGAGGACCTGGGCGCGGGCGGCACCTCCCGCGGCGCCGGCGCTCGCTCGCCGCTGTTCTGGAAAGTCCTGCTGCTTTCGGTGGCAGTCGTCTGGGGCTACTCCTTTACGACCATGAAGGACGCGCTCGACACCATTCCGGTGTTCGAACTGCTCTACGTGCGCTTTCTGCCTGCGGCGTTGGTCATGTTTTTCATCTTCCACAAGCGCATCATCGCGCACCTCAACGCCCGCAACCTTATCGTCGGACTTGGCATGGGCGCACTTATGTGGGCCGCCTACGCCCTGCAGACAGTCGGTCTGGCGCACACCACGGCGGGCAAGAATGCTTTTTTGACCGGCACGTATTGCATCGTTGTGCCGTTCGCGAGCTATTTTCTGAGCGGCGAAAACTCACCCGCTATAACCTGGGCGCGGCGCTGCTGTGCTTTGCGGGCATTGGCTTGGTGGCGCTCGATAGCGTTGAATTCAACATCGGTGATGTCATTACGCTGGCGGGTGCGGTCTTTTTCGCCATCCAGATGGCGGTGACTGCCAAGTACGGTCGCAAAATGGACATCAACGTCATCACGTTTTGGATGTTTGTGGGCAACGGCGTGCTGAGCCTGGCAACGTCGCTGCTATTCGAGACCCAAGCGCCTCTGTCCGTGTGGACGCCGAGCTTTATCAGCGCGATGGCGTTTCTCTCGGTTGGTTGCACATGCGCGGCTCTGCTCATCCAAAACGTCGGCCTGGCGCATGTCTCGGCCTCGACGGGCTCACTGCTCCTTTCGATGGAGTCGCCTTCGGGCGTGCTGTTCTCGGTGCTGCTGATGGGGGAGGCGCTCACCTCGCGCCTGCTCGCCGGCTTCGCGCTCATCTTTCTTTCGATTATCTTGAGCGAGACGCATTTCGATTTCTTGCGCCGAAAATCACACCCGCAATTGTAAACAACTTGTTGCGCCGCCCTCCCAGGGCGGCATTTTTTATGCGTCGCCCTTAAAGTAGTACCTTGCACTTTACGCTATCAAAGTGCTTGCTGCAAAAACGTTACTGGAGGGCATCTATGGCACCAGCACTGTCCGATCTTCAACCGCAATCAGCGCCCAAGGCCACCGCGGCGGCGCAGACCGCTATCGGTGACGGTCTTGTTGCAGAAGCTCAGGCTTTTGCAGACGAGCTCGCTGCGTGGCGACACGATTTACATCAGATGCCCGAGCTCGGTAATAGCCTCCCGCAGACCTCTACGTATATCCAAGCGCGCCTGACCGAGATGGACATCCCATTTGCTACGCTCGTCGATGGTTCCTGCGTTGTGGGCCTTGTCGGCGCCGGTGCCGCCGCGGCCCAAGGCAATGGCATCTGCACGAATGAGCAGGCCGGTACGGTCATCATGCTGCGTGGCGACATGGACGCCCTGCCCGTTGCCGAGGAATCCGGCGAGCCCTTTGCATCCACCAACGGCTGCATGCACGCTTGCGGTCACGATATGCACGCGACGGCGCTGCTTGGTGCGGCTCGTATGCTCAAAGCGCGCGAGGCAGAGCTTGTTGATGCCAACGCTACGGTCAAGTTGCTGTTCCAGCCGGGCGAGGAAACCTTTGAGGGTGCCCGCGCCGCCATCGCCGACGGTCTGCTGCAGAACCCGCGTCCTCAGGTCGCCTTTGCCATGCATGTCAATAGCCAGTCGCCGCTCGGCCTGGTGCTCTACGGCAGCCCGGCGCTCTCGGGCGTGTACGGTTTTCGTATCACGCTTCAGGGCAAGGGCGGCCATGGCTCGAGCCCCGAGATTTGCATCGACCCCATCACGGCCGGCGTGCATGTGCATCTGGCGCTCCAGGAGCTTATCGCTCGCGAAGTGCCGGCGGCCAAGGAGGTCGCACTGACCGTGGGTAAGTTTGCCGGTGGCCAAGCGGCCAACGTCATCCCAGATACCTGCGTGCTCGAAGGCACGCTGCGCGGCTTTGACGTCGAGCTCATGGAGCACCTCAAGACCCGCATCGCGGAGGTCGTAAACGGCGTTGCCACAACATATCGTACGTCGGCGACCATCGAGACGCTTTCGGATGTTCCGCCGCTTGTACTCGACAGCGATATGACTCAGGTGTCGCTTGGCTACGTGGGCGCAGTGCTGCCCAAGGCGGCTTTCTTGCCGCTTTTCCATGCCATGGCGAGTGAGGACTTCGCGCTTATCTCGAGCGAGATTCCGAGTGCGTACTTTACCGTGGGCGCGGCCGTAACCGACACGGACGAACACTTTGCCCAGCACCATCCCAAGGCACGTTTTAACGATGCCGAGCTGCCGCTCGGTGCTGCGGCTTATACCGCCGTCGCTTTGGGCTATATCGCCGACCACCGGTAGCACCCAACCTTGCCTTTCAAGCCTGCGGGCATGGCCGTAAGGCCTATGCCCTTGTCTTTCAAGGCAATCTTGGGCACTACCGGCGCCCGGCGCCGGCTATTCGTTTGTTAAATAAGGAGCAGTATGCCCCAGCAGCGTAAGTTCTTCCCCGGCTGGCTCGTGGTGGCCTCCGGCTTCGTGATCATGGCCACGTGCTACACGATTTTCGTCAACTGCATGAGCCTGTTCCAGCCGCTCATCGTCAGCGACTTGGGAATATCTCTTGCGCAGTACAACATCTCCAATGCGATCTCTACCGTGGTGAGCGTTATCGGATCGCTTGTCATTGGCCATGTTGCCGATAAGGTGAGTGGCCGCGTATTGGGCTCGCTCACCGTTATCGCTACCTCTGCCGTTCTTGCCAGCATGAGCTTTGTCGGTGAGCTGTGGCAGGTCTACGTGCTCTTTGCCGTTTCGGGCTGCTTCGCTGTGGCCTCGACCCGCCTGCTCATCAGCCTAGTGACCGCCAACTGGTTTACCGCCAAGCGAGGCCTTGCCATTTCCATCGCACTTTCGGGCTCGGGCTTTGGCGGCGCTATTCTGTCTCCCATCGTGAGCTCGCTTATCGTGGGCGTTGGCTGGCGTTCCGCCTTCCTGGTGCTCGCGGCTATCTGCATGGTGGCGGCGCTGCCCATCCGCGTCCAAGCAGTTTGGCATGGCCGACCTCGGCAAGGTCACGGGTACCATCACCTCGCTCGAGATGGTCGGCGGCACCGTGGGCGCCATTGTCTCGGGCGTGCTGTTCGACGCCACGGGCTCCTTTGCGAGCACCTGGATCGTGTGCTTGGCGTGCTCCGTGGTCATGCTCGTGTTCCTGCTGGTATCCGAGCCCATCGCCGCCAAGCTGCGCGCGAGCGTGGCGGGGGAGTAAGCACGCTGCCGCGTTTGCCGGCTCACCCAACTCTGCCCGCGGCGGTCTTGGGAGCCGAATGGATGCTCGTACCATCATTCGGTTTCCAAGGTCGCCGCAGGCCAAAGGACGATCCCTATTCCTCCGTCCCCAAGGAATCACGTGATCCGAAGGGGACGGAGGAAAAGGGATCACAAACAGCGGCGGCGCGTCTGGCCGAACGAGTCCCCATACCCTCGTTCGGTCAGACGCGCCACCGCTGTTTGTGTTTGTGCCGTATAATGACCGTTACCTATGACGCGATACAAAAGAAAGGTGTTTGCCCATGCAGGCACAGAAGGCGGAGGGAACCCGCGACCTTATCGGCGCCGAGATGCGCGCCTGGCAAAAGATGCAGCAGATTGCGGCCGGCGTGTTCGAGCCGTTTGGTTTTAAACCCATCGAGACGCCCGCGATCGAGCAGGTGGACGTGTTTGTCCACGGTATCGGCCAGTCGACCGACGTTGTGCGCAAGGAAATGTTCCGCGTGTTCAGCGGTGCCAACCTGGAGCGCGTCTTTACCGAGGGCACCGACACCAAACTCAAGCCCAAGCAGCGCCTGGCGCTTCGCCCCGAGGGCACGGCCGGCGTGGTGCGCGCCGTCGTGGAGAACAACCTGGTGCCCCAGGGCTCCACGCCGTTTAAGGCGTACTACGCCGAGGCCATGTTCCGCGGCGAGCGTCCCCAGAAGGGCCGCCTGCGCCAGTTCCACCAGGTGGGCATCGAGTGGCTCGGCGCTCCCGATCCGGCGGCAGACGCCGAGTGCATCATCATGCTCATGGAGTTCTACAAGCGCCTGGGCTTCGATCTTTCCAAGCTTCGTCTGCTCATCAACTCGATGGGTGACGCCCAGTGCCGTCCGGCTTATCGCGAGCAGGTTAAGCAGTTCATCCTCGATCACGCCGACGAGATGTGCGATGAGTGCCGCGAGCGCGCCGAGCTCAACCCGCTGCGTGCCTTTGACTGCAAGAACGACCACTGCCGCGAGATCATGGCCGAGGCTCCGCTGATGGGTGACAACCTGTGCGATGAGTGCCGCGAGCACTACGAGCAGGTCAAGCGCTATCTGGATGCCGCCGGTATCGAGTATGTCGAGGATCCCACCTTGGTGCGCGGCCTGGACTACTACACCCGTACTGTCTTTGAGGTCGAGGCCCCTGGCGCCGGCGTCGGCTCCATCGGCGGCGGCGGCCGCTACGATGGCCTGGTCGAGCTCGAGGGTGGCAAGCCCACGGCGGGCGTCGGCTTTGCTGTCGGTTTTGAGCGCGCCCTGCTGGCCCTGCAGGCCTTTGGCAGCGATTTGGGTGCCGATGAGGCCCCGTGCGTCTATGTCGCCAACGCCGGCAAGGAGCTGCGTCAGAACGTCTTTGCCATTACGCAGGAGCTTCGCGCCGCAGGTATCGTGACCGAGGCCGACTATCAGGGTCGTTCGCTCAAGGCCCAGTTTAAGCAAGCCGATAAGGTAGGCGCCAAGCTCATCTTGGTCCTGGGTGGCGACGAGCTTGCCGCCGGCAAGGTCAAAGTGCGCGACATGCAGAGCCATGACGAGGTGCTCGCCGATCTGGACAACGTCGTCGAGGCGGTTCGCGAGCGCCTGTAGCGCATCTTTTTGAGCTTCGGGCCTGCTAACGTGCCCTGCTCATGGAGAGCGATTGTTACGGGGGTGTTTCGCTTTTATGCGGAATGCCCCCGTTTACGTATGCCGCCCACCGAGAAATACGACCATTTAGGGCAAAAACCTTTGCAATGCAGAAAATACTTTTGTGTGGTAAAGCGCAATCAGTGTCGAAAGTATTTCTCAAGCGCCTATAATGAATACCGCATGTTACGTGCATAGAAGGAGGAATGGGAGGAAACGTGGCTGAGAACCTAAGCAACCAGTCTGTACCCGAAGCCGCGGCGCGCGTCGCTGCCGTGGTCAACCGCCTCGTTAACCGAATCGGCTCGAATGCCGAGTCCAGGGAGCGTCTCGCCGAGATCGAGATCCCCGAGGAGCTGCGCGACAATCTGGCGCTGTTCTTGCGCCTGGAGCGCCGTGTGCTTAGCGAGTATGATCCCGAGATCGCGGACCTGTTCGACAAGATTTTGACAGCCGAGATTGTGGTCAATGCCGGCAACCCCGGTACCTGCGCTGCCGACGAAGCCGTCGACGAGCAGGGCGTGCCCACCGCCGACGAGCCCACTGCCGTGGCATTTCGTGAGGTCGTCGATTTGATCGACAGCCTGCCGCTCGATAAGCAGCAGGTCATCGTTCGCGCCTTTACGAGCTTTTTCCATCTGGCAAACCTGTCGGAGGAGAACTACCGTGTGGCGCAGCTGCGCGAGCGCGAGGCCGGTGCGTCGACCGATACCGAGGTCGATCCTGCCAACGAGCTTACCGTTGCCTATCACCAGCTGGTGAATGAGCTGGGTGTCGAGGGTGCCAACGAGCTGCTCGACAAGCTCGAGTTCCACCCTGTCTTTACCGCACATCCCACCGAGGCCCGTCGTAAGGCCGTCGAGGGCAAGATCCGCCGTATCTCCAACCTGCTGGAGGAGCGTCCGCGTCTGGGCGGCTCCGACCTGGTGGAGAACGAGCGCCATATGCTGCAGGAGATCGACGCCCTGGTGCGTACGAGTCCCATCGCGCTCAAGAAGCCCACGCCGGTCGAGGAAGCCGATACCATCATCGACATCTTCGATAACACGCTGTTCGACGTTATCCCCGTTATCTATCGTCGTTTTGACGATTGGGTGCTGGGCGACAAGGCCGGTACTGTGCCGCCGCTGTGCCCGGCGTTCTTCCATCCCGGCAGCTGGATCGGTTCCGACCGCGACGGTAACCCCAACGTCACCGCCAAGGTGAGCCGTGAGGTCGCCGCCAAGTACTTTACGCACATGGTGCTCAAGCTCGAGGACAAGTGCCGCCACATCGGCCGCAACCTCACGCTCGAGGCTACCTACAGCAAGCCGTCGGCCGAGCTCATTAACCTGTGGAACCATCAGGTCGAGATGAGCCCTCGTTACACGGCCCGCGCCGAGCTGATCTCCGAGCACGAGCCGCATCGCGCCGTCATGCTCGTCATGGCCGACCGCCTGAACGCCACCGTCCGTCGTATCACCGACACCATGTACCACAGCGCCGACGAGTTCCTGGATGACCTGCGCGTCGTCCAGCGTTCGCTGGCCGCCTGCGGTGCCGTCCGTGCTGCCTACGGCCCGGTCCAAACCATCATCTGGCAGGTCGAGTCCTTCGGCTTCCATATGGTCGAGATGGAGTTCCGTCAGCACTCCGTGGTGCATGCCCGCGCCCTTAAGGATATCCACGAGAACGGTATCCATGGCGACCTGCAGCCCATGACGCGCGAGGTCATCGATACCTTCCGCGCTATCGGCTCCATCCAAAAGCGCTACGGCAAGAAGATGGCGCACCGCTACATCATCTCGTTTACCAAGAGCGCTCAGCATGTGGCCGACGTCTTTGAGCTGGCGCACCTGTCCTTTGCACACGAGGAGGATGTCCCCGAGCTCGACGTGATCCCGTTGTTCGAGCAGCTCGAGGACCTCGAGGGCTGCGTCGACGTGCTCGATCAGATGCTTACGCTGCCCGTGGTGCAAAAGCGCCTTGCCCAGACCAACCGCCGCATGGAGGTCATGCTGGGCTATTCCGACTCTTCCAAGGATGCCGGTCCTACCACGGCCATGCTCGCGCTGCACTCCGCGCAGGAGCGCATCGCCAAGTGGGCAGAGAAGAACGATATCGACCTGGTGCTCATGCACGGTCGCGGCGGTGCCGTGGGCCGTGGCGGCGGCCCGGCCAACAAGGCCGTGCTGGCGCAGCCCAAGGGTTCGGTCAACTGCTTCTTTAAGCTTACCGAGCAGGGCGAAGTCATCTTTGCCCGTTACGGCAACCGCACGCTGGCTCAGCGCCATGTTGAGTCCGTTGCCGCCGCAACGCTTTTGCAGTCGGCCCCGAGTGTCGAGAAGACCAACACCGAGACCACGCAGAAGTTCTGGGATATGGCCGAGAAGCTCAACACTGCAAGCCACGAACGCTATCTGGACCTGCTGAACACCGAGGACTTTACACCGTGGTTCTCGACCGTGACGCCGCTGACCGAGGTCGGTCTGCTGCCGATCGGCTCGCGTCCCGCCAAGCGCGGTCTGGGCGCCAAGTCGCTCGATGACCTGCGTACCATCCCGTGGATCTTCAGCTGGAGCCAGGCGCGCATTAACCTGGCCGCTTGGTACGGTCTGGGCACCGCCTGCGAGCAGCTTGGCGATCTTGACCAGCTCAAGGCTGCCTACCAGGAGTGGCCGTTCTTCCGCACCTTTATCGACAACATCGAGATGTCGATTGCTAAGACCGATCAGCGCATCGCCAAGATGTATCTGCATCTGGGCGACCGCGATGATCTGTCCAAGAAGGTCTTTACCGAGATGCAGCTCACCCGTAAGTGGGTCCTTGCCATCGTCGGTGATGAATGGCCGCTGCAGCGTCGTCGCGTGCTCGGCTGCGCCGTTCGCGTGCGTAACCCCTACGTCGACGCCCTGTCCATCGCCCAGGTCCGCGCCCTTCGCGAGGTGCGTATGAACCAGGACGAGATGGCCGAGGAGAAGAAGGCCGAGTACATGAGCCTGATTCTTTCGACTGTGACCGGCGTCTCGGCAGGACTGCAGAACACGGGGTAATCGATAGCCCTGTAGTCGTCCGGGCCCGCCATTAGTTTACTTTTAGGCACGTCCTCGGACATGCAAGAAGCCCTCGCTGCGCACTTCGTGCGGCGAGGGCTTCTTGCGTCCTGCGGAGTGTGCCTAAAAGTAAACTAATGGCGGGCCCTGCGATGTCCGGTCTTCAGTGGATTACTGCTGGGGGAATTAATGGCGCGCTTCGCGCGTTTGGAAAGGGCTTCGTGCTGCGGAATGCATTCAGAGGGAAACCCGTCGGGTCCCTTCGTCCTCGGTCTTCAGGGATTGGGGCTGAAGGGACTAAAGTACGCTTCGCGCCTAATGTGGGGTGCGGCGAGGGCTTCTTGCGTCCTGCGGAGTGTGCCTAAAAGTAAACTGATGGCGGGCCCTGCGATGTCCGGTCTTCGGCGGATCAGCCGCTGGGTGAGGGTGGTGCTTGGGGCGACGTGCAAAAAACGGAGTTTTCAGCAGCCAAAGATTGATGCATAAGGCCATAGCCGGCTTTCGCTGCCTTTGTTGATGCTTTTGCACGACGATTGGGCTTTGGCGACGATCATATATGGCTGGTTTCTCGCCGCATGCTATCCAGATGGGTCGAGTCATGAGGACTATCTACCTTTTGAAAGATTTTTGGCACCAAAATCTTATCCCGCGATGCTGAATACTCGCAAAAATGCACGCTCCGGAGGGTACTACCCAGTTATGGCCAGAAATCCATGCGCCATCTTATGCAATTAATTAATGAATTTATGCAAAATGGCTTACGTGCGTACGTCTCGGACTAGATGTTTGCCTCGGCGCTGCGTAAATCATCCTGTCTATAGTGTCTTTGACAGGCGGCCGCGGTCCCGTTTGGGGTCGCGGCCGTTTTGTTGTGGGTCAAATATGAACGTTGTGTTAATGAGTCGGTGGACGGTGGTGTTTTTCGGTGAGCGGCGTATCCTTCCAACGGTTTATCTAGTGTGTCAGTTGAAAAGGAAGAGGGCGCTCGTCATTGTTTGAATGTGAACTGCCGTTTGACCACAAGACGTTGCATCTGGAGCTCGAGGATAAGAACTTCGCGGGTGTGATGGAAGGTCATCAAAACGAGTTTAAGACCACGAAATCGCAGGAAGAGCTGGTAGAGGAGTCGCTTGCCAACCCTTATGGCTCGCCGTCGCTCGAGGAGCTTTGTGCTGGCAAGAAGGATATCGTCATCATTAGCTCCGACCATACGCGTCCCGTTCCCTCGCGTGTGACGATGCCTATTCTGCTGCATCACATCCATTCCGCTGCGCCCGAGGCTCGCGTGCGCATTTTGGTTGCTACGGGTATGCATCGTCCGTCGACGCATGAGGAACTCGTCAACAAGTACGGCGAGGAGATCGTTGCCAACGAGGAAATCGTTATGCACGTCGCGACTGACGACAGCATGATGAAAAAGATCGGCACCCTGCCTTCTGGTGGCGAGTGCATCATCAACAAGATTGCCGCCGATTGCGATCTGCTGCTTGCCGAGGGCTTTATTGAGCCGCACTTCTTTGCCGGTTTCTCTGGTAGCCGCAAGTCCGTCCTGCCTGGCATCGCCAGCTACAAGACCATCATGTACAACCACAACGGTCAGTTTGTGAATGATTCCCACTCGCGTGCCGGCAACCTGTGCCACAACCACGTGAGCGAGGACATGTTTGCTGCCGCCGAGATGGCTCACCTTGCCTTTGTGCTTAACGTGGTGCTCAACGGCAAGCACGAGGTCATCGGCTCCTTTGCCGGCGATATCCACAAGGCGCACGAGGCTGGCTGCGAGTTCGTGAAGAGCCTTGCCGGCGTTGAGCCCGTCGAGTGCGAGATTGCCATCACCACCAACGGCGGCTACCCGCTCGACCAGAACATCTACCAGGCCGTGAAGGGCATGTGCTCTGCCGAGGCCACGCTTCCCGAGGGCGGCGTGATCATCGACGTCGCCGGCTGTGCCGACGGTCACGGTGGCGAGGGCTTCTATCACAACATCGCCGACAATGATCCGGCAGAGTTTGAGCGCGCCTGCATCGACCGTCCTAAGGACGAGACCCTGCCCGACCAGTGGACGAGCCAGATCTTTGCCCGCATCCTGGCGCATCATCCTGTGATCATGGTTACCGACCTGTGCGATCACCAGATGATCAAGGATATGCACATGACGCCGGTCAACACTCTCGATGAGGCGCTCAAGCTCGCCTTTGAGATGAAGGGTGCCGATGCCAAGGTGGCCGTCATTCCCGATGGCCTAGGCGTTGTCGTCGCACAGCACTAGTACGCGGCCTAAACGAATCGTTTATAACCGACAAGAAAGATAAGGTTTTATGCTTACCAAACTCCTCTGCGAATTCGGCGCAACGGCCCTCATGATCATCTTTGGCGTGGGCGTGCACTGCGATACCGTGCTCAAGGGCACCAAGTATCAGGGCTCCGGCCACATGTTTGCCATCACCACCTGGTCTTTCGGCATCTCGGTCTGCCTGTTTGTCTTTGGCGGCGCCGTGTGTATGAACCCCGCCATGGTGCTTGCCCAGTGCATCGTAGGCCTGGTGCCGTGGAGCAGCTGCATCCCCTTCATGATTGCCGATATGCTCGGCGGCTTTGTGGGCGCCGTAATCGCTTGGCTTATGTATGCCGATGAGTTCAAGGCTTCCGAGGGCGTCGTCGATCCCATTGCCCAGCGCAATATCTTCTCGACCAACCCCACCACCGAGGGTACGAACTATGCCCGTAATTTCTTCTGCGAGGCTATCTGCACTTTTGTGTTCATCAGCGCCATCCTTGCTGCTGCTAACCGTGCTGGCGAGAACGTCCTGATGCTCGCCATCTGCGTCGGTCTGATCGTTTGGGCTGTTGGCATGGGCATGGGCGGCATCACCGGCTTCGCCATGAACCAGGCTCGTGACCTTGGTCCTCGCATGGCCTATCAGGTGCTGCCGATCAAGAACAAGGCTGACAACAACTGGAAGTACGGCCTGCTTGTTCCTGGCATCGCGCCGTTTGTCGGTGCCGCTCTGGCCGCGCTGTTTGTGCACGGTTTCTTGGGTATGTTCTAGTCCAAGGCTACATAGTTGTCCGCTGGCCGCATGGGGTAACTTCCCAGCGCGTCCTCGGACATGAAAGAACCCCCGCTGCGCACTTTGAACTGCCTCCCATTTCTTGGACACGAGAAATGGGAGGCTTTTTATGCGTGTCG
>CBCSNG010000007.1:0-91561 GCA_965141635.1 uncultured Collinsella sp. | reverse complement strand
TCGCCTTGTATACCGGGGCATCATCGACAACAGGACGGCACGGGGCCTCTTCGCCTTTGAGCCACGCGTTGCCGCCCGACTCCATGGCGCGACGAACGCGCTCGGGGTCGCTCGTCACGCAATAGGCATCGTTGCCCCAAAAGTCATCACCCAGGCTGTAGACCTTCAGGTACGTATCGTCGGTCTCCTGCTCCAAGTAGTCAGCCAAGCGCATAAGGGCGGCGTTGTCGGTCGCATGCGAGGCTACCGCCTCACCGTCCACAAACATGACCTGGCCGTTACAGAACGCGCCAGTCGAGAAGCACTCGGAACGATTTTTGAACATCCAGCCCATCGCGGACGGCTGACGGCCCGAAACCGGGCCAAAGTGCAGACCCGCCGCCCGCATGGCATGAATGCCCTCGATGGCGTAGTCGCTAGCGCCGTCATGCCCGGCTGGAATCAGCGTATCGTCCATATCGGTCAGCACAAGTTTAATCATAAGGCCCCCTCGGTCATTCTTAATCCCATCTATTGTACCGACCTGCCAAAAAGGGACAGGTTTATTTCGGCAGGTTTCATCTGGGAAAACGCAAAGTCCCAGTTGTTACCTGCCAAAATAAACCTGTCCCTTTTTGGCAGGTGCGCTAGTATAGGGAACAACAGATTCGATGCGGGAGTGCCGGCGGTGCAAACCACAAGGCTGAGAGGGCATGGGGCCCAATCCTTTGAACCTGTCAGTTAATGCTGGCGTAGGGAGCATGCCGCCTTTACAGGGGCGCTGTCTATGCACAGCGCCCCTTTTCTATGCCAAGGAGGCATGTGCAGTGATTGATTCGGAACAGCTTAAGCAAAATGTGGTCAAGGCCGTGGAGGAGATTCGCGCCACCAATCCGATGGCCGGCTCCATCACCAACACAGTGACGATCGACTTTGTCGCCAACGCACAGCTCGCCGTGGGCGGATCGGCCGCCATGGTCTATCTGCCCGACGAGGGCGAGGCCCTCGTTGCCGGCGGCGGCGCTATCTATCTCAATATGGGCACGCTCTTCCCCATCTACGAGCAGACGATTCCCCGCGCGGCCAAGGCGGCACACGATGCCGGCAAGCCCTGGGTGCTCGATCCGGTTGGCCTGGGCATCGGTAGCCTGCGCACCCAGCTGGTAAACGAGCTCAAGCAGTGCAAGCCCGCCATCGTGCGCGGCAACGCCTCCGAGATTATCGCGCTCGCCGGCCTGTGGGGTCTTGAGGGCGAGGCAGCTGATCTGAGTCGCGTGCGCGGTGTCGATACCACCGACACGGTCGATGCCGCCCGCGACGCCGCCGTGGCGCTCGCCCGCTACACCGGCGGCGCCGTAGTGGTCTCGGGCGAAGTCGACCTGATCACCGACGGCACGACGGTGGCCAAGTCCCACGGCGGCAGCCCGCTCATGTCCAAGATCACCGGCTGCGGCTGCTCGCAGGGCGGCGTGCTGGCCGTGTACGCCTGTGCCGCCGACCCGTTTACGGCAGCCATCTGCGGCGCCGCCGTCTACAACGTTGCCGGCAAGCGTGCCGCCGCTGTCGCCGATGCCCCGGCAAGCTTTAAGGTCGCCTTTATCGACGAGCTCTACCGCGCGACCGCCCAGGACATCGCCGATAACCGACTCGAGCTCGAGGAGGCATAAGCCATGTCCGAGCCCGTAACCAATGCCGGCATGAACACGCTCGTCGCCGTGGCCATCGCCCCATGCGGCACCGGCGATGAGCTGTCCGCCGAGGTCGCCGAGGTCGTGCGCGTCATTCGCGAGAGCGGCCTTCCCAACCGCACCACCTCGATGTTCACCGAGATCGAGGGCGACTGGGACGAGGTCATGCAGGTCGTGCGCGACGCAACCTTTGTGTTGGCGAGCAAGGGCATCCGCACCGAAGTCGTGCTCAAAGCCGATATTCGACCCGGATTTACCGACACCATGACCGGCAAACTCGAGCGCATGGAAGCGCAGATCAAAAAGCAGGAGGAAGCACGATGAGCATCCGCGACAACCTTGATATCTCGGCCTATCTGGTACTCGGCCCCGAAAACACGCTCGGGCGTCCCGTGGGCGATGTGGTGGCCCAGGCGCTCGACGCAGGCTTTACCTGCATCCAGGTGCGCTCCAAGGTGGCAAGTGCCCGCGAGATCATCGCGCTGACGGGCGACGCCGCGCAGGCAATCGCACAGGCCGGCAAGACCGGTCAGGTCGCCCTGCTGATCGACGACCGCCTGGACTGCGTACTCGCCGCGCGCGAGCAGGGCATCGCTGTCGACGGCGTGCACGTTGGCCAGAGCGATATTCCCGTCGAGGTCTGCCGCAAACTTTTGGGCCCCGATGCCATTGTGGGCCTTTCGGCCCGTTGCGAGGAGATGCTCGAGTACGTCAAGACCGCCGACATGAGCCTGGTCGACTACCTGGGCATCGGCCCGCTCCACGAGACCGAGACCAAGCGCGACTGCGGACGCGCGGCCGACGGCTCTATCATCACCAAGAGCTTTGAGGACTTGGCCGCACTCCACGCGGCAAGCCCCGTGCCCATCGTGGTGGGCGGCGGCGTCAAGACGGCCGACCTGCCACAGCTCAAGGCCACCGGCGTCGATGGCTTCTTTGTGGTGAGCGCCGTCTGCAGTGCCGACGACCCCAACGCCGCCGCCAAGGAGCTCGTCGATACCTGGCAGCAGGCATAGGCTCAAGCCGAGCAGCCGATTCGCAGCCTCATATCTTCAGCGATGGAAAGCGCATCCCAGTTTGGACCTCCATTCCGGGATGCGCTTCCCGCCGAGATGGCGGCAGCAGCCTCTACCCTGCCAGATATGTCTCCAGTGCCGGCAAGGTTGCCTCCGCATCGCGGCGGCCGATCTGATAGATGCGTTCGAGTTCATCGGGCTCGCGGCACAGCGACGGCACCTTCACCGATTCGCTCGGCCGCACCACAAAGATTTCGCCGGCAGCCTCGCGACGCGCCAGGTCATCAAGCGTGGCATTGTAGACCTCATGCCGATGCTCAAGCGCTGCGACAAACTCCGGGTAGTGACGGAACACGCGCCGCAGCATGGGCATCACGCTGTTGGGCTGCTTCACAAAGCCCGCCGGCTGCGTGAGCACCACCACGTTGCGGTCATAGCCCTGCGCAAAAAGCCAAGCGCTGGGAATGGAATCGGCTACGCCGCCGTCCAGGTACTTACGGCCCTCAATGGCGACAGGACGCGTCGCCACAGGAATCGCCGACGATGCCCGGATCCACTCGATATCCCTCTCGTCGCCATAGGGCAGGTCGTGGTAGACGGCCTTGCCCGTCTCGATATCGGTACACACGCACGTAAATCGCATGGGGCAGGCGCGATATGTCTCCAGGTCGATGGGATCGCGCTCGATGGGCACCTCGTGATAGGCAAAATCGGCATTGAACATATCGCCGGTTCGCAGCCAGCTTGCTACACCCGCATAGCGCTTATCGGCGCAATAGGCCTTGTTGTAGCGAATGGCGCGGCCGATCTGGCGCGATTTAAAGTTGTATCCAAACGCCGCGCCCGCCGAGACGCCCACCATATGGTCGCAGGTCAAACCGTGCTCCATCCATACGTCGAGCACGCCCGCCGTATACATACCGCGGTAGCCGCCTCCCTCGAGCGCAAGCCCCACCGTGCGCGTCATATTTGACTGTGCCATGCGACCATCTCCGTTCCTGCGTTTAAAACCGGGACAAGTATACCCGTCAACATATACCGCCCCAGTCGCATTTTTCATGCGCACCCAGGCGTTGCGGTTTGGCGAATAATAGCCGCCCGTAGCATGTGCACCCATATATAATTCTGCACTGTTGTTTATACTACTCAGCAGTTATCAACAGCGAACATTAGCCGGTAAATTAACCCAACAACGCAGCAAGGCGGGGGCCTGGATACACGCAAAGCGCCAAACAACAACGCGTGTGCACAACGAGCTCGCCCGACGCAATCCGCCCGACCTCAGAAAGCCGCTTACGACATGGATACTGTCAGCAATTACACCGAAACGCTCGAAAAGACCGTCCGTGACCTTCTCGAGCGTCAGGATGATCTGATTAGGACCGCCTTTACCGACCAGCTTACCGGACTTGGCAACCGCGGCGGCTTTGCCCGCTCCCTCGAGGAGCTCTGGGAGCAGGACATCCCCGTTACCATGGCGTTCATCGACATCGACAATCTCAAGCACTGCAACGACGTCTTTGGGCATGACGAGGGCAACCGCTATATCTTGCAGGTAAGCCTCTATCTCAAACTGTATATGAAAGTGGACGAAGCGGCGTTTCGCATAGGCGGCGACGAGTTTGCCATCCTATCTACGATTGCGACCGAGGACGACCTCGCCGAACGTCTGGAACACTGC
This sequence comes from uncultured Collinsella sp., assembly GCA_965141635.1. Lineage (GTDB taxonomy): Bacteria > Actinomycetota > Coriobacteriia > Coriobacteriales > Coriobacteriaceae > Collinsella. The sequence continues at coordinate 87,197 of CBCSNG010000007.1, read as the reverse complement.
CGAACGGTCCTGCTCAAAAACAACGATTCCGAGATGCCCCGCTCGTTTAGCTATGGAGTGTCGTATGCCGACCCCGCCCTGGGCGAAGCCCCCAATCGCATGACGCTCGATGCCGACCATCGCATGTACGACTACAAGCTACGTCATGCCATGCACCTTGATCGACGCAATATCACGCAAGTCCACGCCGACGACTTCGAAATAAGCGATCGCATTTTCGATGCCTTTTCGATGCTCAACGAGGGCCGCTATTTCTTTATCGAGAACTTGGACAAACATCGCACCCTTTGGTCACAAGGCGCCTTGCGCGATCTTGGCCTTCCCTCGGAGCACATAGACAACTGTCGCGATTACTGGAAAACGCGCGTGCATCCCGATGACCTTGAGGCCTACATCAACGACATAGACCAGGTCTATAACGGCACCAAGCACCGTCGCGTCATGCAGTATCGTGTGCGCAACGCCACAGGCGACTACGTGCTCTGCCGTGCTCGCGGGTTTCGCATCGACGGCGACGAAAATGTCCCCTCGCTCTATGTCGGCGAGCTCGTCAACCACTCACTTGCCGAAACCGTCGACGCCGCCACAGGCCTCGGAACGCAGCGCATGCTGGTCAACGCTATCGATACCTGCCGCCTTGACCGTTGCAAGACAGGGCTTATAGCGGTGCGCGTTCGTGGCACGACAAAGCTCAACGAGCTCTACGGGGCCGAGGCGGTCGACAGCATGCTTGCCGAATACGCAGGCCGCATGCTGTCGATCACCCGCGGCAGGAGCAGGGTCTACCGTTCACGAAGCGTCCAGTTTGTCGTGCTCAGCAACGATTTGGACCACGAGGCATTCGAGCAACTGACCCGCCACCTTAAAGAGGCCGTTTTCGCTCCTGTGCAAATCGCAGGCGACACCATTACTCCCGTCTGTCTTGTCGTCCCGGCATTTTACGAGCACTTAACCCATCAGGCGACCGCCGTTTTAGGCGAACTCGACCGTCGCCTTCGCACGGCCGGCGGGCTTGTTCCCAACGACAGCCTCCCCATACCCGAGGCTGAGCGCAAAAGCGCCATCGCCGAACGTATCGACTCGCTCACGGGCCTCTATCGACCCAGCGAGTTTATGCGGCGCGCCAACGCCTTCATCAAGGCAAGGCGCGACGGTGCTTGGTGTATCGCCACCGTCGACATGGGCCACATGCGCCTATTTAACGAATGGTATGGACAGGCCGAAGGCGACCGCCTGCTTGCCGATGTGGGCACGGTCCTCAAGGACATCGAGAATGCCGACATGGGCGTCGCAGGGTACTGGGGCCAAGATGACTTTTGCGTACTCACCCCCTTTAAGCACATCACCGTCCATCAAATCTACAACCGCGTTCGCGAGGCAGTAGCCAGGCATGATGGCGGCGTAGGTTTTTGGCCGTCCATGGGCGTTTACCCCATCGATTCCAATGAGGAGATCACCATCGATGCGCAGGCAAAGGCCATGTTTACCAATCGGCGCGCAAAAAACGACTTTAAGGAGCGCATTGCCATTTTTTGCCCCGAGGAGTACAAGCGCGAAATCGTGTTCAACCGCACGCTGACCGAATTCCAGTACGCGCTGTCAAATGGTCGCATCACGTACTATCTTCAGCCCCAGGTCGATATGGAAACCGGCGAGATTATTGGCGCCGAAGCACTCACTCGCTGGATTGACAAGGACGGCTCTCTCATTTCGCCCGCAACGTTTATCCCCGCACTCGAGGAAAGCGGCTTTGTAGTGACGCTCGACAAATATGTTTGGCAGGGCGTCGCCATGTGGCTCCGCGAGCGCCTCAATCGAGGACTTCGCGTGGTTCCGATTTCCCTCAATGTGTCGCGCGTAGACATTCTTGCCTGCGATGTCGCCGAGCATATGGGGTCGCTCGCCGCCCAGTACAACCTGCCGCCCGAACTCATGCACATCGAGATCACCGAGACCGCCTATACCGGAGAGTCCGAGGCCGTGGATAAGCTGACCGCGGATCTGCACACCCGCGGCTTCTCGACCTACATGGACGATTTTGGCACCGGCCAGTCCACGCTCGTGATGCTCAAGAACGTCAACGTCGACGTCATCAAGCTCGACCGCACCTTTGTGCCCACCGACCGCGATCAAGGCCGCAGCGCGCAGATCGTGTCATCGATGCTCGAGATGGCGCAGTCGCTCCATCTGCCCGTCGTGGTTGAAGGCGTCGAAACAAATGAGCAGGCAAACATGCTACGACAAATGGGCGCCCGCTACGCTCAGGGCTTCCTCTACTACCGTCCCATGCCGGCGAAGGATTTTGAGGCATTGCTCGATGGTGGCAATAACAACTGATACGCTCGCGCGCAAAACGCCACCGCCGGAGGGGGAATTTGTCTCCATTAGCTAACTTATATCCCCAATTCAAACCGAATTGGGGATATGATACAAACCGTTGTTCCGCCCAAGGAGGTTATCCATCATGAACGAGTCATATCGCCTGGGTGAGCAATCGATTATTGCCTATCTTCAGCGACTTGCGAATGGCATCTCGACCGCCGAACTCGATGTTGCCGCGCTGCCCGCTGGGCTACGCGCCGTTGGCGAGCAACTGCAAAAGACGCACGCCATCCTGCAACAAGAGCGCCGGCTGCTTGAGAGCAACGCCCATATCGACCCGCTCACCAACTTGGGCAACCGCAGCGGACTCGACCGTCACGTCGAGCAACTCTGGCACAAAGGCGACCCCTTCACCTGCGCCTATATTGACATCGACCATCTAAAACATTGCAATGATAGGTTTGGCCACGCCGAAGGCAATCGCTATATTCTGAGCATCTGCCACACGCTCTCCGAAACCATGGAGCACGATGAGATGCTGTTCCGTATCGGTGGAGACGAGTTTGTGCTCATCTCGCCCTCCGCAAACGAGGCTGAACTCGAGCAGCGCTTGGAACAGGTACGTGCCGGGCTGATCGAGGCGAGCTCAGGCGGCAAGGCGCCCATGATCGGCAGTTTTAGCTTTGGCTGCTCGCGCGTCGATCCACTTGCCGGCGACACGCGTCGCCAGATGACGATGGATGCCGATCGCAAGATGTATCGCTATAAGCTTATGCATCGTGTGCAGCAACCGAAAGACAATGATGCGCCGCAACGCCCAATCGTCGATCAGCTTCCCTGCAACGACCGAGTGTTCCAAGCGATCTCCATGAGCTCCGAGACGCGCTATCCGTTCATCCTTAACCTCGATACGGGAGAATCGCAATGGTCGGTCAACGCCGTGCGCGATTTTGACCTGCCCTCCCAGCACCCTTTTAACTCGGTCGATATGTGGCTTGCCCGCGTTCATCCCGAGGACCGCGACAACGTACGCGCCGAGCTCGACATGGTGATAAACGGCACGTGGCACTTCCACTACATGCAGTATCGCGTAATGGATGCCACTGGAAAATACGTGCTTTGCGACTGCACGGGCTACCGCTTGGATGGAACCGATACCGAGCCCAACATGTATGTGGGCATTATCATCAACCGAAGCTTGGCAGATACGACCGATTCCGTGACCGGCCTGGGCGATATTCACGCCCTGGTCAACGCCATTGGCGAAATGCGTCGCGTGCCGCGCAAGGCAGGCTTTATTGCCATTAAGGTCGACGATATCGCCGAAGTCAATGCCCGCTTTGGATTCGATGCAGGCGACCGCGTGCTCGCCGAAAGCGCCGCCTGCCTCATGGATTGTTCGCGCGGCAAGGGTCGCCTGTTCCGCTCGACGGGACCAATGTTCGTGGCGCTTTTCGATGAGCTCGGCCCCGAGGCAATCGACGAGCTCGCAAACGAAATCGAACGATTCCTGGGTTCTCCCGTGCTCATCGGCTCGCTTGAATATCAGCCGCCCATTCGCGTGGCCACGCTCCATCTGAACAGCGTTGACCGACAGCCCGTTTCCATTTTGAACGAGCTCAAAGCGCGGCTTATAGAGGCACCGCAAGTACCGGGCACTAAGCTGGACTAGCGTCGTGGGGCGCATGATGGTTATTTTCCGATCTCAGGCGAACACATTGAGCAAATAGGTCGTACCCACAGTTAGCCGAACACCCCTGCAGTCCCTCCCGGGGCCCGGGGGCACCGTTTTCGATACTCTTGGTTTCCTTTACCCGATGCAAATAAGTGCTCAACAACATAAAACCTATCCCCCGCCACGGATGTGCCGTCGAGTAAATCTGCTAAGCCAACCCTATCAAATTCTTTTGACAATTGGCTGTATTGGTCCATTTTGTCGTCCATCCCGCTTCCGCTGGCTATCGCCTCATAAACACAAACCTAACGAGCCGCACGAACGACAAAGAGGCCAAGCTGAACAGAAGTAGAACCAAAACTTCAAAAACACTGGTATTCCAATCGCGTACCCAGCCCTCTACCGCCCACAAGAAAAACAGCAGCCCCATCCATAACGTCACAGAAGAAATCAACTTTGCGTAAGGGCGTATATCAATCCCGCTCTCCCTTTTTGCGACATCATATCCAGCAATTGAGCTGAGCCATCTTCCTCTTCTGTATTGGATTGAAAGAAGAATCAGGGCAATCGAAGTTATCAAACAGACAGCATCCTCTGTTTCCATAGAACTTCCTTTGCTTTCCGTCCTAGCTGCGCGTTCACAATCGAATCAAACCAAGTGTGAATTACTCGATAGCAACCGCCTTAGTATAAATCATAGCCTCCGCAGCAGCCCGCCTTCCAAGACCTCAAAGCTCGCCATCGAGGGCGACCCGCCCAGACCCCTTACAATCTGCTCGCACGAGGCCCCGCACTCCAACATCCTCTGGACCGTATCCCGCACGTACCTGGTGAGCGAGCCTGCCGTGGGCCCTCGGGGCCGGCATCGCGCCCCACGCCATCCGCCCGCTCATGCGATAATCCTCTGCATAAGTCATCGACAGCAGAGGGAGTTTGTGATGAAGGTTCTTTTAGTCAACGGTAGCCCCAAGGCAAACGGCAACACCGCTCGCGCGCTTGCCGAAGTCGCCGAGCAATTGCATGCCGAGGGTATCGATACCGAGGTGTTCCAGCTGGGCGCCAAGCCCATTCGCGACTGCATTGGCTGTGGTCAGTGCGGCAAGCTCGATTGCCGCTGCACCTTTGACGACGACGTGGTCAACGAGCTCATTGCCACCGCCGAGCAGGCAGACGGCTTTGTCTTTGGCTCGCCCGTCTATTACGCGCACCCCAGCGGCCGCATCCTCTCGGCCCTCGACCGCGCGTTTTATGCTGGCAGCAAGGCCTTTGCGCACAAGCCGGGCGCCTCTGTCGCCGTTGCCCGCCGCGGCGGCACGTCGACCACGTTCGATGTACTCAACAAGTACTTCACCATCAACCAGATGCCCGTGGTCGCCTCCACCTACTGGAACAACGTCTTTGGCGCTGCGCCGGGCGAGGCTGCCCAGGATGCCGAGGGTCTGGCCACCATGCGAAACATCGGCAAGAACATGGCCTGGCTCTTGCATTGCATCGAGGCAGGCAAGGCTGCCGGCATCGAAGCCCCCGAGGCCGATCGCGAGCGCACCAACTTCATTCGATAAGTCCGGCGGTGGTCACCTCGATGTCCTATCAATGTCAGCGAAAAGCCAGCTGATGAGGCAAGGTGCCTTGAAAGAGGAGGGCGCTGGGCTTTTGCCCGCGCCCGACGATTGAAAGGCAGATTGTCCATCAGATGGCTTTGCAGCGTCGAGGTGACCGCCGTTCGTTAGAACGGCGAAACAATATATGAATATCCAGATTTTTGGCACCAAAAAGTCCTTCGATACCAAGAAGGCCCAGCGCTTTTTTAAGGAGCGCCGCATTAAGGTGCAGTTTATTGACCTTAAGGAAAAGGAGATGAGCAAGGGCGAGCTCACGAGCGTGATGCAGGCGGTCGGCGGTATCGACAAACTGCTCAACCCCAAAGCCAAGGACGAGGAGATGCTCGCGCTCATCCAGCACCTCACCCCTAGCCAGCGCTTCGACAAGCTGCTCGAGAACCAGCAGGTTCTAGCCGAGCCCATCGTGCGTAACGGCAAAAAGGCCACCGTCGGTTATTGCCCCGATGTATGGGGAGCCTGGGAGTAGCCTGTGTTATTTGCCGGCGCGTGGGTATAAGAGCAGGCGTTTGGCATAAGATTTAACTGTAAGCCATGTCTAACAAAGGAGGGCACATGCCCAACAAACCCGTGAAGATCATCATGCTTACCGGATACCTCGGTGCCGGCAAGACCACGCTGCTCAACCACATCCTCGCTAACGACGGCGGCATCCGCGCCGCCGTGATCGTCAACGATATCGGCGAGATCAACGTCGACGCCAGCCTTATCGCCGACGGCGGCCTTTCCGAGACCGATGACCTCATCCCGCTCACCAACGGCTGCATCTGCTGCACGCTTTCGGACGACCTTGCTAACCAGCTGCAGGGCATCGCCGATTCGGGCAACTTCGACTACATCATCATCGAGGCTTCGGGCATTTGCGAGCCTATCCCCATCGCCTACACCATCTCGAGCTTCTGCGACGAGGCCAAGGTGGGCGGCGAGCCCAAGCTCGCGCTCGACAACATCGTGGCCGTGGTCGACTGCGCCCGCATGTACGACGAGTTCAATGGCGGCCGCGACCTGCTGGCCGAGGATATCGACGAGGACGACATCGAAAGCCTGCTCATCCAGCAGATCGAGTTTTGCTCCACGCTGATCCTCAACAAGACCGATACCGTGAGCCCTGAGCAGATCGCCGAGCTCAAGGCCATCGTGCGCAGCCTGCAGAAAGACGCTGTGATTGTCGAGGCCCAAAACGGCGAGGTCCCCATGGAGGAGCTGCTCGATACCGACCGCTTCGACTTTATGCGCGCCTACAACTCCGCCGCCTGGATCGAGGCCATGGAGCACCCCGAGGAGCACGACGACCCCGAGGTGCTCGAGTACGACATCGAGACCTTTGTGTACTCGCGCCGCAAGCCGTTTGACCTGCAGAAGTTCACCGATTTTGTTGAGCAGGAATGGCCCGACGAGGTCATCCGCGTCAAGGGTCCGCTGTGGCAGACCGGCAATCCGGACATGTGCTACATGTTTGAGCAGGCCGGCCACCAGATGCGCCTGATGGAGAACGGTCTGTTTGTCGATTCTGCGCCCGAGGGCGAGAAGCAGAAGATCATCGACGAGAACCCCGAGATCATGCAAATTTGGGACGACGAGACGGGCGACCGCATGACGAGCCTGTGCATTATCGGCCGTCACATGGACAAGGATGCGCTCATCGCCTCCCTCGATGCCTGCCTGACCGACTGGCACCGCGCCTAGGTTTATCGAAGCGGGTATTTTTCCGCCTACGTAACCGCCAAACCACCACGAAGGTGCCCTTCGTGGTGGTTTTTCGTTCTGAGCCAAGGAGATTCATGTTCAACATTGTGCTGTATGCGCCCGAGATTCCGGCCAATACGGGCAATATCGGCCGCACCTGCGTGGTCACCGGCGCCCGCCTGCATCTGGTGGAGCCGCTGGGGTTTTCGCTCGATGACAAGACGGTACGTCGCGCCGGCCTGGGCTACTGGCAAAACTTGGACGTGACGACCTATGCCGGCTGGGAGGATTTCCTTGCGCGCAACGGCCTCTCCCCTGCCGACAAGCGCCTGCATCTGCTGACCAAAAAGGCACGCCGCACCTATGCGCAGAGTACCTACCGCGATGGAGACTACTTGGTCTTTGGCAGCGAGAGCTCAGGGATTCCCGAGGAGCTACTCGCCGCGGCGTCCGAGCGCTGCGAGCGCATCCCGATGCTGCGCGATTGCGACTCACTCGAAAACGCCGAGGCCTGGGAAGCCCACGAGGAATCGCTCGGACATACCGAGGACAGCCACGAGGCCATCCTTCAACAGGATATCTGCGGCAACTTCGTCGACCCGGACGACTACCGCATCAGCGCACTCAACCTCTCCAACAGCGCCGCCATCGTCCTCTACGAAGCCCTACGCCAAACAGGCTTTGCCGGCATGTAAAACCTGCCATTAGGGGACGGGGTAGAAATGGTAGACTTTTACACTCTCTAGTCCTTGACAAAATGGTTTTGACATCAAATGCGGCAAAGGAACAGTCCCTTTGCCGCATTTGGCTGCTGGCAATTCACGTCAGAATTCAACTTCAAATACAAACGACTGCCGGAGTTCTCGCTTAGCTTGGCTTGTCAGGCTCGAATTCGCCCTTATGTTCAGCTTGCTGCATGCCTCATCGATAGCCATAGCAAGCGATACGGACATGGTCATGGTCGTCTCGCTTTTCAATTCAACCCGATAGCTCTTCGCCTTGTTTTTATCCTCTCCACCGCATCTCGTTTCGATTAACAAGAGAATGTCAGAGTCATGGGCATACCAATGGAGTTCAGGGCGCTGTGGAACCATGTCTCCCTCAAATTCCTGTGTAAACAGGATTTTCTTCTCATTTCTCGTTAAATCGCTCAAAGAGCCGTCGATTCGAGCCGAGCCCTTCTTTCCCGCTTTGGCATTTCCCTTAACCTGGTGGCCTCTCCGAGTTTCCTCGTACTCCGTCACCTCCAACTTGCAGCGCTTCGCGCCAAGCATGAACGCAATCCGTCTCAACTCGGCCATCTTGTCTTGTTGCATGGTTGCGAAATAGGAGTCAAGATCAACAAAGCGAGACCGATCAAAAGCATCTATGTAATATGTGGAATAAAGAGATGGTTTAGGGTAGAAAGACAGCTCGCTATCCCCAATTGCTTCGCGGTACAAATTGAAAATCTGCGTGCCCTTAACAGTATCCAACCAACCAATAGCATCCCTACAGACATCGATGCCCCGACGCTCATTTCCGTCAACAATTCGAATCATGTTCGGCAAATGGAATGAAGGGCTCTGATAGACCTCTTTGGTTACAGGCCTGTACCTATTGAGCTGTTGCTGGTATGCCCAATCGTTGACGGCGTCACCGATATCCGCAGCAGCACCTGCCGCACCATCGGCCGCATCAGCAATAGCCGCCAAGGCGTCATCAACCATCGGAGTTGCAGCACGCATTGCACCATCGGCAACTTTCTGTACGGTTGCAACCGCGCCCGCCATCGCGCTTCCGGCGCCATCAACCAACCCGGCAGCGGCCTTACGGATATCAAAACTCTGCTTATGTCGCGACAGCTCCTCCCTTTCGACAACAGCTAGATCGTCTTTATCCTCCATAGTGACCTCCTATTTCCGATAGTCGAAATCAACCGTATATTCATCGCCAAATGCCGAGTTGAACATCGCACGGATATTTGCTTCGGCGTTCACTCGAGCCTCTTCGAGCAGCTTGCCATCCTTGATGGCCTCGCTTTCACTCCGCTCCTTGCACTGCGCTTCAAACGCCGTGACGTCTTTGACCTCAATGGGATTGAGTATGTTGTTGCGTTCCTCGAGAGCACCCGACTTATTCATATCCGGCGTGTTCGAGATTACATAAGGCTCATCCATCGTAATGGTCAGCTTTTTCTTGTTTGTATGTATCTCTGCCGTCTCGAGATTCACACCCGCCTTAATGGTTCCCACATAGCGGTACCAAAAGCTGTTTTCCGTAAACGGGATATCAAACCAATCGAAGAACCTCTTGGTATCCGTCACCTTATCGACAATCGCATAGTTCTGCGATGCAGAAACCATCTCGTTCTGGGAAGCGATGCGTTCAAACACGACCGACGGGGAAAGCGTATTGGGGGTCGTTTCTTTCGCGCCCGCAGCTTTGCCGTTATTAAAGATGGTAATGAAAAGTACAGCCATAATCACTCCACCAAGCGCCAGGCCCGCAAAGAACACCTTGGGCTTTGTCAGTATTCTCCCGAGTTTCGCTTTCAGCGCCCCCATGCCTTCCTCCATCCCATCCATCCCCTATTCCTTTCAAAATCCCTGTTATTTAAGAAGCTACCGTGGGTTATACCTCATGCCTTAATTGTCGTTTTCAGCATGTCTTTAGACGAGGACAGTTGTTTGCAATCCGAAATAATACACATTCGTTCACAGCACTTGTTGTTCAATAATTGGCATAAAACGGCAGGTCAACCATTCATTGCCGATTAACCCGCCCCTTCCGTGCAGAACTTATTTATTTACATCGTAGCTGGAAACAGATGCGACAACGCGCGCAGCGTCAACATCGGACATTGCCTCGAACTTGACTTTCTCACCCGGCGCCCACGAAGAAGTGTCCGCATAGGTCTCCTCCGCTTTGATGTCATCTGCATCATAGAGAGCAAGTGTCAGGCTGACGTTAGAGAACGATATACCCGAGGTGTTCTCAACTACCGCCGTATACGTATACAGACCGTAACCGTCATCCGATTTTTCGAAATTTGCTCCCTGAATCAAACTGTTGATGGCATCCTCATAGCGGGTCTTCTCTGCTACGGACTTTCCATTCTTAATTAAGTCGTTGAAATCATCCTCGTATTTCTCCCCGACTTCCAGCCCGTAATTATCAACAAGCTTTTTGAGCTGTGCAGACCGCTTATCGTAGACCTTATTCCACTCTTCGTAATAATCCGAAGACGATTGCGAGTAATCCTCGGTCACTTTAAGCTGGTCATCAAGCAGATTCAGATACGTGATTACATCCTGTTGCATCTTGGAATCCTTAAACCTAGCGTTCTTGAGTTCCTTGTCGTTCTTGATTTCGGCCTCAATAGCTTCCTGGATATTCTCGGTTGAATGAGGATCATCATCGTTTGCATTAGATTCAATGACGTCGGACCTTCTCTCAAACCCGGCGGCGATAACATTCATCGCCTTATCGTCGACATATTTCGACTTTACAGCGTTTGCATCATTCTGTGAGCAGGCCGAAATGAACCCCAGAGAACAGATGAGTAATACAAGCAAACCCATCATGGGCATCTTTTTAGTAATATTTCGCTTCATGACTATTTCCCTTCGATTGACGTTGCGACTCATAGCCCCTCATCAAAAAGCAGACGAATTGACAACGCGGTGGCACTATTTGATTCAAGGGCGTGAACTGGATAAACATCGAGGGAAGGAGTGGGCCCTGTGCAATAAACTCCCCTCGTCAAAATGTCTAGCTAAAGAGGACGGGCAGACGGCGAACGGTCATATCCGTTCGCGTCCGCCCGTCTCCAACGATCAAACGTCGATGTGCTAACGTTCAAAAGCATTGCGGCCTCTTGCCTCGTAACCTCACCCCCTTCGAATGATTTGATGACATCGCGGTAGCTATCCGGACGTTCGAGCGTCGGTCTCCCAAATCTCACACCCCGCAGACGCGCCGACGCGATACCCTCCGCCTGGCGCTGTTTTATGTTTTCACGCTCCACCTGAGCCACGTAGCTCAAAACCTGAAGCACTAGGTCGGCAATAAAAGTCCCCGTAATTCCATTGGGTTGTTCGCGTGTATCAAGCAATGGCATATCGAGCACCACGATGGCAACGCGTTTGTCCGTCGTTAGGCGACGCCATTCATCGAGAACTTCACGGTAGTCGCGACCCAATCGGTCGATACTCTTAATCACAAGAACGTCCCCTTCGCGCAGACGACGAAGAAGACGCTGGTACTGAGGACGTCTGAAGTCCTTTCCACTCGCTTTGTCAGCATAGATCAAATTCGTTTGGACCGGAAACCGCTCCAGCGCATCCAGTTGGCGATCCAGGTTCTGATCTGCTGACGAAACTCGAGCATACCCATAGATTCTGTTTTTCATGATTGCCCCTATCAGCCGCACGATGGCAGCTTCAGCTCATCTGAGAGCCCACTCACAATAGGGCGTGCAAATTTCGCGAATGGGTCGAACCCATTTTCGAGCTCCAACGTAAGCTATTCAAGCACCGCTTCGATAACGCACGACGCCAGTCTTATGCTTTGAAATGAAATTAATCGTTTTTAATTGAGATTAACTAGAATAAAATGAAATTAACCCGAGACGCTAAAGGAGGGCATTGTGGAATACCTCGAAAACCCGTTTACCCCTAGCTTTGGCGAGGTTCCTGCCCATCTCGCTGGCAGACAACAGATTATTCGGGATTTAGACCGTGCCTTCTTGAGCCAGCGCAGGCGCCCAGAATTGACCTCGATCTTCTCAGGCGCGCGTGGAACCGGTAAAACCGCTCTCATGTCGTCGCTCGCGACAAGGGCGGAATCCCACGGCTGGATAGCCGTAAAGACGACCGCGCTCCCGGGAATGCTTGAGGAAATCGAGCTCGGGACGAAACGCGCCGCAGCCCATCTCATCGACTCGTCCAGCCAATTCGAAGTCACCGGCCTCGGAATTGCACCGCTCGGCAGCATCGAGGTCAATCGCGTTCACGATGCCTCAACCTGGCGTTATCGCATGAGCGACATCATCGACCAGCTCAACGAGGCGGGCACCGGTCTGCTCGTCACGGTTGACGAGGTGGACCCGACACTCGACGAGATGATTCAGCTCGCAGCGACGTATCAGCACTTTGTGACCGATGGAAAACGCGTCGCACTGCTCATGGCGGGGCTTCCCAACAACGTCTCGACGTTGCTGAACCACAAGACGGTCTCGTTCCTTCGCCGCGCCCAACAATATCATCTGGGTCGCATTGCCGACTATGACGTACGCGAGGCCTTGATTCGCACGATCCAGGAAAACGATCGCCTGGCAGATGCTGAGGGAATCGATAGAGCCGTTCGCTCGATCTCTGGTTTTCCCTTCCTATTGCAACTCGTAGGCTACCGTGCCTGGGATCTCACAAGCGATTCGAAGGAAATCTCGTCACGCGACTTTGACCTGGGAATCAAAATCGCGCGCGACGAGATGGATGACCGAATCCTCGCGGCAACCTATCGGGAACTCACTGCAGAGGACAAGCGATTCCTCATCGCCATGCTCGATGACGAGGAAGAGTCCACCACCGCTGACCTTGTCGAGCGCCTTAAGCGTTCGCCGCAGCAGGTCTCCCGCTACCGACGCCGCATGATAGACGCCGGCATCATCGGGGAGCGAGGACGAGGGCTCGTCGCATTTGAATTGCCATTCTTCCGCGACTATCTCGCGGCTCAATGCGTGAAATAGGCATCAATGAGGCAAAGAGGCTGTCCCTTTGCCTCATTGTCTATAGGTAGCGACCGGTGATGCTTGCGGGGCAGGCCGCGATGTCACCCGGCGTACCGGCGCAGACGATTTGCCCGCCTGTGTCGCCGCCGCCCGGGCCCATGTCGATCACGTAATCGGCATTGCGGATAAGGTCGAGATCGTGTTCGATCACGATAACCGTGGCGCCCTTGGCAACAAGGCCGTCGAACACGCTCAGCAACACCTGAACATCGAGCGGATGTAGTCCGATCGTGGGCTCGTCGAATACGAATACGGCATCGTCCTGCACACGACCCATCTCGCTCGCGAGCTTAAGGCGCTGTGCCTCACCGCCCGAAAGCGCCGGTGTGGGCTCGCCAAGCGTGAGATAACCCAGGCCCAGGTCGTGCAAAGTCTGCAAGCGCGCCTGAACCTTCTTGAGTCCCACCGTGGCGTCGATGGCCTCATCCACACTCATGTCCATGAGCTGCGGCAACGTAAGCAGGCTCCCGTCCTTGCCCTCGCGATGGATATGCGAGGCGGCTTCCGCGTAGCGAGAGCCGCGGCATGCCGGGCAGACGATCTCGACGTCGGGCAAAAACTGCACGTCGAGCGATATCGAGCCCGTGCCGTCGCACGTAGGGCAGCGCAAGGCGCCGGTGTTGTAGCTAAAGGCGCCCGCCTTGTAGCCAGCTGCCTTAGCCTCGGGCGTACGGGCAAAGGCGCGGCGCAGCTCGTCATGGATGTCGGCATAAGTTGCCACCGTCGAGCGAACATTGGCGCCAATGGGCGTAGCGTCAATCAGGTTGGCGCGGGCAATGCCCTCGGCATCGACCCAACGCACGTGCCCCGGCAGACGCTCGCCAGCTGCCTGCGCCTTAAGCGCCGGGATGAGCGTCTCGAGCACCAACGTCGTCTTACCCGAACCCGAAACACCCGTCACCGCGACCAAGCGGCCGCGCGGGATATCGACTTCGAGCGGTTTGACGGTATGGATGGTATCGGTCGCCATGCGGATGTGGCCCTGGTCGAACATTTCGTCGTCAGCCACCTGTGAACGCAAGCGCTTGGGCTCGGCACGCAAAAACGAAGCGATGCGGCTGTCCCGCGCTTGCTCGACCTCGTCTACCGTGCCTGCAGCGATCACGTTACCGCCGCCTGCTCCGGCAACGGGGCCCATCTCGACCAGATAGTCGGCTTCCGCCAGTACGCGCGTATCGTGGTCGACAACAACCACGGTGTTGCCGTCATCCACCAAATCGCGCATCACGCCCACCAAGCCGTCGACATTGGCGGGATGCAAGCCGATCGAAGGCTCGTCCAGCACATAAAGCACGCCCGTCGACCGGTTGCGCACCACGCGGGCGAGCTGCACACGCTGGCGCTCACCCGTGGAAAGCGTGGCACCGGCGCGGTCGAGTGAAAGGTAATCGAGACCCAGGTCGACCAGACGGCGAGCCGCGCCCAAAAACGAATCGCAGATATCCGTCGACATGGGCTGCATCTCGGGCGGCAAGGATGCAGGCACCCCGCGCACCCACTCAATCGCCTCGCCCAGCGTCATGGCCGCCGCCTGTGTCAGATTGATACCGCGCACTTGGGGCTGGCGCGCAGCCTCGGAGAGACGCGTGCCGCCGCAATCGCGGCATGCTCCCTCGCGCAAAAAGCGCGCAACGCGTTTTAAGCCCTTATCGTCCTTGACCTTGGCGAGCGCATTCTCGACGGTATAGACGGCGTTGTAATAGGTGAAGTCGAGCGGCGTGGCGCCCTCACCGTTTTTGGGAACGTAGAGAATGTGCTTCTTAACCGCTGGACCATGAAACACGATGTCGCGCTCTTGAGGCGTGAGCTGGTTAAACGGCACGTCGGTACGCACGCCCATCTCGCCTGCCACCTGCTTCATCAGATCCCACATGAGCGTGCCCCAGGGAAGGACTGCGCCCTCGTTGATGGTCTTTGACTCGTCGGGCACCAGGCTCGCCTCGTCCACCTCGCGCATGACACCGGTGCCGCCACAGGTGGGGCATGCGCCGCCGCTATTGAAAGCCAAATCCTCGGCACTCGGCGCGTAGAACTCGCGGCCGCATGTCGGACACGTGAGCGACAGGCCCGCAGCTACGTTAAGGCTCGGTTCCACACGCGCCCCGCAATGCGGGCACACGTGATGGGCGCAACGGCTAAAGAGCAGACGCAGGCTGTTGTTGAGCTCGGTCATGGTACCAAAGGTCGAGCGCACGCCCGGCACGCTCGGACGCTGGTGCAGCGCGAGCGCCGCCGGCACGTGCAAGACCTCATCCACCTGGGCATGTTCGGCCTGCGTCAGACGACGGCGGGTATAGGTGCTGAGCGCCTCCAGATAGCGGCGCGAGCCCTCGGCATAAAGAACCCCCAGCGCCAGCGAGCTCTTGCCCGAACCCGACACGCCGGCAATACCCACGAGCTTTCCCAGCGGAATATCGATATCGATGTCCTTGAGGTTGTGTACACGCGCTCCACGCACTTCGATAGCCTGCGGGCTCATCTTCTGTTCTGTCACCTTTATCACCCTACTCGTGCCATAAAATGCGATCGCTAATGTACGCGCCCAGCATGGGCACGGTAAACCGGACGAGGCCGTATCCGGCAGCCTCGATGACACGCTCGCGAATCAGGCTTGCACGATATTTACTCGCCCAGCTCTGAGTGCGATCGCAGCGCTCAATGATATCCGCCATGCGCGTCGGCTTGCCCTCGTCAGCAGCCATGGCCTCGATAAAGAGGCGCTGTGGACTGCGCAGCCCGTAATACAGAGGCGCGTCAACCGCTTCGTAGAACTCGGAGACGGCATCGGCGTAGCCAGCCTCGACATCGCACACTTCAATGACCTGAGAGCCATGCCGGACAGCAGCCCGCCACATGTAATATCCCACCAGCTGAACCATATAGGGATGCCCCATGCTCTTGCGTGCCGCAAGGTCCGCCGTCTCCGCGTCAACGTAAAGACCAGCGTCTTTGACCGTCTGGATATACGAATCGCGCACTTTGGGCAAAGAAATCGCCCCCAGCGTACGCTGCTGAGCACGCCGCAAAAACGTCACGCTCGGCTCTTCGAGCAAGTCATCAACCATACTGGGTAAGCCGGCGAACACCAGCGCAAGACCGCGCTGGTCGCTATCGGACAAGCCCGTGGCATCTTGATCTCCGAGCACTTGCTGATAGAGAACGGCCAGCGCCGCCAGTTCCTCGATAGACGCAGATTGGGCCTCGTCAATCGCAAACAGTATGCCCTTGCCTGGACCGAGCTTCTTGAGGCGCTCGTTGACCAGCCCTCGCAACGTTTCGCCCTTTGCTCGCGCCGCCTCGACCGACATCCGGCCAAACGACGGCCCAAACTCCATTGACGTCACAACGGGTTTATTCGAGCGAAGCGCGTCGGCCAAGCGGTCGCATAAGCCAAGCGAAGCGGAATCGGAGACAACCGCCCATTCGTGCTCGCTGGCCAGACGTTCCAGCTCCCGCAGGAGAACCGTCTTGCCGCAGCCGCGGTTTCCCGTAATGAGCATGAGCCTTCCGGGGGCACCGGCGCCGTTATCGAGCCCTTCCGCAAAATCTTCGATGACCGACTCGCGACCGATGAGTATCGGAGGCCGCTTGCCAGCCGTGGGCTTAAAGGGATTTGGATTCATGTCGGCCTCCTCGGATTGGCAAACCCTGGTAATAGTTATACCAACTTATACCGAGTTATACCATCAGCAGGTGACAAAGGGACTGTCCCTCTTGCAGCGTCGGCGCCAAAATCAATTAGTCAAGGATCAGAGGGTTCAAAAATCTACCATTTCTACCCCGTCCCCTAATGGCAGAAGAAGGTGGGGTCGGCGGGGCGATAGGAGCGGAAGGTGGCGGGATCGATCTTTACGTGCGCCGCGGCGGGTACGTCGTACCATTTGACCGTGTAACCGGCACCGTGAGAGCAAAAGACCGAATCGGGCGTGTTGGGCAGATCGGCCTCGGGCTCATAGGCGGCCGCCTCGATGACGCGCTCAGCATCATGGCAAGCCGCATAGCCGGCAAACTCTAGGTACAGATGTCCGCGACCACTCGTGTAGGTGGCTACCTCCAGCGCATAATCCTGCACCTCGGATGCCGGCACGCGACCCACAAGCTTCGCCCGGCCCTCCGCCATCGTCGGCGGCTCGTACTCGGCACCCATGCGCGTGACATCCGAGAGCGCCCGGCCCACGCACTCCCCCGGCACCTCGAGCTCAAAGCGATACCACGGCTCCAACAGCACCGCCGCGCCAGCCTCACGCGCCTGCATCAAACCCTGGCGAATCGCGCGGTACGTGGCCTGGCGAAAGTCGCCGCCCTCGGTGTGTTTGGCATGCGCGCGGCCACCTGTGAGCGTAATGCGCACATCGGTGATGGGCGAGCCGGTCAGCACGCCCAGGTGATCACGCTCCATGGCGTTGGTGAGTGCCAAACGCTGCCAGTTAAGATCGAGCTCGTCGGTCGAGGTCACGGTGCCAAACTGCACGCCCGAGCCCGCCGGCAACGGCTCCAGACGCAGATGCACCTCGGCATAGTGGCGCAGTGGCTCAAAGTGGCCCACGCCCTCGACCGGCTGCGAAATAGTCTCCTTATAGAGAATGCCGCCGGGCTCAAACTCGACCGCAAGGCCAAAACGATCGGCCAGCACGCGCTGCACGACCTCGAGTTGCACGGCGCCCATCAACTGCAGGTGAATCTGTTCCAGATGAGTATTCCAGCTTACGCCGAGCATGGGATCTTCGTCCGCCAGCTCAGTCAGCGCTTTGAACACCGCGTGGACATCGTGTTCGCCCGGAAGCACCGTATAGGTGAGGACCGGCGCAATGACAGGCGCATCGCCCGCGGGCTCCGCGCCCAGGGCGTCCCCCGGGCGAACGTGCGCAAGACCCGTCACGGCGCAAATACCGCCAGCAGCAACTTCTTGGGCAAGCTCATACTTCTCGCCGTTATAGATGCGTACCTGATCGACCTTCTGCTCCCATGCCTCGGCACCGGAACGTCCGGCAATCATCTGCTTGGCATGCAGTGTGCCGCCGGTCACCTTAACCCATGCCAAGCGCTCGCCGCGATCCCCGCGGCTGACACGATAGACGCGCGCGGCAAACTCCGGGAGCCACGCCTGTTCGCGCATCAGCGCGCATATACCATCCAACAGCTCGTCCACACCTTGGTCCTTGAGCGCCGAGCCGGCAAAGCAGGGAAAGAGCTTGCGCTCAGCAACCATGCGCGACAGCGTCGCGGAGGAAAGCTCACCCGCCTCAAGAAACTCCTCGAGCGCCGCCTCGTCTAACGCAGCAGCATCCTCCTGAACGGTGCCGCCCGCCAGCAGTTCGTTGGCATCCAGGCAGCCCTCGGAAAGACGCTGCCCGAGCTGTGCCAGCAAAACATCGCGGCCGGGATTCTCCAAATCGATCTTGTTGATGAAGATGAACGTCGGGATGTCATAGCGCGCAAGCAGGCGCCACAGGGTTTCGGTGTGCCCCTGTACGCCATCGTTGGCGCCTACCACCAGAATCGCGTAGTCCAGGGCACGCAGCGTGCGCTCCGCCTCGGCAGAAAAATCGACATGGCCGGGAGCGTCCACGAGCATAACGTGGGTGTCACCATGGTCGAGCACAGCCTGCGACGAGAAGATCGTGATACCGCGCTCACGCTCAATCTCGTTCGTATCCAGATGCGAGTCGCCATCGTCAACGCGGCCGCGCTTGCGAATGCGGCCCGCGTTAAACAGCATGGCCTCGGCCAGCGTGGTCTTGCCGGCATCGACATGCGCCAAGATTCCAACGACCGCTTGCTTCGACATGGCTCTCCTCTTATTGCAAGCCCATCGCACGCGGCAACGGGCACCCTCGTTCCACACTGGATGATACAATTTACGGGCCGGCGGGCGAAGCGGGCCCTATCCCCCGACCGAGCTCATCGCCCCGCGTTGCCGCGCGGCGATTTTCGTAGGTTCGCGCCTTGCGAAAGCCGGCTTTCAAAACAGCGCAGCGAACGAAAATGACCCCGCCCAGGGCCATTTTCGTTCGCGCGAATTGTTGATACGCATCCCCACTCTTATGCCTCGCGCAGCCAATCAAACGCGACGCGCGGCGTACCGTCCGACACATATACGATACCGGCGCGCTTAAACCCGGCCTTGGCGATGGCGCCCTGCATGGGCAGGTTGTCTTGATGCGTGTCGATACGCAGGTGATCGGCGCGCTCCTTGGCAAAGGCAAACATCGCAGCCGCGATACCGTGCACGGTGCCGTCGGATGCCACGCGGTGCAGCACGGCGTACGGAGTGTCGCTATGCCATTGACCGTCCTCAATTACGTCATAGCACTCGTCCGGACCCGGTAAAAAGGCAAACGTCGCCACCACGCGACCGTCGACTTCGCACACATAGCTGCCACCAGCGGCGATATCGGCTGCCAGCTGCTCGGCAGAAGGCGTGCCCTCGGGCCACTGCGTGGCGTTGCCATGCGCGCGCATAAAGGCGCGGGCCGCGTCATAGATAGCCATGACGGCGGGAATGTCGGTATCGAGGGTTTTTCTGATCATCACGCGGCGACCTCACGTTTATTGGTATCACTTTGATTGGGCAATGATACCAGCGTTTGGAGAGGGGCACGAAGCAGATGGGGAGCAAAAAGCGAGCCGCTTGGTCAAAAGCCAAAAGCGAGTTTTTAGGCGCTGCCACGGGCGGCGATATGAGCGACCTGTTTGCGCGCGAGAATGAGCGCCGCGACGCCCTGGACGCCGAGCGCGATGAAGCCTGGCGCTACAAGTCGTGCGAACGCAAAAACCGTTACGACACGCGCGCCGAGGCCGAGGCCGTTATGGCCGACTGCGAAAACCGCGGGCGGCGTGGTTTGGCCTGCTACAAATGCGAATACTGCGGCGGCTGGCACCTGACGTCGCATCCTTGGAAATAGGCCTCGCATCGGCACGGCACTGACGGAGCGCCAACCATCGCGCGCAAGCTACGGGCGCGGCGGCACCAAAACATCGTAACGAACGGCCTTGCCCGCAAGTTGATAGCTCGGCTTAACGCCGGCAAGCAGTGGCCCCTTCACCGGCCGCTTGATAACCACCTTGCGCGGGTGCACCGCAAGCGCAGCTTCGACCAGCGACTCCTCATCGGCGCACGGCTGTTCCAGATGGTGCAAGAGTTGGAACTTCTTTTTGACCGCCGCGCTCTTGGTGCGCCCGGGAAACATGGGGTCCAGATACACCACGTCGGGAGCGGCAAGCTCGCCCCGCCCGATCAGCTCAGCCGTATGGCGAAGGCCGGTAATACTGTCCTCGCCCGCATGTAAGCGCATGCGCGCCACGGCTGTCGCAAGCGCCGGATCATCTGCCGCGCGGTCCAAGGCATCCTTGAGGAGCGCCGCAATCACGCAATCCTGCTCATACAAATCGACCGCAAAGCCCGCGGCCGCGAGCAGCAGCGAATCCTCGCCAAAGCCTGCCGTGGCGTCAATTGCCCACGGCCGCTCGATGCCTTTTGCACGCGCAGCCTTCACCAACAGCTCTTGCTGCAGACGGCCCTGCTTGAGTCGCGGCAGCATGCGGCCAAAATCGGCACGCAGCTCCATCGTGCCGTCGGTGAGCGTGAGGCCCTCGGGCTTCCCGGTCAGCTCAAGCCCCGCGGCCCGAGCAACAAAAAAGGGATCGACGACGCCCATGGGTACTCCTTAGCAAGCAAAACGAATACGTGGGCGCCGTTCATGACGACACCCAACCGTCCGCTATTGTCCCACATGTGACATGGCCCACAGCATCCCAATGCAAAGCACCGCCATCAATCCCGTGCACACGGCAGCGATCACGGAATCACTCATGCGCCTTCCCAACGACCGCGGCTCACGCACTTGCCCTGCTCCGTACATCATGGCTCCTCCTTGAGACCAGCTCCTTGTTACGACCTCATCATCGCAGCGCCGCACATGGGCTGCCATCGATTTGGCTTACGTCCAGCTTTCCTTTTTGAAAGGTTGGACCGTACAGGCAAGAGACGCTTTCAAACGCATGCATCGCCGCGTTGAACTACAATGTGCTTCACCATATGTGCAGTACATTGGGTGCGCCAAGTTGGCGTACTCGTATCGAAAGGACCAGCCATGAGCTTCACTCGCAAGACTCTCAAAATCCTTGCTCTCATCTACTTTGTTTTGGGCATCGCCAGCCTCGTCACCGCCGGCGTCGGTATCGCCACGGGCGGTCTCGGTTCCACGTACGGTTCGTACGCCACGCTCGCAGCGGTCGTGCTTATCGCCAAGGGTCTCGTCGACCTTGCCGCAGGCGTCGCCGGTATCAAGGGCGCCAACAAGCCTTCGCAGGTGGACGGCGCGTTTAAGCTCGGTATTGTTGCCGCGGTCGCCACGCTTGCCCAAGCGGTGCTCACGCTTCCCGCGTTTGGCGGCGATGCCATCAACTTTGGCGCCTTTGTCATCGTGGTGTACGACCTGTTCTTTGTTCAGCAGGCACACGCCGTTAAGGCCGAGAACAAGGACCGCCTATAAGCGCTCGCTTCTCATAACCTCTGCAGCCAAGCAACTAAAAAGGGCCGATCGCGCAGCAACGTGGTCGGCCCTTTACGTTTGTCCAGATAAAACCTACCAAAATAAACCTGTCCCTTTTTGGCAGGTCAGTGGCGGTACTCGGCGATGATGAAGTCGATATCGGTTTGGAGCGTGTCCAGGTTTGCCAGGCGCTCTTTGTCGGCAGGGCGTGTGCGGTAGTAGTACGGCGTCATCTGGAACACCGCTTCGATGTCGACCTGGGTCTGAAGCGTAATGTTCGCAGACACCCGCTGCATTCCGACTAACTCGAGCTCGGTGGTCTTCGGCAGCTTCTCATCGTTAAGGTACGGTGTGTCGTAGAGTACCTCCTTAAGCCCAAAGAGATGACGGGCACCCGGCACGACGGTGTAGAGCGAGCCCTCGGGCGCCAGCACGCGGGCAAACTCGCGCTCGTTAAAGGGAGCGAAGAGCTCGGTTACCATATCGAAGGCGCCATCGGCCACGGGGATATCCTTCATGTTGGCCACAAAATAGGTCGCATCGCCGCGCTTGGCGGCCAGGCGCACCATTTCTTTGCCCAAATCGAACCCGTAAGCGTCCACGCCCGGCACCGCGCCCATGGCGCTGGTGTAGTAGCCCTCGCCACAGCAAATATCGAGCAGTGTCATGGGGCCATTCGTAGACGCGGCGCGCCCAGACGTCTGCTTGCGCACTAGCTCAACCATCGCATCGCGCAACGGCGCATAGTAACCGCGATTCAGAAAGTCGCGACGGCTGCGTGCCTGCGACTTGGGATCGCCCATGGAGTCGCCGCTCTTGGACGAGCGCAGCAGATATAGATAGCCCTCGCGCGCACGGTCAAACCGGTGTCCGCCCGCGCACACAGCACCGCGTTCGTCATCCACCAGAGGCTCATGGCAAACGGGACACAACAACATGGCAACTCCTTAGCGCGGACTACACAACGCCCACCATTGTCGCACGCCTTCCCCACCTAGTCATTGGAGACGTTCTTGAATGACTAATCGTTTTAGAACGTCCCCAATGGCTAGCCGATTAGGAGTATCATCGTCTGCGCAAATGAGCACGAAAAAGCATGTTAGAGATTGAGAGCGTATGGCTGACACCGTATCTAAGCACATTGACATGACCACCGGCTCGCTGTGGCGCAATATTCCCCTGTTCGCCTTCCCCGTGGCCGCCACGAGCATCTTGGAGCAGCTGTCGAACCTCATCGCCACGGTCATCATCGGCAACTTCTCGGGCGACCAGGGAACCCTCGCCATGGCGGCGGTCGGCTCCAATGTTCCGCTTACCAGTCTTATGCTCAACCTGTTTATTGGCATGTCGCTTGGCTCCAACGTGGTCATCGCCAACGCTATCGGCCGCAACGATCAGAACATGGTCAAACGCGCCGTCCATACCTCGATTTTAATGGCGCTCGTGGGCTTTGTCGTCATCGCGCTGGGCGAGATCTTTGCCGAGCCCATGCTCGCCGCGCTCAACGTTCCCGCCGAAACCATGCCGCTCGCTTCGCTCTACCTACGCGTCTTTTTGCTCAGCATGCCCTCAATCTTGCTTTACAACTTTGAGGCCGCGATCTTCCGCTCCGTCGGCATCACCCGCATGCCGCTGCAGGCGCTTGCCGTGTCCACCGTCCTCAACATTGGCCTGGATCTCATCTTTGTCCCTGTGCTCCACTGGGGTGTCGCGGGCGTCGCCATCGCCACCGCCATCGCCTACACCGTCAGCGCCGCCACGCTTTTTATCCGCCTGCTCAAGACCGACTCCGTCGTCCGTGTCACCCCGCGCGACTTGGCTATCGACCCCGTCGCCCTCAAGCGCATCGTTAAGATCGGCCTGCCCGCCGGCATCCAGAGCGCTGTCTTTGCCGTCGCCAACATCATCATCCAGTCTGCCATCAACAGCCTGGGCACCGAGGTCATGGCGGCATCGAGCGCCGCCATGAGCCTGGAGTACGTGTGCTACAACCTGCTCAACAGCTTTAGCCAGGCTTGCACCACCTTTGTGGGACAAAACCACGGTGCCCGCCAGATCGACCGCTGCACCAAGACGCTCAAGGTCTGCCTAGTCGAAGGCGGTATCGTCGCGCTCACCACAATTATCGTTATTGTCGGCCTGGGGCGCGAGATTTTGTCGCTGTTCAACAGCGATCCCAACATCGTCTCAATCGGCTATATCCGCGTGTGCTCAATCTTCCCGGCGTACGCCTTTAGCATGTTCTACGAAAACATGTCAGGCTACCTGCGCGGCTTTGGTATCTCGCTCACGCCCGCCCTCATCACCATGATCTGCGTCTGCGGCATCCGCTTCTATTGGGTGTTCTTCGTGTTCCCGCACTTCCGCACCTTTGCGAACATCATGATGGTCTACCCCATCAGCCTGGGCACCACGGCGTTCTTTATGGTCGTGGCGGTGCTACTCTGCCACCCGGCACGCACCTATCGCGCCACCCAAGCCAAAGCGACAGCCCGCTAAACACCGCACTCAACGCCACACCAGCCATTAATTGACAACATGCGAGCTCATATAGTCGATAAAGCGCCTCGTGGCGATGGGCATGGTGTCCCAGCTGCGCCAGGCGGCCACCACGTCGCGCGAGGGGGCGTGCACGATGGGACGTACGC
Organism: uncultured Collinsella sp.; assembly: GCA_965141635.1. GTDB lineage: Bacteria > Actinomycetota > Coriobacteriia > Coriobacteriales > Coriobacteriaceae > Collinsella. The sequence goes on along the minus strand of CBCSNG010000007.1, from coordinate 62,979 downwards.
GAATATCGGCCCGCATGCCCTCCACAGTACGGCGGTAGAGCATGCTCACGCCTAGGCCCTCCTCCACCATCGCCATGATGGTGTAGTCGTCGGTTACCTCGCTCGTCACGTGTGGCGACAGTCCATGCGCCGCAAATGCATCGAGCACCACGCTCTGTTCGCCCTCATCCAGCAGCACAAACGGCTCGGACGCCAGATCGGCGAGCGTCACCTTTTCCTTTGCCGCCAGCGGATGCGCGGCCGGCAACAATGCCACCAACTCGTCGTGATAGACGACGCGCTTCTCGAGCCCAGCGGTAAATCCGCGTGCCGTAAAACAAAAATCAACCACGCCATCGTGCACCCATTGAGCGTTGCGCGTGTAATCGCCCTGCTTGAGGGTGAAGCGTACGCCCGGGTGCAGCGCACCAAAATCGCGGATCACGCGCGGCAGCACGGTACGACTCACGTTGGTAAACGTCGCGATGAGAATATCTGTCGACGAAAGCCCCAGCAGCTCCTGGCGCTTGCCCTCGAGCTCGGCCTCGGCGGTCACAATCTGGCGCAGGTACGGCAGATACTGCTTGCCGTCGCGCGTAAGCGATACACCCTGCTTGCCGCGCTCGATAAGCGTGGTGCCCAGCTCACGCTCGAGCGCCTTGACGGCCTGGCTCACCGCACTTTGCGTATAGCCCAGCTCGTCCGCCGCACGTTTCAGGCTGCCGCAATCGACCACCATACAAACAATCTGATACCGCGATGCCATCGTGCCTCCACATCGATGTAGCTGTAAAACGTTTTGCCAGGGCTTTTTCTACCAACATTAGTATTTCTTAATCATACTGAAGATACATTCGCTTTACTACATCCACATCTGGGAGCAGAATCCTTTTTACGAAACCGTTCTGTAACAAAAGGAGTCCCATGGATCGCAAAAAAGCAATCGCGCTCTCATTTTCCGTTCCCGTCGCATGGGGCTTTTCGTACCCCCTCATGAAGATCGGCATGGACAGCATGAACGCCACGAGCATCGTTGCGCTGCGCTGCATCATCGCCTTTGTGGCCTGCCTTTTGCTCTTCCACAAGCGCGCTTTCCGCATCAACCGCGACCTTATGGTCCGTGCCGCCATCATCGGCGCCATTATGGCAACCGAGCTCACCTGCATGTGCTTGGGCTCTAGCCTCACTTCTGCCTCCACTGCCGGCTTTTTGCAGAGCCTGACGGTCGTGATCGTGCCGTTTGCCAACGCCGCCCTGCTGCGCCGCGCCCCCGAACGCAAAGTGCTCGTCGGCACCGCCATCGTCACCTGCGGTATGTTGCTGCTCTCGGGCGCCGACTTCACCAGCCTGAACCCAGGCGCGCTCATCATGCCGCTCTCCGCCTTTGTCTATGCCGGCCATATCATTGTGGCGAAGCGCTTTGTCGAAGATATCGACCCGCTGGCTCTGGGCGTTTGGCAGCTGGGCTTCGGCGGCTTGTTCTCGGGTATCGCCGCATGCGTCTTTGGCGGTTTCACACTTCCCAGTACGCCCAGCGAGATCGTGGTCGTCGTCGCGCTCGCACTCATCTGCTCTGCCTACGGCTTTATCACCCAGACGCTCGTGCAGCCCCACGTGCCCGCCGAGACCACCGGCTTCGCCTTCTCGCTTGAGCCGGTCTGCTCCGCTGTCTTTTCGTTCTTCCTAGTCGGCGAGGTCCTGAGCCCCATCGCCTTCTTTGGCGCCGCCCTCATCCTCACCGGCGTCATGGTGGCAACCGTCGAGCTTCCACGCCTTCGCGCACATGGACAGGCTCGCATGGCAGGAGCGCCCGAGCACGTCTCGTAGACCCCACTCTTCATACAGCCGTGGCATAAAGGCAACCGGTGCGCCTTTACAATAGATACCGACAGAGCATCTGACGTAAAGGAGCCCCATGGACGCCGCGACCCGCGACCGCAACATAGCAACTTGGTTGGGCGATGCGCCACAGCCGGTACGTGACACTACGAACCAGCTGCTCGAACGCATCGCCCTTTTACGTGCCGAGCAGACCATCTACCCGGCACAGGACGACATCCTCAATGCCCTCGCCTACACGCCGGCCGACCAGGTCAAAGTTGTCATCTTGGGTCAAGACCCCTATCACGGACCCAACCAGGCCATGGGGCTGTCGTTCTCGGTCCCCGCGACGCAAACCAAGTTGCCGCCGAGCCTGCGCAACATCTATAAGGAACTCAAAGCCGATCTGGGCTGCCCCATTCCCGCCACGGGAGACCTAACCCCATGGGCACAGCAGGGCGTCCTGCTCCTCAACACCACGCTCACCGTGCGCGAGCATGCCGCGAACTCGCACGCCAAGCTGGGCTGGAGCACGCTCACCGACTACATTATCGAACGCTGCTGCCAGCTGCCCCAACCGGTAGTCTTTTTGGCATGGGGCCGCTTTGCCCAGCAGATGGTCGAAGGCAAGCTCGCCGCGATCGGTGCGGGCAAGGCAACCGGCAAGTTCTGCCTGGCATCCACGCACCCCTCGCCGCTTTCGGCCAACCGTGCCACGGCAGAACTCCCTGCCTTTATGGGGTCGCGCCCCTTCTCTGCTGCCAATCGGCTACTCGAACAGCACGGCTCGACCCCCGTCAACTGGACTTGCCTCGGCTAAAAACCGATACATCAAAAATAGCGCCCGACGGCTTCCCATCGGGCGCTTTTCCTATTCGGGCCAAATAAATTGTGTGCGGCCGGCCTCGCCGCCATCGATCAGCAGGCTCTGCCCGGTCATAAACCGGTTGGTCACGCCCACAAAGTAGATCCACTCGGCAATCTCTTGGGCAGTGGCCCAGCGCCTAAGCGGCGTGAGCTCCATAATCTGGTTCCACAGATGTTCGTCTTCCATCACGCAACGGTTGAGCGGCGTGATAACGCCACCCGGGTCCACACTGTTGGCGATGGCCTGCGGCGCCAGACGGTTTGTAAGGTTCTTGGTGTAGGCGATAACGCCGCCCTTGCTGGCGGCATAGGCGGGAAACTCCGATCCCGTATGCCCACTCGCCGACCCCACATTGACCACGGATTTGATAGCCGGCGCCGGCTTGGCGGCAAGCCCCTCCCCCACAAAGGCATAGCGCTCGGTCACGTTGATGGTGCCACACAGGTTGGCGGCGATGTCGTCGGCCGAATCCTGCGTACCGGCAACGTTCACGATCACCTGGGGTTCAAGGTCACCTGGAAACGAGTCAGGCTCGCGGACATCAACAATCAGATGGCGGTAGCGCTCGTGTTTGATCGCCGCCGGCAAAAGATCAAAGCCCACGACCTCGTGGCCCTCGTCCAAAAAGCGCTGCACGCACGCGGCTCCGATACCGCCCGAAGCGCCCGTGATCAAAACCCGCATACTTGCTCCTTAGGCGGTTGCGTGGCGCTCGAGGTACTCGGAACCCACATTCTCGCGCTCCCAGCCGCGCACGACCTTGTAGCCCACGGGGCTCAGGAAGACCTCGCACAGCAGCTCGGCAACAGCGCCGGTCAGCGAGCACATAAGAACCTGCACCCAGGTCCAGCCAAAGAACGTGTGACTCACCACAATGGCAAAGACCAGGTTGTCGATAAACTGGCCAACGCCCGTGGACACATAGGAGCGGAAGGCAAAGCTCGCAAAGTTATTCTTTTTGAGCATACGGCCAAGCGACTGGTTGAGCGTGGAGTTAACCACGGCAGAAACGAGCATTGCCAGCGAAGAGCCCAGCACCACGTACCAGGTGCCGCCGATGGTGGCGTTAAGGGCAGTGTTGACCTCGATCATGCCCGTGTCGTAGTAGGCGCCCCACATGCCGGGCGTGAGCGAACATGCCCAAAAGCACAGGCTCACGGCCAGGTTGACCAGCAGCGCGAGGATAGAGATTTTGATGGATGCCTTGGCGCCAAAGCGCTTGCAGATCATGTCCTGGCACAAAAACGAAACCCAGCTCACCACAAAGCCGCAATCGAGCGCCAGATACGGCAGGCTGATAAGCTCTTTGTTGGCCAGCAGGTTCATCATGATGACACTCACGAAAAACAGCGAAACCGTTGCCGCGGGAATGCTCCGCAACAGGACCTTATAGTCCTCCATGACCTTCTTGATCATTATGTACTCCTTTGGTTTTAGGTTTAACGAGCAGGATATCGGACCCGAACTGCTCGGACGCCCCGGTCTTGAGACGACGGTGGGTATGATAGCCGCTCGCGTGGCATAAGGCAAACAAACGGCGCGGCAGCCCCACAGGACCACCGCGCCAATGCGTTAAAAGGCTACGTTGCCAAACTCCGACAGGATCAGGTCGGGGTTGTGGTCGGTTGCCCAATCCACGTTCCACGGGCTCGTGAACAGCAGCAGCTTACCGCCGCGCATGTCCTCGACGCGCAGCGTGTCGCGCGTGAGCGAAAGGCCCGGGATATCGATGGTGTCGGGGTCGTTCTGGATCCAGCGGATATCCGTATAGGGCAGCGGCTGGCGACGAACCTCAACACGGTACTCGGCCTTGAGGCGGCGCTCGAGCACCTCAAACTGCAGCACGCCGACCACACCCACGATGACGCTCTCCATGCCGGCACCCAGCTCGCGGAAGATCTGGATGGCACCCTCCTGGGCAAGCTCCTCCATGCCCTTGACGAACTGCTTGCGCTTGAGCGTGTCGACCTGCGTAATGCGGGCGAACATCTCGGGGGCAAACGTCGGGATCTGCGGATACTGCACGTGGCGCTTGCCGGAGCACACGGTGTCACCGATGCTAAAGATACCCGGGTCGAACAGGCCCACGATATCGCCCGCGTACGCCTCGTCCACGATGGCGCGGTCATCGGCCATCATCGACGTGCCCGTGGCAAGCTTGAGCTTGCGGTTGCCCTGCACGTGGAAGGCGTCCATGCCGCGCTCGAACTTGCCCGAGCAAATGCGCACAAAGGCGATGCGGTCGCGGTGGTTCTTGTCCATGTTGGCCTGGATCTTAAACACAAAGCCGCTAAAGTCGTCGCGGCAGGGATCGACCGGCTCGGTGGTGAGCGTATCGGTATAGGCGCGCGGCGTCGGGGCCAGACGCAGGAACTCCTTGAGGAAGGGCTCCACGCCAAAGTTGGTGAGCGCCGAGCCAAAGAACGCCGGGCTCAGCTTGCCGCAGGCCACAGCATCCAAGTCGAGCTCGTCGCCGGCGCCATCGAGCAGCTCGATGTCGTCCATCAGGTTCTTATGGTTTTCCTCGCCGATGAGCTCGTCCATGGAAGGATCGCCCAGCTCGGCCTCGACCTCGGCGACCTTCTTGGTGGCGTTGGCGTGACCGTCGCCCTCAAAGGCAATGACGCGACGGGCCTGACGATCGAACACGCCGCGGAAATTGCGGCCGCTGCCGATCGGCCAGTTCATGGGATAGGTGTTGATGCCCAGGACGTTCTCGATCTCTTCCATGAGCTCAAACGGATCGCGAGCCTCGTGGTCGAGCTTGTTCACAAAGGTAAAGATGGGAATGTGGCGCAGCGTACAGACCTTAAAGAGCTTTTTGGTCTGGGCCTCGACGCCCTTGGCGCCGTCGATGACCATGACTGCGGCGTCGGCGGCCATAAGGGTACGGTAGGTATCCTCCGAGAAGTCCTGGTGGCCGGGGGTATCGAGGATGTTAACGCAGGCGCCGTTGTAGGTAAACTGCAGCACCGAGGAGGTGACGGAGATGCCGCGCTCCTTCTCGATGTCCATCCAGTCCGAGACGGCATGCTTGGCCGAGCTCTTGCCCTTGACCGAGCCGGCAGTCTGGATGCTGCCGGTATAGAGCAGCAGCTTCTCGGTAAGCGTGGTCTTACCGGCGTCCGGGTGGCTGATGATCGCGAATGTGCGGCGCGACGAGATTTCATCCGACAGGCTTGCCATGCGGATCCTTTCTTGCGTTCTATATGCATTACGTCGATGTAACTGCCCTATTGTAGCCGTGAAACCTCGCCATAGGGCACCTATCAGGACAAATTCATCAGTTGGGGTCTGGGTAGCCGGCTTAATCCGAATTTGTCTCTTGCGTAACTGTGCATAGTGTATATATACTGTGCTTACCGGTTATATACACGTGTAGCCCAACAGCTAAGGAGCCGCTGTGGACATTATCCTATCCAATTCGAGCGACAAGCCCATCTACGAGCAGATATCCTCGCAGGTCAAAGCTCAAATCCTTTCGGGCACGCTCGCCGCGGGAGCCAAACTCCCCAGCATCCGTGCACTCGCGAGCGACCTTGGCGTGAGCGTCATCACCACCAAGCGCGCCTACGCCGACCTGGAGCAGTTCGGGTTTATCTGCACCGTGCAGGGCAAGGGCTGCTTTGTCGCCGAGGGCAACCAAGAACTCTTGCGCGAAAACCAGCTCTGCCATATCGAAGAGCTGCTTGCGAAAGCGGCAAGCCAAGCTGAAACCCTGGGTGTCACGCGCGACAAACTGCACGAGATGCTCGACCTGGTAGCCCCCGAAACCATGCAGTAGCCATCTGCAAGAAAGGCTATACCATGAAAAACTTGCTAGAACTTAAAGGTGCATCGCGCCGTGTGAGCGACCGTTTTTCGCTGCGTGATGTCACGCTCGCTGTGGAGCCCGGCCAGATTGTCGGCTTTGTGGGTGCCAACGGTGCCGGCAAAACAACGACGATTCGAGCCGCGCTTGGGCTTATCAAACTCGATGCCGGCGAGGTGCGCCTGTTTGGGCAGCGCTGTGGCGCCGACGCACCCGGTGAAGCGCAGCGCTGCTTGCGCACCCGTGTCGGTCTCGTGCTGGACACATGCCCCTTCCCTTCCATACTCAAGGTGTCCGAAGTTGAGGCACTCGTAAGCCCGGCATACCCCACGTGGGACCGCGAAACGTTCGCCGGATTCATCAACCGATTTGGCCTCGATCCTAAGACAAAAGTCAAGGACCTCTCCCGCGGCATGGGCATGAAACTGCAGCTTGCCTGTGCACTCAGCCACAATGCCAAGCTGCTCGTTTTGGACGAAGCCACCGCAGGCCTCGATCCCATGGCACGCGAGGAACTGCTCGATGAGCTGCTTGCCTTTGTCGCCGACGGTCAGCACAGCGTGCTGCTCTCGAGCCACATTACGTCCGACCTCGATCGCGCCGCCGACCGCGTTATCTGCATCGATGCTGGCTCGATTATTTTTGACCTGCCGCGCGAGGACATTACCGACCGAGCCGGCATCGCCCACTGCACCCAAGCACAGGCCGCCGAGCTTATGGCTTGCGTCGAAGGTGCCCGTGCCGCCCGCCACGCCTATAGCGTGGACGTGCTCGTGCCCAACCGTCGCGAAACGCTCGAGGCCTTCCCAGAGATTCCCTGCGATCGGACAACCATTGATGACTATCTTCGCTTCATGCTGAAAGGGGCTTCGAAATGAAACGCGCCTTTATGTCCGAGCTCGCCATCGTTCGCTCACTTGTCCCGAGCATCGCGGGCGTCAGCCTGTTCATCTTCGTCGTGCTAACCCTTGCCAACGCGTCGGATGGCGATTCCGGCATGAGCGCCGGCGCCTGCGCGGTCAGCGCCATGTCGCCCATCATGGTCATGAGCTCGCTGGCCGGCTTCGACAATCAAAACGGATGGGAGCGTTATCGGGCAACGCTGCCTCTCACGCGCAAAGACATTATTTGCGCACGCTACCTGAGCATCATTGTCTTCTCGGCTGTCATGGCGTGCGCCGCCGCGCTTCTGAGCATCGTCTCCATCCCGCTATTCAACAGCGTGGGCATCCCCTCGACGGGACAGACGGTCTTTGAGATCGCTATAGCCTCGGCAGCATCGATGCTCATCTCCCTCATGATGGTGTTTTTGGCACAGCCGCTGTTCTTCCGATTTGGACACATGGAGGCGCTGCGCCTATCCGTCGGCCTGTTTGCCCTGCTCTGGTGCCTTGCCATTGCCACGTTGAGCTCCTCCAACCCCATCAGCAACTGGCTCATGTCGATTGCCGGGGCGAATCCCGATCCCACCGTCCTTGGCTGTCTGTGTGCAGGAACTGCAGTACTGGCGCTCGCGCTATGTGTAATCAGCTGCGCTGTCAGCACCAAGGTTTATCGAGCACGCGATCTGTAATCGACGGCTAAAAAAGCTTAGGTGGTACCCCGCTTATTTTTTCAATGAAACGAGGCGGCATAGCGTCACCACCGCCCTTCACAGCAGGCCGTCTAGTTCTTGGCAACCAAAAAGACACCGTCAGCATATCGAAGGTGAATACTTTTCCGAGAAGTGAACGAGTAAAAACAGTGCCCTGTAGCATCGACATTTTTAAGGACTCAATTCCTGCGGTTTTTGTCTAAGAATCCTGCAGTTTTGTTCGAAAAAAGTGTGCATGTTCCAGGGGTCCAGATTTACTCGTTCACTTCGCGGAAAACCATTCACCTTCGATTCGAGCCTTAACCAAATACCCTCTCGAACTATGGCCCCTGTCTCACCACAGCGATATCAAAGCTTCATGGCGGGACGGTATCATCGGACGAGCGCCGTAAATCTGGCGCGGTTGTTCTTTGGGGAGGCATTTCACCCGTGTCGTGGGTCGCAGCAGCATTTGTGTCGGCTTTCTTTGCCGGCATCACATCTGTCCTGGCCAAATGCGGCATCAAGCAGACCGACTCCGATGTCGCGACGGCCATTCGCACCTGCGTGGTGCTCGTTTTCGCCTGGGCAATGGCGGGCATTTCTGGATCCATTGGAACCATCGGCAGCATCGAACCCAGATCTTGGCTCTTTCTCGTCCTCTCGGGACTCGCTACCGGTGCTTCGTGGATCTGTTACTTTAAGGCGTTGGGCATCGGAGACGTCAATAAGGTCGTACCGGTCGACAAGATGAGCACCGTACTCGCTGCACTGATCGCCATCGTGCTTTTTGGCGAGACGAGCAACCTTGCGGTTAAGCTCATGGGAACCGCTGTCATCACCCTCGGCACGTTTTTAATGATCGAGAAGAAGCAGCCTGCCGGACCCGAGCAGCAGCAAGACCGGACCTGGCTCGCTTACGCCCTCGGCGCCGCCGTGTTCGCAGCGCTCACGTCCATCCTTGCCAAGGCTGGCATCGAAGGCGTCGAATCCAACCTGGCCACGGCAATCCGTACCTGTGTGGTACTGGTTATGGCATGGGCAATCGTGGCAGCTGAAGGCAAGATGGGCCAAGCCGTGCACGTAGACCGCTACGAACTCGTATTTCTCGCGGCATCGGGCATTGCGACTGGCGCATCGTGGCTGCTATGCTACTACGCCATCGCCACAGGCCAGGTGAGCGTCGTAGTGCAGATCGACAAACTATCGATTGTCGTATCGGTACTATTTGCGCGCTTGGCATTCAACGAAAAACTCTCACGGCACAGCGCCATCGGTCTCGCCCTCATCGTACTGGGCACCGCCGCGCTCGCGGTTTGGAAATAGCGCCGATTCCGAGCGAGATCTAGGCGCTCGCAAATCCATGACACAGCGCCACACCGGGCCTAGGGTGCTTGTATCGACTGTGCGCCACCGTGCTACTTGCGCAGCGGCTTGGGCAGTGGAATGCCGGCGGCGATGACGGCGGCGATGATCATGCAGACGATACCCTTGAGCGGGAAGCACATGAGCAGCAGGCCCACGACCATGACCGGCTGACGCATGACCGCACCCATCGTCGATGCCGTGCAGACGGCGACGCAAAAGACCGGGTCGGCGCCGGTGAGGATGGCAAGGCCATAGCCCAGGCTTACGCCCGAGAAGATAACCGGGAAGAAGTGGCCGCCGCGCCAACCAAGGTTGATGAGGGCGGGCGTCAGCATGGCCTTAACAAGACCGGTCGCGATAAGCACGCCAGCGGGAATGGTCAGATAGGTTTCCATGAGCACGTCGGCCTGAGTCTCGCCGGCAAACATGGTGTAGGGCAGGACCGTGCCGCAGATGGCGAGCGCCAGACCGGCTAGCATGGCCTTGACGACAGGACGCTCCCCTATTGCATGGGCAAGCGCTTCGCTCGTGTGCTCAGAGACAAAGTACAGCCAGCCGCAGATTGTTCCGATCAGCGACAGGGGAATGAGCCAGGTAAGCTCCAGGTTGCCCACCACGGCAGCCTCGAACCTCGGCATGCCCATGCCGCCGCCCATGAGCTGGTCGAGCAGCAGGTAGGTGCCCAGACCACCGGCAATCGCAATGCCGTAGACCACGGTCTTTTGCGCCTTGGGCAGCCTGATGGTGATCTCGTCGGACGCAGAGCCCTCGTCGCCGTCGGCGCTACCGGCAAGCGGTGCCACAAAGCCAAAGACGGGCGCGGTAAAGAGCGCCGTCAACGCAGCCTGGGTGCCCAGCAGCGTAAGCTCCCTAAACTCGGCACCAAAGCGACGCATGCGATCGCCGACCCAGCTGCACAGTCCCGCAATGACGCCGGTCAGACCGGCTTCCGGTCCAATACTTCCGCCAAATAGCAACGGCAGCAGCGCCGCAATCGACAGCTTGCCCAGATTGTCGTACGGGTAGCGACCGTCTTGCTTGACCTTGGCCATGACCTGGTTGAGGTCGTCGGTCTTGACGCCCGTCATCTTTTCGTACAGGCCAATCACCAAGCCGCCCAGCAGGCAGACAAAAAACGGGTATGGCAGAAAGCCAAACGGGCCGCTGGCAAGCTCGGGCGAAGCGACGCCCAGCGCGTGTGGAATCTCAGTCCATAGATAGTCGATACCGTGCTCCATCGCAAAGAAGAACAGCCAGACTGCGGCACCTGCGAACGCACCGGTCACGGCAACGCTAACTAAAAACAGCGCGCGGTTTGTGGGTTTGGCAAGGCTATCCATCGGGTCCTCCCGCGGTCAAAGTCGACATAGTTATGTTTTATTGTAGAGCGAGCGTTGCCCGAACGAGCTAACCGTCTGCGCCGCAAACGGCACCATTGGGAGCCATAGTGGGACAGGCTCAAGACTTATCCGTTGATAATCGAGGCAATCTCGCGCAAATCGTCGGCAAAGTAAATGCCGTGCTGGCGCTGCGGGCTCGATAAACCCTTATCGATCATGTGCCCGAGCAGCGCCTTGAGGTCGTTGTAGTAACCGTCCAGGTTATGCAGGATGCACGGAGCACTCAGGTGCCCCAACGACACCGCGGACATGACCTCGGCAATCTCCTCGAGCGTGCCCGTCCCACCGGGAAAGGCGATGAACGCATCGCCGAGCTCAATCATCTTGGCCTTGCGCTCCGCCATATCGCTCGTCACGATGAGGTCGTCGATACCGTCATGTTGAAACTCGGCCTCGATAAAAAAGCTCGGCTCCACACCCGTCACGTGTCCGCCAGCATCGAGCACGCTCTCGGCGAGCGCGCCCATCAGGCCCGATTTGGACCCGCCGTATACCAGCGCGTGTCCATTGGCGCCAATCCAGTTGCCCAGCTCCTGCACCGCGGGCAGAAACGCCGGGTCATTGCCAGTGTTGGCACCCAGGTACACGGTGATATTCATATTCAGTCCCCCTCATCGTGACGCACGGCGCCCGTTCTAGCGCTGGCGTCGACGATACTCGCGCACGCGACGCGAAAGATCGGCAAGCTCGTCGCGATCGAGCTCTTCCAAATGCTCCAGATCATCCATAAAGCGCGCCATGGTGTCCTTTTGACGCATCTTGATGAGCGTATTGCAGTAGTTCACCGCCACGCCCGTGAGCATGGCGATGTAGAAGATGCTGATGACGCTCAGAATGACGGTAATGGCGCGGGCAACCGGTGTCTCGGCCGGAATGTCACCAAAGCCGATGGTCGAGACCGTCTCAAAGCTAAACCACAGGCCATCGCCAAACGTGAGGGTCGGTGGCTCGGACAGCCAGACGGCCGTCGAACACAACAGATAGAAGACGAGAAACAGCTCTGTAATGCGCACGAAGCCCGCCTGGCGCAACACGTCAGCAAGCGTCCTGAGCTTTTTCATCGCGACCCTTTCCACGGACAACCAATCTCGTTCGCTCGGTATTGTCCCACGCCTCCCCCGCAAACGGAACTAGTCATTGGGGACGTTCTTAAATGACTAGTCGTTTAAGAACGTCCCCAATGACTGCCGGGCGGAACCGTTTAGCGGTGCTGCTGCCGGCTGGGCAGGCTGAGCTGGTATCCTTATGCGGTAATGTCTCGATTCGTTAGGATTGCATGTGAGAGCTGCCACTGTCCCTCGTTCAGTTATATATCGCGCCCTGGCCGTTGTGCTTGCCGCGCTTGTCGTGCTGAGTTCTATCGCGCCTGTCCAGGCTTTTGCCGATGACTCTAGTCAGCCAGTCAAGACGGTCCGCGTTGGTTGGCTCGTCAACAGCGAAGGCTTCCAGAACGGCACCCCCGGGGAGCGTCTTTCGGGATGGGGCTACGAGTACCTCCAGACCCTGTCGTACTACACGCCCGGCTGGCGGTACGAATACGTCTCCGGCACCTTCACCGAGCTTATGGACATGCTCGAGGCAGGCGAGATCGACCTCATGCCCAACATCTCCTACTCCGAGGAACGCGCCCAAAAGCTGCTCTTTTCCTCGAACCCCGAGGGCACCGAGCGCTACTACATCTACGCCAAGCCCGATCGCGACGATCTGGCCAAGGGCGACCCCCAAGCGCTCCAAGGCCTTACCATCGGCTACAACCCCGACGTTATGCAAACCTTCGTTGGCCAGCAGTGGCTCGCCAACGAAGGCATTACCTGCACCTATAAAGAAATCGACACTGGCGGCGCCCTCTTTGGCGCACTCACAAACGGCGAGGTCGACGCCATCATCATGAACGACACGCTCTCGTCGCCCGAGGCGTCGCCCATGTTCTACGTTGGTTCGAGCGACTACTACTTTGCCGTCCCCAAAAGCCGCCCCGACCTAATGGACGACATCAATGCCGCCATGTCGGCAATCGCCCGCGTCAACCCACGCTATATCGACGAAGTCAAATCTAACTACTCGGCCCAAAACAGCGGTTCATCATCGCTCAACAGCCCCGAACGTTCCTGGCTCAAAGCAAATGACAACACCATCACGCTCGGCTACATTACGGGCAAACTCCCCTACTGCAACGAAGACGAAGACGGCAAAATGGAAGGCTCGCTCGCATCGCTTGCGGCGACGTTGCACGATAAATTTGGCATTACGGTCAAAACCGTCGCCTTTGATAACTACAAGATGATGTCAAAGGCCCTGTCAAAGGGAAGCATAGACGTTGCGCTGCCGGTATACCGAGATTACTGGTTTGCCGAGCAAACAGGCGTTGCGCAGTCGGTATCGTTGGGGACCATATCCCTCACCGCCATCCACACCGGCAGCGACCTGAACAAAGACCTTCAGAACATCGCCTGTACCAAATCATCGTTTGTCAACAAAAATGCACTTGAAAGTCTGTTCCCCACAGCGACCGTAACCGAATACCAATCCGACGATGAAGCGTTCGACGCCCTCAGGAAGGGAACGGCGCACTGCATCGTCGCTCCCAGTTCACGCGTAAAAACCATCGGTGACCGTTACGATCTCGAGGACTGCGAGACGACCGAGCTCCCTGACACCTGTGAGCTCTCGTGCTGGATTTCGCGCGGAAAACCCGAGCTGTTGGGAATCATCAACAAGGGCATCATCAATGCCGGAGAATCGCTCTCCGCAAGCAATTTCTCCTCCACGTCGTACACGGCCCAGGAATCCAACACGCTTCAATTCCTTTATCGCAACCGCACCGCCATTGCAGCTACCCTCATCGGTATGTTGTCGGTCGGCATCGTCCTGCTCATCTGGGCGCTCGTGCGCGCTCGAACCGAGCGCAAAAAAGCCGATGCCGCCAACGCCGCTAAGACGGCATTCCTCACGCGCATGAGCCACGACATCCGTACGCCGCTCAACGGTATCCTGGGCCTTATCGAGATCGAGGAATTGAAGGAAGGCGACATGCAAGTCGCCCGCGAGAGCCGTGCCAAGGCGCGCGTTGCCGCCAATCACCTGCTCTCGCTGATCAACGACATCCTCGAGATGGGCAAAATCGAAGACCGCAAGCTAACACTGGAGCATGCGCCTTTTAACCTCAAAGAGCTCTGTGACGATACACTGGTGCTGTGCAAGCTCCGCGCGTCCAGTAACGGCATCACAATGCAGGACAATAGTCTGCCGTACGCCACGGGGCCATACATGATCGGCAGTCCCACCCATATCCGACAGATCATGATCAACCTGTTAGACAACAGCATTAAGTACAACAAGCACGGCGGCTCCGTCACCTTTAGCTCAAAGACCAAGCCACTCGATAACGGGCGCGCGCTCTTTTGCTTTAGCGTTTCGGATACCGGCATTGGCATGGCTCCCAAGTTTTTAAAGCATATCTATGAGCCGTTTGCCCAAGAAGGTGACGATGCGCGCAGCAAGTTCCAAGGAACCGGCATGGGCATGCCAATCGTCAAGTCGCTTATTGAACTGATGGGCGGCACCATCGAAGTCACCAGCGAGCTCCATGTGGGCACCACGTTCTACGTGGAAATTCCGCTCGATATCGACAAGAACCCCCAGGCGCGGACGGATACGGTCGAGAAGGCGCTCGACTGCTCGCTTGCCAACATGAACGTGCTGCTCGCCGAAGACAACGAATTGAATGCCGAGATTGCCCAGGCGCTGCTAGAATCCGAGGGCGTCGTGGTCACCCGCGCCGTCAACGGCAACGAAGTCGTCGATCTGTACCTGTCTCATCCCGCCGGCAGCTTCGATGCGATCCTGATGGACATTATGATGCCGGACATGGACGGTTACGAGGCAACCCGCGCGATTCGTCTGAGCGAGAAGGTCGATGCAGCCGATATCCCCATCATCGCGCTCACCGCCAATGCCTTTGCCGAAGACGCCAAGGCGGCACACGACGCCGGCATGAACGCCCATCTGTCCAAACCGCTCGACTTTAACAAGCTCAAAAACATACTCGCCCGCATCAAGAAAAACGGATCCGTTTCGCTATAGTTTGTGCTCAACCACCACGCACGACCAGAAAGGAAGCCAACGATGTTTAGGCCCTTACGTCGAAAGAAACGCGCCATCACCGACGAGGAAGCGCGCGAACTGCTCGCTACCTGCAAGCGCGGCGTCTTTGCCGTCAACGGCGACGATGGCTACCCGTACGCCATTCCCGTCAACTACTTCTTTGACGCCGAACACGACAAGGTCTATTTCCATGGCGCCAAAGCCGGCCACAAGGTCGACGCACTCAAGCGCGATGACAAGGTCTGCTTTACCGTATACGGCAACGAGTGGTACCAGGACGGTGACTGGGCTCCCTACGTTATGAGCACCGTCGTCTTTGGCCGTTGTCGCCTGGCGAATGACACCCCCGCGTTTATCGAGGACAAAGTCCGCCAGCTCGCCCTTAAGTACTACCCTTCTGCCGAAGAAGTCGAAGAGGAAATCGCCAAGGACATCAAGGGCGTCCAGCTCTACGAGATTTCGATTGAGCATCTTTGCGGCAAGCAGATTCAAGAAAAGTAAGCCCCTCAGCAGGCCTCATCAATAATAATATGGCCCAGTTCCAACCCACCTTGGAACCGGGCCATATGCTTATGAAGCGTCGGCGGCGATGTGCGCTAGCGCCTCGACGAGCTCTTGCGAGCTCACAGGTTTGCTCAGGTGCGCGTTCATGCCCGCCTCACGCGAAAGCCTACGGTCGTCGGCAAAGGCGTTGGCACTCACGGCGATAATCGGCGTGGTCGCGACATCCTCGCGATCGAGTGCTCGAATCTGACGCGTGGCCTCAAGGCCATCGATGCCAGGCATCATGATGTCCATCAACACCACGTCGTACTCGTGCGGTGCGCTCGCGGTAAACATCTCGACGGCAGACTCACCATCCTTAGCATGCGTCACGATGGCACCGGCACGGCTGAGCGTAAACTGCGCGATCTCGGCATTCAGATCGTTATCCTCTACGAGCAAAACGCGCAAGCCCTGGAGCGCATCGCCGTCTCCCGCATCCGCGGGAACTGCCTGAGGAATCTCGGAGCGGTCGCACTTCTCGAACGGCAGGCGAATGGTAAACGTCGTCCCCTGCCCCAAGACACTCGTAAAGCTCATGGTTCCGCCCATAAGCTCGACCAGCTGTTTTGCGATAGGCGCGCCCAGGCCAGTTCCCGATGAAGCGCCTTCCACCTGCTGCCCCTCGCGGCAAAACGGCTCGTAGAGGTGCTTTTGGAACTCCTCGCTCATGCCAATACCGTTGTCGGCGATCGTGTATTCATAGACGGGGACGCCATCCGCTGGCTCCACCTCGCGGCACACCAGGCGGACATAGCCGCCCTGGCGGTTGTACTTGACGGCATTGCCGGCAATATTGAGCAACAAACGCTTGAGGTGCGTCACGCTCACCCGCGCATAGGGATGATTAAGCGTCTGCTGGTCGGAGATAATTGTCACCAGACGCTCCTCGGCCTGGCGCTCCAGAATATCGCGCACTTCACAGTTGAGGGCCACCAAATTTATGGGCACGAGGTTCAGGTCGACCTGCCCGCTCTCCAGGCGGCTCATATCGAGTGCCTCGTTGGCAAGGTCGAGCAGCAGTCCCGATGCCGTCCAGATCTTTGAGCGGCACTCGGTCTGCTTTTGCAGATCGTCCGCATTGGCATCGCCGACCTCAACCATGCCGCGAATGCCGTTGATGGGCGTGCGCAGATCGTGGCTCATGCGACGCAGAAACTCCGTCTTTGCCGAGTTGGCAGACGAGGCCTCACGCGCCGCCTTTGCCAGCTTGTCGCCATAGTCGCGCTCCTGCTGCAGCAAGTCCGTCAAACGTCGACGATCAGCGCGGCGACGCACCATCACAACAACGGCTATAACACCGCTGTAGAGCACCAGCACGCCGGCAGCAACAGCCGCGACGACCTCAAAGTAGCGCCGCGCCGAGGCATAGGTGTACACGTAGAACCCGCGCGCTTTTCCAAATGTGCCCAAATACCACTCGCCGTCGGCGTTAACCAATCTGACCTTACCAGCCAGGCATCGATCCTTAATACCGTCGACAATGAAGACATCCGTCGCAGGCAGATCGAACACGCCCAATACGGTGGGTTCAACGGCATTGGTCGCAACGACCTTGCCGTCGCTTTCGATCACGATATTGCCGCTATCGATGGTTTCATAGCCATCAAGCAAGCTCTGCAGTTTGAGTGTATTGCTTGCAACCGCCTTCGCGCTCTGATGCCTTACCGCGATAACGATGCCCTCGCCATCCTGCCGAGTCACGCAGCCAATGTCTGCGACCGAATCATCCGCAAGCGTGATGCGGGCGGTATAGGACTTAAGCGGATGAGTTGCCACCTCCAGCACGGGTGATTCTTTGAGATACGTAGCGAGCGACCCGTAGTCCACATCGCCCGTCGAGGACTCGGACACCAAATTGCCCGATGCGTCCGTCACGATCAGCGCGCTCACGTTGAACTGGTCGGCATATTGCTCCAGCATGGCGTTATCCACCGAACCGTCGCGCTCCATATCGCGAGCCGCCTCTCCGGCAATCTCCATAACGCGTATCAGGTTTTTGGTCGTATAGGCGCTATTGAATGCATCGTAGGAAAGGCTCTGCGTCGCCACGTAATCGACAACGTCGGCAAAGCGCTGCTCGGCTTGGGCCGTCATGTAACCGTAGCTCATCATGCCGGCAGCAACCGAGAGCACTATCCCCAGCAGAGCGACAAGGAGCCATGCCCCTGCCGAACGATTGCCCCGCTCCTCTACGGCGTGGTCAGGCGCATCGATCATGACAGACCCTCCACATTCAAAAATGGCGAAGGGTCATCGAAGTACTTTGACACCAGGCGTTCCATGGTGCCATCGGCAAGCATTTCTTGGTAGGCATGAGTGAGCTTGACGTCGATGCCGCGCGTATCGTTGATATCGAAAGCGGTGCCCAAACCGACCTCTAGCAGCGGCTCATCCAAAATGCGATATGTCACACCATAGTCTTTTTCGTAGGTGAGGAACGAGGACTCATGCGCGGCGATAGCGTCGACCAGGCCCTCGACGAGCGCCGGGTTCAGGTATGAGCGGTCCGAAAAGCAGTAGAGTTCCTTGATCTGCGGAACGTTTTCATTTATGCGATTGAGCAAAATGTCCTCGGGCTTGGTGGTGGACTGAACCGCCACGACCTTATCCTCAAGATCGGCAAGCGTGTAGATATCGCTCTGGGGATCGACCGCGACCACCTGGCGGCTCGCAAGGTATGGGCCGGCCCAACGATATTCGTTTTCGCGACCCGTCATACTAAAGCTGCCCATAACACAATCGAGCTCGCCGCTCGCCAGCAGCTCTTTCTTCTTTTCCCAATCGATCAGCTGGTACTTTGGCTTGTAACCAATGCGGGCCAAAGCCTCGGTCAATATCTCGACATCCAGGCCAACGATATCGCCGTACTCGTCGGTATACACAAACGGTGGATAGAGGTCGCTGCCGACGTTGAGCGTCTTGAGGTCGTCGTCTTTGACCTGCGAGGCGTCCAGACCTTTTGATGCAGACGTCGAGGCTTCGCCATTACGCCCAGAACAGCCAGCTATCGCTACGACAAAGGCACTCGCCACCGCAAGCGCAACAAACAACGATATGGCAACCGAGCGACGGGGTCTTTTCATCGAGCTCCAGACAATCCTGCTTACAGACTGAAATGGCTAAAAATAATAGCAAACGAAACCACACGAGAGCCCAATTGTTACAGACGCTTTACCATGCGGGGCCTTCCACCCGATTTGGCAGAAGGCCCCGCATGAAGCGCTCATTTACTGTGCATTAAAAACGTAGCGGTCCAGGCGGTCGCACGCCTCCCTTACGCGCGAAAGCGGCAGCGCCAGATTCACGCGAATGTGGCAGGGCCCATGGAACGGACGGCCGTCCTGATACCCCACGCCCACGCGCGCCCCCTCATCGAGCAGCCACTGAATATCGCGGCCATGTTCGCGACACCACTCGGTGCAGTCCAGAAACACCATGTACGTGCCCTGCGGACGCGAAAACGCGACGCCCTTCCAGTGTTTTTCTGCATACGTGCAGAAGTACTCGATATTACCGGCAAGCACCTGGTTGAGCTCGTCCACCCACTCGTAGCCCTGCGGCTGGTAGGCACCGATAAGCGCATGCATGGAGAGGACGTTCATCTCGTTGTAGTGGGTCTTGTTGGACACGGCGCACACGCGGTCGCGCAGCGTCTCGTTGTAGATGATGTGGTAGCTGCCGACCAGACCCGCCAGATTAAACGTCTTGCTCGGCGCATAGAGGGCAACCGTGCGCATGCGGGCGTCCTCGCTCACCGACTGCGTCGGGATATGCTTGTGCCCCGGCAGGATGATATCGGACCAAATCTCGTCCGAGATCACCACGCAATCGTGCTGGCGATAAATGTCCATAGCGCGCTCGATCTCGTCGCGCTCCCATACGCGGCCGCAGGGATTGTGCGGCGAGCAGAACACCGCGGCATGAATGTGGTTTTGGGCGAGTTTGCACTCCATGTCCTCAAAGTCCATGCGCCACACGCCCTGGTCGTCGAGCTTAAGCGGGCTGTGGACAATGCGATAGCCCGCGGCCTCAATGGACTTGGTAAAGCCGATGTAGGTGGGGCCGTGGACCAGCACCGCATCGCCCGGCTGGACATACGCGCGCAGCGTCGACACGACACCGCCCAGCACGCCGTTTTCGTAGCCGATATGTTCAGGGCGCAGACCCTCGACGTCATTACGGCAGCTCTGCCATTCGATGATGCGGTCGAAGTACTCGGGACGCGGGTTGAAGTAGCCAAACATGGGATGCTGGGCACGCTGAATGATGTGCTCCTGGACCGTGGGCACCGTGGCAAAGTTCATGTCCGCCACCCACATGGAAATGCGGTCGAAGCCCTCGTCGGGTGCGTTCGGAGCCATGTCGGGGATCTCGCCCCAGGAGTCAACGGCTATGGAGTCCATACCGTGGCGGTCGATAAGCGAGCTAAAGTCGTATTTCATGCTGAGCTCCCGTGCAAAGTTGATTGTTTTGGTAGACGTTATTGTCCACCAGCGTGGGCGGCTTTGGCGCGGGGTTTGGCGCTTAATTTGACGGGCGCGGACGAATGGCTGGTTAGTCTTGCGCGTCGTTGACGGCGACTACGGTTAGCTGGGTTTCATCGACCGTAAACGATATGTCGAGCCCGGCGTAGGCCAAGTGGTAAACGCGGTTTGGCTCGTGCTTGCTGCCCGCGCGGCGTGGATCTTGGCGAAGGACCTCGACCAAGCCGGGGAGCTTTGCGGGGAGGACCATATCCTGCAGCGTCTGAGGGAACTCGATGTCGAGCTCTTGCCACGGAGCATCCTCGATCCAGCCTCCGGTCGCATCCGGGTGGCAGTCCGCAAACGGAATGTAGGGCTTAATGTCGTAGATGGGCGTACCGTCGCGCAGGTCGGCCCCCAGCACATGGATGATGGGCCCATCGTCGGTGAGCTCGACGCGATCGAGCTTGACGCAGGTGAGCCCGATGGGATTAGGGCGAAACGGGCTGCGTGTGGCAAACACGCCCAAACGCTCGGCTCCACCCAGACGCGGCGGGCGCACGGTTTTCGACCATTTTGCGTTGGTGCCGGACCTGTCCTGCGTTTTGGCATCGGCAGCTATGTCCTTAGCCGTGCCACCGGGCGTTCCATTTTCAAAGCGCCACAGCAGCCATAGGTGAGAGAAGGAGTCCAGACCCTCAACCGCTGCGTTGGAGGCAAATTCCGGCTCAAAAACGATGCGCCCCTGCAGATGAGGCGCCAAAAAGCTGTTGCGCGGAATGCCGAACTTCTGCGGCAGATCGGTATGTATGTGTGCAATAGGTTCCATGCCAGTCATTGTACGGCATGGAGGTGTGGGGCGCAGCGCGCAATTCTTCGCCGCGGTCCCCCGTCGTGCAACCAACGGTTGCTTGGAAGAGAGCCGGCCGCTGCGTATGCTTAAGCCATCAACCAGCAGAAAGGAGCCGTTATGGCCTTCGCAGAAAAGCTCATTGCTGTCCGTCGCGCCCATCACCTTACCCAAGAGCAGCTCGCCGCCAAGCTCTTCGTCACACGCCAAGCCGTCAGCCGTTGGGAACGCGGTGAGGTCACACCGGGCATCGACATGATGAAACTCATCGCCGCCGTAACCGGCGAGCCCCTGTCCCATCTGCTCGAAATGCCCGAGCACTATTGCCAGAGCTGCGGCATGATACTCACGCCCAACGACCGCGGCACCGATGCCACGGGCACCGCGACCGATCATTACTGCAAGTGGTGCTACGACCACGGCAAGTACACCTACGACACCACGATGGAATCAATGATTGAGGATTGTGCCCCGCGGCTGGCACAAAACACCGGTATGTCGCTCGACGAAGCCGTCTCGCTCATGGGCGCCGTCCTGCCGCAACTGGAGCGCTGGCGCACCGTGCAGGAAAACGAGGAGCGCTACGGCGCCGAGGCGCGGGCGTGCTATGGCGATGAGGCTATCGATGCAGCAAACGAAACGTTACTGGACATGGATCCTCAGACATGGAACGACATGAAGGAACTTGAACGCGCTATTCTGGGCCAGCTCTCGATTGCCATGGGCATTGGCGACCCAGAGAGCAACGAGGCCCGCAAACTTGTCGCAATGCATCGTCGCTGGATTACTCTCAACTGGGGATGCGAGCCCCAGAACGAAGCGTACCTGGGCCTCGCCCACGGCTATCTGGCCGACCAACGCTTTATCGACTACTACGACAAGCCCTGCGGCACCGGCGCCACGGTATTTCTGGTCCAGGCCATCGAGTCGTCGCTGGCCCGCGCATAGATTGCGGCGGCTTTGGGTATTTCAATCAAAACCGCAACCGATTGGAGACCTATGGCTACTAATCATGAGCTCGCGCTATTCGTTATGACCGGCTGCCCGTATTGCATAAAGGTCAAGCGCTTTCTGGCCGATAACGGCGTGACCATCCCTGAGCGCAATATCTCGACCGACCCCAACGCCGAGCAGACGCTCATCGCCGTCGGCGGAAAACGCCAGGTTCCCTGCCTGTTCATCGACGGCAAGCCACTCTACGAGTCGAGCGACATCATCGCGTGGGTACAAAAGAACCTGCTCTAGTATGCGCGTTGCAACCGGCCCACCCCAACCCATACGACCCAAACATGTACACCAGCATCCAAAGTCGACATTTTTCGACATCTTTGGATGCTGGCGTACAGCTTTTGCGGGTAGTCATCGGGGACGTTCTTAAATGACTAGTCGCTAAAGAACGTCCCCGATGTCTAACTAGCCGCGGAAGCGAGCTATGGGTGCGAGTGGCTGCTCGCGAAAGACCCGCTCGACGGCGGCGCGGTATTCGTCGGCCTTTTTGGTCTTACGCACAAGCTTGTGAACGGTAGCGGGGTCGGCGAAAGCGCACTTGGCGTAGAACCACCACTCCTTCATACGAAAGACCGCGTTACCGCCAATCTCTTCTGCATAGGCCGCAAACAGCGTGTCATGGAAACGTTGCAGCTCAGCAGCCGTTGCAGCGGGGCCGCCCTTGACCATGCGAGCCAGCGCGGGGTTCGCAAGCAAGCCACGCCCCAGCATCACATGGCGTGTCCCGGGATAGGCCTCCACCAGTGCGTCCATATCCTCAAGATCGAAAATGTCGCCGTTATAGGCCACGGGGAACGGCGCACGCTCCAGCGTCTCGCCATAAAACTCTTTGCGCGGCGAACCCGTATAGCGGTCCTTTTGCACGCGCGGATGCACAATGAGCTCTGCCAACGGCATGCGGCAATACAGATCGAGTACGCGCTCGTATTCGTTGTCGCTCTCCAGCCCCAGCCTGGTCTTTACCGATACCGGCAACGGCGACCGCTCGCACACATCGCTTAAGAACGCCTCGAGCTCGTCGAGATTGCGCAAGAAACCCGAGCCCTTGCCCTTGGCGACAACCGTTCCCGAAGGGCAACCCAAGTTGAGATTGACCTCGCGGTAGCCCATGTCGGCGAGCACCTGTGCCGCCCACACAAACTCGTCCGCGTTCTTGGACATCAGCTGAGGCACCACGTTGAGCCCCTGGTTATTGGCAGGATCAATCTCCTTAAACGCCTTGCCCCCAAAGCGGTTTCCCACCCGCGGCGGCGGCAAAAACGGCGTGTAGTAGCAGTCGAGCGCACTAAAGCACTCCGCATGCACGCGACGGAACACATGCCCGGTAATCCCCTCCATAGGGGCCAACGATAGAATCATCTACTCTTCTCTCATATCAACGAACGTGACAAAGGACTGTCCCTTTGTCACATTATTCGGAGCGCAGGGCTTCGACGGGGTCCTTCTTGGATGCGCTACGGGCCGGCAGCAGGCCGGCAACAACCGTCAGCAGCACCGAAATTGCAATGAGCACCAGCGCATCCTGCACGGGCAGACTCATCAGGTTGGGGACCTGTTTGGCCGCAAGCGCCCAGGCATTGACCGGGAAACTCACGAGCACCACGACGACAATGGCAAAGACGCCGGCGATGAGGCCCTCGATAAAGGTCTCGGCATTGAATACGTTGGCCACGTTGCGCTTCGACGCACCGATTGCGCGTAGGATGCCGATCTCCTTCTTGCGCTCCAATACGCTGATGTAGGTGATGATGCCGATCATGATGGAGCTCACCACCAGGCTGATACTCACGAATGCGATGAGCACCAAGCTGATGGTGTTCACGATGTCGGTCACCGAGCCCATGATGATGCCCATGTAGTCGGTGTACGAAATTGCCCGATCATCGTGGCCAGCGGCTTTGACCTGCTTGTTGTACGCATCGATGTGATCGAGTACGCGCTCCTTGGCCTCAAAGTCGCGCGGGAAAATCTTAACCGAGATGGGGTCTGCCTCATCCGCATAGCCCAACGTGGTCAGATTGTTGTCGTAGGTGAGCTTCGAAGCCTTGGCATAGCTCATCATGAGCGAACTCAGGTCCTCGGCGTCCATGTTGAAGTGGATGGCATGAGCAAAGGCACTCGCATCCACGCGCATGGCGCTCGCCAGGTTAGCAAAACTCGACGACATCTGCGTCGCCATCTGGCCCATGAGCTCTGCTGTGCCTGCCTTGAGCTGAGCTGACACCGTCGTCGCAATCTGCTCGCTAATTGTCTTCATCACCTGATCCATAGCCTGCTGCAGATACGGAGCCAGCTGCTTTTGCACATAGTCGGTCATCGCCTGTTGCAGGCGCTCGGCCAGGGCATCGCCACCGAGTGCCTTGAGCTGAGCCAGATATTGCTGGGCTGTGTCATCATTCTCAAGATACGTCGAGAATGCGGCAGAGAGCTTTGACGCGTCCTTAAGATCATCGGGCGACAGCGCCTTAAACTGATCAGACTGCAAAAAGCCCTCAAACAGCTGGTTGGCTAGTGTTCCCACCTGCTGCATTTGCTCGGGCGTGAGTTCCAGACCGTCAAAGATACCCGAGAAATCTGGGGTTGGCGCTTTTGCCATGATGTCGCTGAAGTCGATGTCCTTGCCAACGCCCGAAAGGTCAATGTCCAGCCCCGACAGATCAATGCCAGAAAGGTCCATACCGCCGGCTGCACCCGAGAGCGCAGATGTATCGAACGAAAACGCGCTCTTGAGCGCTGCCTCGTCCACACTGAACATGCTGCCCAGATCAACGCCTTGCTTGGCCTCGACTTGCAGCTCGTCGAAGGTTTTGCCCGTAAAGACATCCGTCTCGGGGTGGGCGAGTTGCTCCTGCACAATCTGCGAATTTGCGGCGCGCTCCATAAGCTGGCGAGTCAGCGCATGCGTGTAGGCAATGCCCGGGGACAACGCGCTCGCGTTGGCGGTCTCGTTGGGTCGCACCACGCCCACAATGTGCACGTCGATACCGTCGGCAACCTTGGCGGCCATAAAGTCGGTGTCGCCAGACATATCGGTCCATATGCCGGTCTCTTCGTTTTTGCGATACGCATCGGCCGGCGACAGCACCTTAAACGTCGTGGACAGCGCATCGTCGTAGGTAAATTCGGTGCCGGTCTCGGGCGTTTCGACCCCACCGTCAGCCGTCATAGCGCTGTTTACCAGATCGTTGAGCTCATTGATATCCAGCGCGCCGATGCTGTAGAGCGTGTAGTCACCCACCGTACCGCGGCTCGAAAGCACCATCACGGCTTCGTTGGCAGACGTGGGCCAATGACCGGCGACGACATCGTACTGGCTGTCGAGCAGGCTCTGGTCGTCAATCATCTCGTTAAAGACCGAGGTTCCCATGGATTCCATGCTCACCGTTGCCGCCGAACTCGCGCCTCCGCTCATGGCCTCGGTCATAGCGTTGGGAACAAGCCGGACGGGCTTCTCGTCGCCCTTGCCGGCACGATAGACAACCGGCGATACACCGTAGCCGTACTGAATGGCGTTGACTTCTTTATCGATGCCGTCGCCACCGGCATCGAGCCATGCCTTAAAGCTCGTCATGTCGTTGGACTTAACACTTGCAAACATATCCTTTACGGCCGTGACCACGGGAATCTTATCGTTTCCCTGAGCCTTGTCGCCGGCACTGTCGTCGGACGAATCCACGTTTTCAGGCGAGTCATCATCCGCAGCCCCCTGTCCGCCCATCATGGACGACAGGTCGTAATCCTGCTTGGAAATGGTGAGCGGGTAGCTCGAGAGCGTATCCTCCTCGACCTTTTTGATGTAGCCGTTTACGCCATTGGAGAGCGCCAGAATCGCCGCGATACCGATAATGCCAATCGAGCCCGCAAAGGCAGTCATGGCCGTACGACCCTTTTTGGTCATGAGGTTTCGGGCAGAAAGCCCCAGCGCCGTCACAAAGCTCATCGAGGTTTTGCGCGTAGGCTTGGCCTCGCGACGCGTGGCCTTGGCAACATCAAAAGGATCGGAATCGTCGGTGATCTTGCCGTCTGCCAGGTTGACGATACGCGTGGCGTATTGATACGCCAGCTCGGGATTGTGCGTAACCATAATAACCAGGCGGTCGCGCGCCACGTCCTTGAGCAAGTCCATGACCTGCACGGACGTTGTGGAATCCAAGGCGCCGGTCGGCTCGTCTGCCAGCACAATCTCGGGATCGTTGATCAGAGCGCGGGCGATGGCCACGCGCTGCATCTGCCCGCCCGATAGCTGGCTCGGGCGCTTGTTAACGTGCTCGCCCAGGCCGACTTTCTCCAACGCCTCGCGCGCACGCTGGCGGCGCTCGGCATGCCCCACGCCTGTGAGCGTGAGCGCCAGCTCCACGTTTTCCAAGATGGTCTGGTGCGGAATGAGGTTATAGCTCTGGAACACAAAGCCGATGCGGTTATTGCGGTAGGCATCCCAATCGCGATCGTGAAAGTCCTTGGTCGAGATGTCATCGATCAGCAGGTCGCCCGAGTCAAAGTGGTCGAGTCCGCCGATAACGTTGAGCATCGTAGTTTTGCCCGAGCCCGAGGGACCCAGAATGGCCACGAACTCGTTATCGCGAAAAGCCAGGCTCACGTTATCGAGCGCCACCTGCGTAAACGACTGCGTGACGTACCTTTTGCAAATACCTTTGAGCTCCAGCATGGACGGCAACCTCTCCTGCGCAGGCACCCTGCCCGCTCTCCTCCGCCGTTCGTATTCGACGCGTTTGTCCTACTCTATCCCCATTTTTTACCAGCGCCAATGAGGAATGTAATGAACCGCGCCAAAAAACGAACGGGACGGCGCCCAAAAGAAGAGGTCCCGAGCGGGACCTCTATATGGTGGAGCTTATCTTGAAAGGTAGCGGACTACTTCGCACAGCGGCGCACGATCATCGCTATGCTTTACGCGTTTTCTACTGCTCGCTATTCGCAATCGCCTGGTCAATAAGCTTGTTGAGCGCTGCGCGCTGCTCAGCGGAGCTGATGGCTCCCACGATTGGATCCCCTACGATGTTGCCATTCTGATCGATGACATACGTTGTCGGGAACGAGAACAAATTTGACGTAAACTTACCGGCCTCGCTATCCGACTTGAACCAGATGTTCTTATATGTCACGCCCTTCTTGCTCAGCACGTCCTTGGCATCTGCAATCTCGCCCTTGTTGCCATCGAGCGTAAAGGAGTTGACGCCCACGACCTGGCCGCCCTTCTCGGCAAGCTCCTTATTCAGTTTCTCAAGATCGCCCAGCTCGCCCACGCACGGCTTGCACGTGGTGAACCAGAAGTTCATGACGGTGACCTTGTTCTTAGAGAACAGCTCGTCGCTGCTCACGTCGTTGCCATCCAGGTCCTTGCCCGTAAAGCTGGGGAACTTCGTCGCCTCGCTCGAAGCATTGGCACCAGCCGTCATGCCAGCGGCCGAAGCGTCGACGCTCTCGCCTTCGCTCGGCGTGCTTCCACAGCCGGGGAACTCCTTCTCCAAGCTCTCGAGCTTGTCCTCGATCTCCTTGATCTGCTGTGCACCGGCTTTGAGCGTCTTGAGCTCATCCGCCGTGAACTCATCCTTGGCACCGTCGATGGTCTTGAGCAGGAAATCGCCGTAATTGCTACCGTCCTCAATCATTGCCGATTCTTTATTTGCCGCATTGAATACCTTTTCCCACAGCGCGTTATCACTCGAAAGGATATCGTTCTCCTTTTTCATGAGCTTCGCATACAGCTCGGCGGCCTCGTCGGCATTGGTCGGCTTCTGCGCAGTGAGTTCTGCGATCTTAGGATCGGAGCTCGCAGATTCGCTCGCATTGCCACCGGGCGCCGAACATGCCACAAGGCACAAGGCCAATACCGGCACCATAAACAGGGCCGCAATCTTAGAAAGCTTCATGGTCATTCCTCCGTTTTGTCGAAGCTTGTTTACTTTTTATCGGCGGTCAAGGGAATCTTTTCCGCTGACACATCCAGGCCATAGCGATAGCTGATGGCATCGACGGGACAGGCCCCGATGCACTTTCCGCACCGGATACATTCGGCATGATTGGGCGCGCGGACCACATCAACGTCCATCTGACAAACCTTTGAGCACTTGCCGCACGAGACGCATTTGCACGCGTCGACCCGTATCCCCAGTAAGGACACCTTGTTCATGAGCGCATAGAATGCGCCGAGCGGGCAAATCCATTTGCAGAAGGGGCGATAGAACAAAACGCTCAGCACTGCCACGACAATGAGAACGACAAGTTTCCAAGTAAAGAGCTGTCCCAACGCAGATCGAATGCCGGCATTGGCAATGGCCAGAGGAATGGCGCCCTCGAGCACACCCTGTGGACAGATGTACTTGCAAAAGAACGGATCGCCCATCCCCAGATCGTTGACCAACAGCACAGGCAGCAATACCACGGCAAATAGCAGCACAACGTATTTGATATACGTAAGCGCCTTGAGCCTTTTCGTCGAAAGCTTTTTGCCGGGGATCTTGTGAAGCAGCTCCTGCAGCCACCCAAACGGGCACAAAAACCCGCATACAAAGCGTCCCAGCAGCACGCCGAGCAAAATGAGCGTACCGGTAACATAGTAAGAAAAGTTGAACCTGGATGAACCTACCACCGACTGGAACGACCCGATGGGGCACGCACCCGATGCCGCGGGACACGAATAGCAATTAAGTCCAGGTACGCAGACTGTTTTTCCCGCGCCCTGATAGATGCCGCCTTTGGCAAAGTTTGGCAGGTGGATATTGGTGACGAGCGTTGCCGCCGCCTGAATGAATCCGCGAAATCGAGCCAAAACATGCGACGCAGTGTTTTCTCTTTTATCCAATTCCGATACACTCCAAGCACAGCCTAATCGCTTTGGCCAGCACGGCATCCGCCTCGCCACGCATAACGCCAAAGCACACCATGGCAATTCCGACGATCAACAAAGCGACCTGTACCACGGGTTTTACCGCTTTGAACAACCTGACCACTCCTTTCGTTACGCGACCATTGGACCATATCGGCTATAAAATCCGCGTTAAGCGCGATTTGAAATGTGCAAGGAGACTGTTATGCGTATTTTGATCGTCGAGGACGAGCGGGCGCTGTGTGACGCAATCGCGCGCAGCTTGCGAAACTTGGCGTACAGCGTCGACTGCTGTCACGACGGACAGGAAGCGCTCGACCTACTGAACGTTGAGGCCTTCGACCTCGTGGTACTCGACCTCAACCTTCCCCGTATCGACGGCATGGCCGTACTCAGGGAACTTAGGAAAACTGACTGCGAGACTAAGGTGCTGATTCTGTCCGCACGCGGCGAAGTATCCGATAAAGTCGCCGGACTCGATGCCGGCGCCAACGATTACCTCACCAAGCCGTTTCACCTGGACGAGCTTGCGGCAAGGATTCGCAGCCTTACCCTCAGACGCTTTACACAAAGCGACATAGTTTTAACCTGCGGAAAGCTCCGCTTTGACACCAAGGCGCGCACCGCTTCCGTGGACAGCGAGGCTTTATCTCTTACGCGCAAGGAAACGGGAATCTTGGAATACCTGATGCTTAATCAAGGGCGTCCGGTAAGCCAAGAGGAGCTTATCGAGCACGTTTGGGATAGCAGCGTGAACAGCTTTAGCAACGCAACCCGCGTTCACATCTCGTCACTCCGCAAAAAGCTACGCAACGCTTTGGGATACGACCCGATTCGCAATCGGATTGGAGAGGGCTACGTTATGGAGGATAGCGAATGAAAAGGCTTTCGCTGCAATGGCGCATAACGATCATGACGGCGCTGCTCACGTGCGCAGCGTGCGTGCTGACGAACAGCCTGGTCGGCTATACGGGCATGCGCTACATGGATGCCATCGGCAGCGACATCTCGGCCTTTAACGCTGCCGGCGCGGATTCGCCCCAGGCGTTTGACCCAACAAAAGCAGCCCTCGATGACGAGGTCACGATCGTCGTAAACGACGCACAGGAATCTTTTGGCACGACAGCCTGGTACATCACGGCTGGAGTCACGCTACTTGGCGGCGTGCTGGCATACTTTGTGAGCGGCCGTGCACTCAAACCGCTACGAGCTTTTGCAGCCCAGGTTGAGCGTGTGCAGCCTGACAACCTAAGCGAAATCAGACTCAGCGAAGATGTGCCCACCGAGCTACAACGATGCAGCGCCTCTTTCAACGACATGATCGCCCGTCTTGGCGAAGGGTTCTCTGCACAGCGTCAGTTTACCGGCAACGCCGCACACGAGCTGCGCACCCCGCTCGCCCTTATGCAAGCACAGATTGAACTATTCATCTCCGAGCACTCCGGTTTGCAACCCGAAACAGCCGAGCTGCTCGGCCTGTTACAAGAACAAACCGAGCGCATGTCTCGAATGACCAAGGTATTGCTCGAGATGAGTGAGCTCCGCAGCGTTCCTTGCGGGGACGCTGTTGAACTCGGTCCCCTGTCCGAAGAGGTCCTCACCGACCTTGCGCCACTTGCCGAAAATAAGGGCATAGCCCTCAATTGTGCTGGAGACGCTTTGACAATCGGAAGTGATACGCTCCTCTATCGGCTGGTGTTTAATCTGGTCGAAAACGCCATCCGTTACAGCCGCTCCGGCTCGACTGTCAACGTCTCCATCAGCGACAGCGACAGCCATGTGCTCCTGCGAGTCAAAGATGAGGGCCCGGGAATACCCAAGCAGTACCGTGAGAGTATCTTCCAACCGTTCTTTCGCCTAGACAAATCCCGCAGCAGGGCATACGGCGGCGCAGGACTCGGACTAGCGCTTGTTTGGGAGATTGCAGCGCTTCACGGTGGCACGGTAGAGGTCGAAACAAGTTCCGAGAACGGGACCGTGATGCTCGTAAGCCTTCCAAAACGATCCGCAGCGTTAACCGAACAGTAAAACTAGAGCGAGGCCCAGTGGGTCCCGCCCTTACAAAACCCGAAGGCTTTCCATGTGTCTGTACTATGAGCCGTTGGGGAACCAGATGTCAACCAGCATGCCGAGCTCAGTCACCTCATCCTAGGGAAAGGAGCAAAGGGGTGTCACTGCTTTTGACGGTGCTCTTAGCTACAGTAGACCTTCCACGAAAGGTTTGAGCTTGTCGAGCATCGCGTCGCTTCTGATGACTGTACCTAAATCGAGGTGCTCACTCTTCTCCTTCGTAATCGTCTGAGTGATTACGCCCATGAACAGCAGCCTGGAGCCGATGGCAATTCCGTCGGTCGTGGGATAGCTGCCCTGGTTGAGGATGAAGGCGGGACTGCCGCTGGAGCCCTCGAATACAGATGCGTCAACGAGGAACTCGCGCTTACCCTTGTAGTCGTTCCAAGCGGGCGTGGAAGTCCAGCCTTGCCTGATGAGGGGGGTCTTGTTGTAGTCGTCATAGAGCCCGCTGGGGTATCCGATAAAGGTGATTTGCTCGAGCGCCGCCAAATTGTCCAGCACACTCTTCTTCGGGATGAGTCCAGAGTCGATGGATCGGTAGAAGGGCCTCTTCCCGTTTTCTTCAAGCATGCTGAGAACAGGGGCCACCGGCATCGCAACCAAGTCGAGCTCTCCGAGCTTCTTCCCCTCGATGAATGACTTGTCGAAGTTCACGCTGATGGTCTCGCGTGACGGGGCGTCACCTTCGGCTAGATTGATGACGAAGCGACCCTGAATCACATCCTTGAGGACATGGTGATTGGTAATGAGCAGGGGCACGTTTCGCCCGTCTTCAAGGTCATAGGAAAAGAAGAATCCTGTACCCGAGACGCCCGTGCCTTCGGTAGTAATGCCCACGATGGGGACCGTGGTAAAGAGCAGCTGTGTGCTCGTATCATTAATGTTCATCGGTCTTGGTCTCCTTGTCATCGGGATCCGCCAGGTGTTCTAGGACGCGCTCGGCCAGATCAGATTTGCCCTGCTTCTCTTCTTTTCGGATAAAGATAAAAGCGACAAAGAGTCCTACTGCGCCACACGGTGCTACGCAGAGCATCAAGATACCGGGCAAAGATGCGAGAGTGACAGATGACGACAAACCCCCGAGAAACCAGCCCAGGAACGTTGTCGCAAGACCTAAAAGGATGTCAGGTTTGTAGGAAGGGCGCTCCTGCTTGGCCTGAAGAAGCATCTCCCTTGCTTTTCTCAGGTCGCTGTCGCGCTGTCCGACGTATGATTCCTGCAGGTATTCATTGGGAATGCGAACCTCGTGGTCCTGGCGCACGGCGACGTGCTCCCGGTCATTTATGAGGTGGATGCCGTTACTTGCCTCTCCAACGCTAGTATTGTCGCCCATGTGCTCGAATACGCTGTCGAGGTCAGCCCACCTGACTCTATGGGCAAGCGCCTGGTCTTGTGGTGGGTTCTCTTGACCTTTCTCCACCAGATCTCCTTAGAACAAGGTCCTAGCGTCTTGCGGAGGTTTATGGTCACAGCAAAGACACCATGGTTCAACCAATATATCGATGGATAGATTATACCGTGCGGCTGATATGGCGGCCAAGGGATGCTGCCGGCACGGCTGTGGGGTGCTAGTGACTTGCAGATTGCTGGTGACAGGCTACTACTAGCGGCGTGGCTTTGCTGTTGGCTCACTCCGCCGCCCGCCTCACGGCGCCGGGGTTTCTCGGCGCAGTGAGGCGGCATCGGTTGTTCTAGCTGTTCTGTGCCAATAGGTTGTTTACACCCGGGTAGTGACAAATAGGGAGGGCTCCCACATGCTGTGAGTTGTCTAGACGAACAGCAGAGGAGCCCTCCCATGGAGCAACATCCTAACGCAAGGCTCACCCCGAGAGGGCGCGAGACGCTCGTCTCGCGCATAGAGTCCGGCCTCGGCGTCGCCGAGGCCGCGCGTCAGATGGGCGTCAGCCGCCAGACGGCGAGCAAGTGGCTGCGCCGCAGCAGGTCCGGAAAGCCCATGTCCGACCGCAGTAGCCGCCCGCGCAGGCTCGCGAGGTCCACGCCACGCGAGATCGAGGACCGGGTCCGCGAGGCGCGCTCGTCACTGCCGCTCGCCCCGCCCGGGCTGGCGCCGGGCGCGCTATGCTTAGGGAGCGGTGGGCGCCTCCGGGGCAGCAGGGGACTCGGACGCGGTGATGCCGGAGGTGTCGACCTCGCCGATTCCGGCGAGCTGCTCGATGAGGGGGAGGCCCGTCGGGTCGTCCACCTCGACGCCGCCGAGCACGATGGTGCTGTCGCGCGTGTCGATGTGGGTTGTGAACACGGCCGGGTCGAAACCCGAAGCGATAAAGCCAATGCCCGCGAGGACAACACCCGCGGCAACGAGCCCGCCCGCCACGGCGAGGTAGATCTTCTTCGCGCTGGTCATGGTACTCACTCCTTTCTACGCCGCGAGATGCGCGGCAGCGCCGCCCTTCTCGCCCTTACCCTTCCAGAAGGGCGAGGCGGCCTTCCTCGCCCAGAGCGCCGAGAGGCGCGCAATTTGTTTTGAGACGGCCCAAGCGCCAGCACCAACGAAGAGCGCCACGCCGACGAGGCCGAGCCCCACGCCCGCCGAGGCGAGGGCGTACGGGAAGTGGCCGATGGTGACGCCGCTTACGGCAAGCAGGAGCTCAACTACGCCCACGCCCCCGAGTGCCGCCGCGACGATCCACACGCAGAGCGCCAGCACCCAGATGCAGATATAGACCGTGACGGCCACGGCGGCGAAGGCGGCGAGCAGCGGCACCCACACCGGGGAGCCCACGATGGTCAGCACCCACAGCAGCGCGGTGCTGCGCCGGCGCGTCCTCGCGATCGCGCGCGGCACGGCGGGCAGGTCGTCGAGCGTGGCCTCGGCAACCTCGCCGGGGGCGCCCATGGCGGCCACGGCCTCCTCCTCGCTCATACCGTCCTCCATGCGGTCGGCGATGGCCTCCGCATAGAACGCCTTGGTCTCCTCCACCTGCTCGGCCGGCAGGCAGGCAAGCAGCTCGCCCAACCGGCCCAGAAACTCATCGCGCGTCATGGTGCGCCCCCTCAACGTATGCGTAAATCTCCCGTACGGACGGCCACTCGGCCAGGAACTCCTCGATGCGCGCACGCCCATCGTCCGTGATGCGGTAGTACCGGCGCAGCCGCCCGTTGTGCTCGGCAGAGCGCGCCGTGATGCACCCGGCCTTCTCCAGGCGCTTGAGCAGCGGGTAGAGCGTCGACTCCGTGAGCCCCATGCTCGCCGGCACGTCCTTCACGATCTGGTAGCCGTAGGACTCCTCGCCGGAGACGGCCGCGAGCACGCAGGCCTCCAGGAAGCCGCGCTTCATCTGGGCCTCCATCCGCACACCTCCTCTCGTCATATACTATGCTATACACACTATACGATGCAAGGTATTAGACGTCAACTCTCATCGCGAAGATTCTCCGGCCCCTGCGCGCTGCGAACGTGATGTCGCGGGGCGGTTGGCATTATGCATGAAACGTCAAGTAACGCTCTTTTGATCCACTTCCACTCGGCCCCATATGCCTTGTACAACGCCCCCTTCGACCTCGGGTTCAAGAGAGCCGCTAGTCTTCCTTTATACGTTCGGCATAATCGTCGGCGATACCCACAAATTCCAGTCCCGAACAACAGGAGTACAATTGCTGCTATTGTTGCCAGCTGTTGGGAGATGGAAGATGGACTGCGATGGTTACCCATGCGTTCCCATGCCGTTGATGTGCACCGCCTTTGTGCCGGGGCAGATTGACGCTGCAGTTGCAGGCATTTCCGACCCCGATTCGCGCACCATTGCCACGGCAGAAGCGCTGTACTTTCGCGGACAGGCCACCCTCGCTGCCAAGACGGCGCGCCCCTATCTTGACGCCACCGACCCCGCACTGCGCTATTCCGCATGCTTTATCTGCGGATACGCCAGCCTGTCGCTCAACCGTATCGCCGACGCCCGCCGGTGCCTTGCTGGCATCCTCGATACGCCGGCTGACGAGGAATCGCCCGCCGTCCACGCCACGCATATCCTGTTCGCCTCGGCCGCGAGCGTCCTGCTGCACTTGCCTTCCCCGTATTCCGCCGAAGAGTTTTATCCACTTGCGGCGCATCTGCCCGAAGGCCTGCGCCTGTTCGCCAGCTACGTGATGGCGCACGCCTTGTATCTGCACGGCGAATACGGCCGCAGTCTGGGCATGGCGGAAAACGCCCTGATCATGAAACAGGGAAGCTATCCGATCTCGGAACTGTTCCTGCACCTGGCAGCTTCCATGGCATGCATGAGCCTCAAGGATATCGACGCCGCAAAGGCACACTTCGGAACCGCTTGGAACATTGCGCGCCCTGACGGCCTTATCGAGCTCATCGGCGAGCACCACGGCCTTTTGCAGGGGCTTATCGAGGCGTGCTTAAAATCGCAATACCCCGACGATTTCGCTCGCATCATCGAGATCACGTACCGCTTCAGCTACGGCTGGCGGCGCATCCACAACCCCGATTCGGGCGAGGACGTGGCCGACGATTTAACGACCACGGAGTTCACCATGGCCATGCTCGCCTGCCGCGGATGGACCAACGCTGAAATCGCACGCCACATGGGAGTATCGCCGGGCACCGTTAAAAACCGCCTATCAGGAGTGTATGCCAAGCTTGGTATCGGAACTCGCGCCGAGCTGATTGCCCACATGTTGCGCTAGCGGCCAGACTACCTGGCATATCGAAAGCGTCCCGGGGGCCCGACGCTTTCGCGCGCTCAAATTGGACATTTTGGTCCCCGAACGGCACTACCGCCACGGGGCACCTTCTCGCAAAATTGGATTATTTCCACCGATGTTTGCGGGATGGGAGCCAAAGATGCTTGGTCGCCGTTCGTTACTTGTTGCCGGAGCATCCTCGCTGGCGAGCATTATGTTGCCGCGCGTGCCGGGAAGCGCAAATGCCTTCATATTGCCGTTCGCGCCCACCGAAGCCTATGCCGACGAAAAAGACCCCTTCAGGGTGCTCGTTCTCTCGCGCACCATGTTTGGTGTGGTCGTGGTCGACGTCGCCAACAAGAATACGCCCATCGCGGGTGCCCAGGTCACGCTCACATCGCGCTATGCCACAGACAAGCAGCTCACCGCCACTACCGATGACGAGGGCACGGCCATCTTTGAGGTCGCCCCTCTTTCGGAAGGCTACGTGGACGAGGCAACGCTTCTCGACGCGTACGACTTTAACGGCGGCATCTCCATTAGCATGGCGGGCTACCGTGATGTCGAGATTCCCCTTGCGCGTATCCAGGGCGGCACCGCCATAACCGCGCCCACGCGTCCGCGCTCCGATGGCGAGCCGTACTTTCGACAGCTCACGTTCGATGAATGGGACATCCAGTACGCCGATGCCACGTTTATGGCAATGCCGAAGGACGACACGGCAAACGAGCAGCCCGATACGCACGCCTTTACCGTGCAGGCGCATCTGCCACAGGGTGGACAGGCAACGCTGCGCATCAACAAAGTGACGCCCGCCGCGGGCAGCTCATCCGAAACCGTCACGCAGATCGGCCAAGTCAAGGCCAGCGCACCGGGCGCGGATAATCTGGCGACGTTCACGCTCGAAGACAAGTTCCTCGATGCAGCGTCAAACCTTCTGGAGGAAGGATGCAAGTTGCGCTTTGCGCTCGACTACCAGGGCAAAACCTACACGCTCTCCTCCCCCATGGCCGTTGTCACCGCGCCGGCCGCAAAGGCGGAATCGGGCTCGACGACTATCATCCCCACCACCATGGACCAAGAGATCACCCCGTTTGATTTCCCCGCGGCGTTTCCCGGCATCGGCGGCAATAAGTTCACGTGCTGGATGCCCACATTTCCGATCCTCTTCGATTTCTCGTTTGCTGGATACGTGCTGTTTGGCGGAGGATACAAACCAGCCAGCTATATGAACGATTCGGGCAACCCTGATCCGGAATACTGGAAGAAATCGCCGCGCGAGTCGGGCGCCAAGCAGGCAAACCGCTACCTCGACGAGATGGAGGGGAAGTGGAATCAATATAAGAGTATGAGTGCCGGTTCGGGCACCGATCCAAGAAACACCAAGCTGCTTCGTCACCACTGCACGCTGCTGTTTACGATGGATATCGCCACGCAGCTGTACGGATCGCTCGCCTACGACTGGGTGGGCAAAACCTGGGGCAACAACAACGATCCCGCATACGGCAATATTAAGGCCCTCTTCCAGGTAAGAACCGACCTCAATTGGACCGAGCAGTTTACCCTAGGACCGGTGCCGTTTTTCCTAAACGTCAACCCCTGGGTGCTGGCGAAGCTGGCGCTCGCCGTGGGTGCCCACACGCACGGCAGCGGCGCGGCGTTTTTTAAAAACATTTCGCTCGACTATTCAAACACGTCGGGCTCGTTCACCATCCAGATCGGGCTTGCCGTCACCTTTGGCGCCGGCGTTGCAGGCGTCGCTTCGTCTGCCGTGCGCGGCGCCGCATCCCTCACGCTGTTCATTGGGTATGAGAAGGCAGATGGACACCAGCTTCCGCGACTGCGCGTAGGTGCAGACGTCGATGTCGATGTGATACTCCAGTTTGTAATGTTCAAGTGGACCACCAAGGCTTGGTCGGGGTCGTGGCCCACACTCCTCGATTCGTGGAATATGTCGGTGAACAATGGCAACCAGTATGTGCTCCAACGCTCTGAGCTTGCATTGGGTGGGGATACGCCTTACACGCTGGATGCCTGCTTCGGCACGCCCGGCAACATCGAGGCGGGCGGCGTGCCGCAATTTATCGCATCGGCCACCATCGTCACCAACGCCGAGCTACTCGCACGCGCCGAGGTTAAGGCCACCGCCGTAAACGTCGCGCCTGTCGTGCGCGATTGGGATCAAGCGGTCACGCGCATTGAGCTCGAGGCGGATGCAGAAAGCGACGACACGGGACAGATCGAGCATTTCGTCCATGCACTGATAGAGAACGACGAAAACGCCGCGCCGATGTATGCGTACACCCATATCGGGCAGGCGAAGGACGCCGTTGCGGACCCCAACGCCAATTCTGCTGGTCTATCGGAGGACGAGCGTGGCGGCATCAAGCCCTCGAGCGACAACGTGCTGTTTACTGGCGTGCTCAGCGAAGCTCACATGAAGCTGGCAATGATCGCCGGCGTAGAATGCCTGTTCCGTATCGCCTCGGTGCGCTACGGCGACAATGGCCGCTCGCGCCTAGTGGTGCACACAAAGGCAAACGGCACGTGGTCTGCCCCCATGCCCGTGGACTTCCCCCTTGGCTTTGGCGAGGGCGACGTGGAGCGCGACGGCATATTCGATTACGACTTCGACGTAGTGGAATATACGGACGGAAGAGAAAACCAGGACGCTTACGTGCTGCTGGTCTCGGGCGAGCGCCCCGACGGCGACAACACCCTTTTCGATACGGCAAGCACAGCCGGCATACTGTCCGTTGTGCGCCTGCACATAAGCAACGACGGAGTTCGCGTGATGTCTCATACGTCGTGGCGCAGCATCTCGCGCGGCCGCCTTCAGGAGGATGGCCACCATTGTCTGCAGTGTCCACGCATCACGGTGGGCAAGACGCTGGTCGACGGGCGCCTGTCGGGCGCTTACCTCCACCGCCGCGGAACCACCGCAGAAAAGGCGCTGGGCAATGAGGCAGAGGTTGCGCTGGAGTGCTTCACCCTGTGGTCGGACGTTTCGGGCGACAGCCTCACGTTCCGTCAGGTCCTCCGCTTTCCGCAAGCGCCATCGAGCATCGAGCTGGGCGTACCCGAGAATATCAACGGCAAAATGGTGGTGCCCGTTGCATACGAAACTACAAACGGTAGTGGCTGCGCATCGTATGCCGTGATCGGCCAGTCCATCGCGGGTTGGGGCGTTATGCCACCAGATGCCACAGTACCCCACACGGTGCCGTGGCCACAACATTCGGGCTTTTTGGCAACCGTCAACGAGCAACTGCAGCATATTACTTGGACGCGAGGCGCATCGGCATTTGCAACGCAGCCCGTGGGTGCCGCAGGCTGTGGCCCGGCATCGTTTAGCGTAAGCAACAACGGCAGGTGCGTGCTCTATGTAGAGAACACCGATGGCAAGGTGGGACAAACCTACGACGAAGAAGGCAACCCGGTAGCAGTGATGGGCAAGCACTTCCGCATCTTCGCCAGCACCTTGGCAGGCGATCTGTTCACGGAGCCGTTCGTGATGTGCGAGCTGGACCATCCCGTCGATCAGATAACGACATTTTTGACGTCGGGAGGCATGCTCTCCGCGCTCGCCACGCACATTGTGAGCGCGGAGAAGAGCGAGGCAAATCTGCACGGCATCGAAGTTCCCTTGGTGGCGTGTGCCACTCCGATGGGCGCGGTCGCTACCTCGGGCGCGGTGGTGCCCGGAGCAGCAGGCGAATCCTTCATGGTCACGGTGCGAAACGACGGCAACACCTTGCTGACCGCCGGCACGATCGATCTGTACCGAGAGGGCTCCAGCCAGCCGTTCTCCAGCGCATCCATCGGGTTCGGCGTGAACGCACGCATGGCTTCGATCTACGATCCAGAGCTTGCCGAGGACGCTTCGGCCAACGATATGGCACACGTAAAGTACGCGCTCGAGACGCTGGACGCACGTTTTGCAACGCACCCGCTGGTAGCCGACAACGGCAACGCCGTGCTGGCACCGGGTTGCACGGCACAGTTCCGCATGAGCTTCGCCATCCCCGAGAGTTGGAGCGACGAAGTGGGCAAACGCGTAACGCTGTATGCGAAGGCGCGTAATCTGGTGGCGCTCGATCCCGTAACGCTCGAGGAAATTCGACCGGGCGCAAACTCAGCGCTGGGTGCCGTACTGCACGAACTTCATGTGCCCGACACAGTATGCGAGCGCTCAGAAGTTCAGGTCGGCGTATGCGGCAGCGCGGATACGACAGGACTTCACGACGCCCCGATGACCGTGGACGGCGATGGCGGCTCGAGCGGCGGCGGTTCCGGCACGGGAGGCAGCTCCGGTGGCGGCAGCAGCTCTGGCAGCGGCAAGGACCGCGGTAACAGCAAGCGTTCTGGAAAAGCAGGCGCGCTTGCTGGAACGGGTGACAGCAACATCCCCCTGACGGCAGCCGCAGCAGCACTCGCCGCGGCTGGTGCCGGCCTTGTCGCCTACAGCGCCCGCCGCACGGCACTCGAAGCCGACACCGCCAATGAGGCCAATTCGGATAGGTCTCGCTAGCTCCTAGTTACTTTTGTGAAGACGCCGACTCGGCTCATCGAACATCAAATGGGCTGGTTCTGGATACCCAGAGCCAGCCCATTACGCATTAGATGTCATCAGAGGAGTCGAGTTCTGCCTCGAGCTTGGCACGGCGTCTTTTCGCCGTGAAAAACGTTGCGCACAGGGCAGCAAACGTGGCCGCGAAAATCGTCGCACCGCAGAACACGCCCGTGGCCAGGTTCGCCAACCAAAAGACGCTTTCGAGTGGTACGATCTGCGCCTCAGCGATACAGCGCATTGCGGCAATAACAAGCGCGAACGCGGCGCCGCTAAGACCGCTGAGAAGCAGGAAATATCCAACAGGAAGATGCTCGGTTTGCCCAAAACGATTGGTATCGACATAGCCCTTCCGCGTTTGCAGTCCTGCGCAAATCAACATCACGAGAACGAGCCACAAATACATGGCTGCCTCGAACGGCGTTGCAAAGCCATGCGGCATTTCACTGGCGTCGCTGTGAACCCACGCAACCTGTCGAGCTATAAACTGGTAGAAAAAGATCATCAACATGCCAAACGAAAGCAGCACGAAACCAATCTTGTAGATCTTCGCGCTCTCGGCCTCCAGGCGCTCATCCTTTGGGCCGGCATATTCACGCCACTTTTGCACGAGTTTTAAATCTTCAAATTTCATAGCGAACTCCTAAAGAGCGTCAGGGTCGACGTCGCTCTCGTCTTCCCAAAACAAGTCGTTCAACGTAACGCGTAGCGCTTTACAGATTGCCACGCACAAATTGAGCGTGGGGTTGTAGCCGCCCGCCTCGATCAGGCCGATGGTCTGGCGCGTAACGCCCACGACCTCGGCCAAGTCA
This sequence comes from uncultured Collinsella sp., assembly GCA_965141635.1. GTDB lineage: Bacteria > Actinomycetota > Coriobacteriia > Coriobacteriales > Coriobacteriaceae > Collinsella. The sequence goes on along the minus strand of CBCSNG010000007.1, from coordinate 22,233 downwards.
GCTTGCGAAAGGCCAGCCGCCGCGCGCGCTGCCTTCATGCGGAGGTTTTTTTTGCCCGGCACGGAGTTCCTTTCGTAGTAATGGACAGATATCCGTTGCAACATGACAGAAATATATTGCATATATCAGATAATGTCAACTATATCTGTCATTATGGAAACCATATTCGTCATTGCCATGCGGACATAGCAATTTCGATCCGCTATTCAAACTTACTCGGTCAGAACCGACTCGGTTTTGTCCGAGTAAACGAATCTCCATCGAACTCCGAACGATTGTTCGATGGATTTCGTGTTGGTTGGAATCGTCCGTGGGCTGGGCTATGCTACCTTGACTATCTATATGACTTAAACGCAGCAAGGGAGCACCGAGAGAGCGAGTATGGCAAAAAACACCGCAAACTATGGTAACGACAGTATCCGCCAGCTCAAGGACGAGGAGCGCGTACGCCTGCGTCCCGCCGTCATCTTTGGCTCGGACGGGCTCGACGGCTGCGCACATGCCGCCTTCGAGATCCTGTCCAACGCCGTTGACGAGGCGCGCCAGGGCTACGGCAAGCTCATCACCCTTACCGCCTTTCGCGATGGCTCCATTCAGGTAGAGGACAATGGCCGTGGCTGCCCGCTCGACTGGAACCCTTCCGAGAAGCGCTTTAACTGGGAGCTCGTCTTTTGTGAGCTCTACGCCGGCGGCAAATACAATAACAACCAGGGCGGCGACTACGACTTCTCGCTCGGCACCAACGGCCTGGGCTCGTGCGCGACCCAGTACGCTTCCGAGTACATGGACGTCACGGTTTGGCGCGACGGCAACAAGTACTCCCTGCACTTTAAGAAGGGCAAGGTCGTCGGCGCCAAAAAGAAGGCGCTCGAGATTGAGCCCAGCGACGAGAACCGCACCGGTACCACCATCAAGTGGCGTCCCGATCTTGAGGTCTTTACCTCGATTAGCATTCCCCACGATTGGTATCGCGAGACCATGCGCCGTCAGGCCGTGGTCAACGCCAACGTGACCTTCCGCCTGCGCATCGAGGGCGACGATGGCGAGTTTTCCGAAGAGGACTTTTGCTACCCCAAGGGCATCGAGGACTATGTGCTCGAGAAGGTCGGTACCGACTACCTTACCGAGCCCTTCTTTATCGAGGCCGACCGTCGCGGTCGCGATCGCGAGGACCTGCCCGATTACAACGTAAAAATCACCGCGTGCATGTGCTTCTCGCGCACCTTCATGATGCAGGAGTACTACCACAACTCATCGTGGCTCGAGAACGGCGGTTCGCCCGAGAAGGCTGCCCGCAGCGCCCTCACCAGCGCCATCGATGCTTACATTAAGCAACAGGGCAAGTACAACAAAAACGAGAGCGGCATTAAGTGGCAGGACGTCCAAGACTGCCTGGTGCTGGTGACTAACTGCTTCTCCACCCAGACGTCTTACGAAAACCAGACCAAGAAGGCCATCAATAACCGCTTTATCCAGCAGGCCATGACGGCATTCTTTAAGGAGCGCCTCTCGACCTACCTGATCGAGAACAAGGACGCCGCCAACAAGATCATGGAGCAGGTGCTCATCAACAAGCGCTCGCGCGAGAATGCCGAGAAGACGCGCCAGAGCATCAAAACCAACCTGCAGCAGAAGACCGATATGGCCAACCGCGTGCAGAAGTTCATCGACTGCCGCTCCAAGGACAAGAACCGTCGCGAGATCTACATCGTAGAGGGCGACTCGGCAGCAGGCGCCATTCGCACCTCGCGCGATGCCGAGTTCCAGGGCGTTATGCCCGTCCGCGGTAAGATCCTCAACTGCCTGAAGGAGGATTATCCGCGCATCTTTAAGTCCGACATCATCATGGACCTTATGCGCGTGCTGGGCTGCGGTGTGGAGATCAAGGACAAGCGCATCAAGAACCTGGGCGCCTTTGACCTGGACAACCTCAACTGGAACAAGGTCATCATCTGTACGGACGCCGACGTCGACGGTTATCACATCCGCACGCTCGTGCTCACCATGCTCTATCGCCTGGTGCCCACACTTATCGACGAGGGCTACGTGTATATCGCCGAGTCGCCGCTCTACGAGATCAACTGCAAAGAAAAGACCTACTTTGCCTACACCGAGCTCGAGAAGAACGGCATCCTTAAGGAGATCGGCGACCAGAAGTGTTCCATCAACCGCTCCAAGGGTCTTGGTGAGAACGATCCGGACATGATGTGGCTCACCACCATGAACCCCGAGACGCGTCGCCTGATCAAGGTGGAGCCCGAGGACGTCACTAAGATGGAGACCATGTTCAACCTGTTGTTGGGCAACGACGAGGCAGGCCGCAAGCGCCATATCTCCGAGCACGGCAAAGAATACCTGGACCAGCTGGACCTGCAGTAGCAGCAAATCGATAACGACGGCCTATAAGAAGTTCAAGAGGATATCGTGGCAAAGAAGAAGACGAAGAACCAGCCGAAGAAAAAGCAGGTCAACGCCGAGAACGTCATCGGCCTGCACTCCGAGGTCACCGATCAGCCGATCACGCAGACGCTCGAGGTCAACTACATGCCCTACGCCATGAGCGTCAACGTCTCGCGTGCGTTCCCCGAGATCGACGGCTTTAAGCCCTCGCACCGCAAGCTGCTCTACACCATGTACAAGATGGGTCTGCTCAAGGGCGAGCGCCAGAAGAGCGCCAACATCGTGGGCCAGACCATGAAGCTCAACCCGCATGGCGATGCCGCGATCTACGAGACGATGGTGCGTCTGGCAACCGGCAACGAGGCGCTTCTTGCCCCCTTCGTGGAGTCGAAGGGCAACTTTGGCAAGTACTATTCGGGCGACCTGAGCTACGCCGCCTCGCGTTATACCGAAGCCAAGCTCTCCCCCATCAGCGCAGAGATCTTCAAGGACATCGACAAGGACCCGGTCGACTTCGTCGACAGCTACGACGGCGCCATGAAGGAGCCGCGCCTACTGCCCACCACGTTCCCCAACATCCTTGTCTCGGCCAATAAGGGCATCGGCGTCGCCATGGCGTCCGACATCTGCGGTTTCAACCTCAACGAGGTCTGCACCGCCACCATGCACTACCTGCAGGACCCTGACTGTGACCTGCTCGAGTACATGCCCATGCCCGACTTCTCGACCGGCGGCGAGATTATCTACCGCCGCGAGGAGATGGAAAAGATCGTCGAGACCGGCCTTGGCAGCTTCCAGATCCGCTCCCGCTGGCGCTGGATTCCCGAAGAGCGCATTATCGAGGTCTACGAGATCCCCTACACCACCAAGACCGATGTCATCATCGAGCGAATCGTCAAGCTCTCCAAAGAGGGCAAGGTCAAGGAGATCGCTGACATCCGCGACGAGACCGACCTCTCGGGCCTGCGCATCGCCATCGACCTTAAGCGCGGTGTCGACCCCGACAAGCTCATGGCCAAGCTCTATCGCTCGACCACACTGCAGGATTCGTTCTCGTGCAACTTCAACGTGCTGGTCGATGGTTACCCTCGCGTTATGGGTGTGCGTCAGATCCTGCACGAGTGGGTCAAGTGGCGTATTGAGTCCACGCGTCGCCGTATCAACTTTGACCTGGGCAAAAAGTCCGAGCGCCTGCACCTGCTGCACGGCCTCGAGGCGATTTTGCTCGACATCGACAAGGCCATCGCTATCATCCGCGGCACCAAGCTCGAAGCCGAGGTCGTGCCCAACCTTATGCGCGGCTTCGACATCGACGAGACCCAAGCCGAGTTTGTTGCCGAGCTTAAACTCCGCAACATCAACGAGGAGTACATCCTCAACCGCACCAAGGACATCGCCAAGCTAGAGGGTGAGATTGCCGAGCTTGAGGAGATCCTCTCCAGCGAGGAGAACATCAAGAAGGTCATCAGCGACGAGCTGGCCGCAGTCAACAAGAAGTACGTGATGCCGCGCCGCACGGGCAGGATTGAGCCCCATGAGGTTATCGAAGTAAGCTTGGAGCCCGAGGTCGAGGAGTACCCGGTCACCATCATGCTCTCGCGCGATGGCTACCTTAAGAAGATGACAGACCGCGTGCTCAAGAAGGCGACCACGCTCAAGTACAAGGACGGCGACAAACCCTTTATCGAGTTTCCGTCCTCCAACACCCACGAATTGCTGGTCTTTACCAACAAGAGCCAGGTGTACAAGTGCAAGGTTGCGGCGTTTGAGGATACCAAGTCGGCACAGCTGGGCTCGTACCTGCCGACCGATCTTGAGATGGAACCCGACGAGAGTGTCATCTGGGTCATCGACCCCGAGGACTACAAGGCCGACGTGCTGTTCGTCTTTGAGAACGGCCGCGTGGTGCGCGTCGCGCTTTCTGGATACGTCACCAAGACCAACCGCAAGCGCCTCAAGAACGCCATCTACGGTGGCAGCAAGCTACTGTATGCCCAGGTGCTCAAGGAAGATCGCGACATCGCGCTGGTCTCGAGCGACTATCGTTTGATGAACTTCAACACGTCGCTACTCAAGACCAAGACGACCACCAACACGCAGGGCGTCCAGGCTTTCACGGCCAAGAAGGGCCGCTCGGTCACCACCGTCGGCACGACCGAGGAGATTCTTGGCGCCGGCGTCTCGGCCGAGAAGTTCACTGCACAAAGCCTTCCCTCTGCCGGTGCCCTCATGAAGGAAAACGACATGCCGAGCTTGTTTGACTAAAACAACAGTGGCCAAACCGTCATGGGTTTACAAAGCAGCGGGGCCCGGAGCGCAGCAACATCGCGCTCCGGGCCCCGCTCGTTGCAACGTAGTCGGAATAATAGAACTCCCCGTTTTTCACTCCTGCAATCCCACGGCACAAGACATGTTAAGCCGTTAGCAAAACTTGCAAAATTTAGCAAAAGTTGCAAAAGTTAGCAAAACCTGCAAAGGGGCCACCATGGATTGCAGCAAATGTCTCCGCCATGCCAGGCATGCTCGAAGATATTATCGAGCGAACCAAAGAAGCCGCAGATAGTTACCTCTCACAGCCTCGCGCGTGCATAAGCGGCGTTCAGATTGGGCCAGTCGGCATCGATCGGACATATGCTCAGGAGACTCAGGGCAACTGGCGCACGGGCATGAATGGCGTCTTCAGGCAACTCGAGAAGCATGACATCGGGCTTCTCTCGAAACGACCTATCGGGAGCTTTCCGATAAAGACATTGAGTTTTTGCTCGCGATGCTGCCCGATTCTGGCCCCAGCAGGGTCTCGGAGATAGCCAAACGCATGGGCGTCGCCAGCAACTACGCAAGCCAATACAAACGCCGCCTCCTGGAGGACGGCGTCATTGGAGAGCGCGGGCGTGGTCTCGTTGGCTTTGACATTCCCGCGTTCAGGGAATTCTTGAACGAGAAGGCGTTTTAGCACGCCGGAATTGTCCGCGGAAGCATCAACGCATGGCAATCAGCATTCCTCTTGGTAAGGATAGCAAGCATTTTCCACCAACACCGATTGCCATGCGTTCTTCTTGTCCTTAGGCGAGCTTGCGAGCGAGCTCTCGCACCTCTTCCAACTTGGGCGAGGAGGCCATGCTGTCGCGCTCGGTCATACCGCTGATGGTGACAATGCCCCGGTCCTCCCACTTGCAGTACGCGCAGGTTGACTTGTACATAGCGATCGCCGCATCATAGACGCCCTCGCTGTGGCTATCGAGCAAAAGGGCCGTCTTGGTGAACGGGAAGCCCGTAGCACCAAAGGCGTACAGGCGGTCGATGGCGGCCTTCTCCTGCGCAGTGATATCGAACCAGTAGATAGGCGAAGCGAAGACAACCATATCGGCGCCTTTCAACGACTCGATCACGTTGGCCATGTCATCCTTCTGCACGCAAGTGCCCTCGTGGGCGAAGCAATACTGACACCCCAGGCAACCAGCGATTTTCTTACTGGCAACGCGGATGACCTCGACCGTATGGCCGGCCTCGCGCGCGGTCTCTGCAAACGCCTCTACCATGGTGTCGGTATTGGCACCCTTGCGCGGGCTACCACTCAATACAACGATATTCATAGGATTCCCTCTCCTTCATGCTGCAGGCGCGCAGCATGTTTTCTTGTAACCAAAACGAATGTAGTTAATCAATCGCCAGCAGACCATATCTCTTGTTCGCACTCTCCAAAGAAGATGCAAGCAGAAGCATCACGGGCATTGATCGGCGCCGATATGGATCACGACATGAAACCGTAAGGGTTGGCCAGAGGTTGCTAGATTCAGTAGCTCGCAGCAATAGAGCGAATGACGACTTCGGCGATATAATCCGTGTCATCTTGATTGTTCCCGCGCGGAAGGTACAGCTCATGTCCAAGCTCAACATCGACCAGCGATCGATTCGCGATCTTCTCACCGATAAGCGATCAGACTTCCTCATCCCCGACTACCAGAGGCCCTACGCCTGGGGCGAGGATGAATGCGCAACGCTGTGGGATGACCTGTTCTCGTTCGCTTTTCCAGGCGATGACTACGAGCGTTTCGACAGCGAGAACGACGAATACTTCCTAGGACCCATCGTCACCTTTAAGAACCTCTCTGGCCAACTCGAGATCATTGACGGCCAGCAACGCCTCACCACCATCATGCTGCTGCTCCGCGCGTTCTACGACAAGTTCACCAACATGAAGGATAAGCAGTCTGTGAAGATGCGCGAGGCAATCGCCCGTTGTGTATGGAAGACCGACGAGTTCGACGAGCCCGACATGGAACGTCTCAAGATCGACTCCGAGGTTGCATCGGACAACGACAAAAATGAATTCCTCGAGATTTTACGAGAGGGCAATGTAGGCGATGGCTGGAAAAGCGCCTATGCCCGCAACTTTGCTTTCTTCCAGAGGAAAATTGAGCAACTGGTGAGCGAGTGGCCCACCTACACCGTCTACATGGCCACACGCGTCATCAACAATGTGATACTGTTGCCCATTGAAGCGGAGTCGCAGGACACCGCGCTACGCATCTTCTCGACTCTAAACGACCGAGGGTTGCCTCTCTCGGATGCCGACATCTTCAAGAGCCAGTTCTACAAGCATTATTCCGACACGGGGCGCAAGGATGAGTTCATCCGTCGCTGGAAGGGGCTCGAAGAGGGAGCGAACGCTATCTTCCGGCCCATGCGCGGTACACCAACCGATGAGCTATTTACGCGCTATATGTACTACCGCCGCGCGAAGAAAGGCATCCGCGACACGACCACCGCATCGTTGCGCGACTTCTTCGGTGCCGATGGCTACGCCATACTCAAGGAGGACGCCACGCTCGGCGATCTTGAGGCCCTGCTCGGCTTCTGGAAACGCGTCGACGCGCAGGAAGGATTCAGCGAGCGCGTGCTCCGCAGGCTCTTCGTGCTGAACTACGCCCCCAACGGCATGTGGACCTATCTGCTAAGCGTCTGGTTCCTTGCCAACAGCGACAGCAAGGGTGTCCTCGACGACGAGGCACTCTACGGCTTTCTAAACAAGATCACGGCATTCATTTTCGCCTACGCCATTGAGCGTCCCGGCGTGAACGCGCTGCGTTCGCCAGTGTATCCCGAGATGATCAACATCGTGGAGCACCGCCCGGTGGAGTTTCCTAACCACCACTTCAATCGCGCAAATATTACTGAGCGATTCCGAACCTACGTGTTCACCAACGGCAGGCCTGTAACGAAGTCCATGCTCACTTGGTGGGCGTACGCAGACCCAGATCAACCGCTCATGGACCTGGACACCACGCTCGAAATTGAGCACATCTATGCCAAGAAGCGCAACGAGATAGACCCGCTCGTCGACCAATCCAACCTGGAGGCGCTGGGTAACAAGGCGCTGCTCGAGAAGCGTGTAAACATCCGCGCGGCCGACTACAGATTCTGCGACAAGCGCAAGTACTATGAGGGATACACCGACGGCAATGGCAAGCGAAAAGCCGGAACAAAGATCGCGGAACTCAAGCGCCTGACACAAGTCATGGGAGACTTCACCGAAATAGACATCGCGACTCGCACGGCACGGATCATCGATGCCTTCGTGGACTACCTGGGCGACAACGGACTTTTGAGCTAAAGAGCGAACATGTTCGAAAGACTAACCAAGTACGCTGGCAAGCTGGCAGACAGAAACATGAATGTCGAGTTTGGGGGCGGGACGTTCGGACTCGAGGATTTCGTCGACGATTTCTATGAACTGGACGGGTTCGCGGACACCAGCTACTTCGAGACGCTTGAACGCCATAGCATCGACACCTCGGAAGGTATAGACAGCTGCGACATCGACCATGGGGACATTGACCTGATACGTGCATGCATCACGTGGTGCGTTCGTGGCGACCGCTTCTGCGACGGACTCCTTGCCGCGCAAGCTAGGAGCGGGTTTCTGGACCGCTGCCTCTCCCGACTGAAGGAGCTCGACGAGGGCTGAACGGCGGCCACGAAGACGTCTGGCGCTGCAACGGCACAGCGATGCGACAATGCCATGCCGTCGCACTCCGTCATGCCACCAAATCAAAAGCGGAGCCAACGCTCAATCTTGAGATGCGTTGACCAAAGGGCTCACGTTTCTGCCGGGAAGTCGAGAACTCGGGGCACACTGTGGCACTTTATCCTCAGCTCATAGCTGCACTGCTTACTTGAAATGAACCCGTGGTCAAGATGAGCTACGAGAATCATAGCGGGCCGATACCGCCCGCATGCCCCCTTCGGAATAGGCGCTGAGCAGCTCCTGGGCGTGGGCGAACTCGGGCCCTTGCCTCCAACCGAGCAGGCGGTTGACCGCGAGATTTCCCTGGACGTTGTGGACGAACAGCAGATAGGCGACTGCCAGCCCCAGCTCCCGGGTCGCCCGGTGAAGGCGAGGAAGAAGGGCAAGAAGGGAGCGAAGAGCGTTCCGTCGGGAAGTCGGAACGCTCTGTTTGCATTTTTGGGATCGTCCCAAACACTTGCCAGCTCTGTGGCGGATGCCGAAAGCTTCAGATCGATTGTCTGCGGATTGTATTAATCCATGCCTGAATATCTTTCTCAGAAGTACGGAGCATGGATTCATCGAACTGCACATCGAGGCCCGGTTTCACGATTGCGCCCTTGCAGGCTTCCTCAAAGTCCTTCAGCGCGTGTCCCAGCCAGCCGCCATTGGTGACAAACGGATACACAATCTTCCCGGTCAGGTCAGCCCGCTCCAGGAAACTGCGCATGGCGGGCGCAAAGGTGTACCACCAGACAGGAGAACCCAGGATGATGGTGTCGTAATCTCTCCAGCCAATGTGCAGCGGCTTCAGTTCCGGGCAATAACCCTCGGCAATCTCACGCTGCCCCTGATTGACGACTTCATCATAATCGCCATCGTAGGGAACAACCGTATCCATACGAGCAATATCCCCGCCGATTTCCCTCTGGATCATCTCGGCGATGCGCTTCGTGTTGCCTCCGTAGGAGTAGTACAGAATCAAGGTTTTCATTTCACGCTTTCTCCTCATGCAAGAGGCTTTCCGCTGAACACGGGAAATGCGCTAAATTCACCATAGTTGGCGATGCGCTCCATGTTCTTGAGAGTTTCCATGTCTTCCTCGGAGATCGCGAAATCCACGTCCGCGTTGCTTTCCATGTGGGCGGGATCTGCCGTCTTGGGAAGCGCGACGGCTCCAAGCTGAAGGACATAGCGGACGCAGAGTTGGGCGGCAGATACGCCGTACTTCTCTGCCATCTTAACGATCGCCGAATTCTTCAGCGCCTCGCCGTGGGCGATGGGAGAGTATGCCTCCACCTGAATGCCCTGCGCCTTGCAGAAGTCCACCAATGCCGAATCGGTGTTGGTGATGTGCAGAAGGATCTGATTGACCATGGGCATCACGCGGCAAGAGCCCAGGAGGTTCTCAAGGTCATCTTGCAGGAAGTTGGACACGCCGATTACCTTGACCTTGCCCGCCGCCCGCGCATCCTCCAACGCACGCCAGACCTCCTTGTTCTCCTCGAAATAGCGCTTCTCCACACGGAACTCACTCCACGGCTGGGGAGAGTGGATGATCATCTGGTCGAGGTAGCCGAGCCCCATCCTCTCCAGCGTCTCATCGATGGACTTCGCCGCATCCTCGTAGGTCTTCAGCTCTGCCGCGATCTTGCTAGCGACGAACAGCTCTTCCCGGCGAACGCCGCAGGTGCGCACGCCCTCGCCGACGCCGCGTTCGTTTCCGTAGGCTTGTGCGGTGTCGATCAGGCGATAGCCCAGCTTTACCGCCTCGCGAACGGCTTCCGCCGCCTCGGCATCGTCAATGAACCAGGTGCCCAGTCCCAGCTTGGGAACCTGAACTCCGTTTGCCAACGGGTAGGTTTCATTCAAGATCATCGTTCTACTCCTCGCCCCAGATATCCTTTGCCATGCGGAAAACCGCCCACGCCTTGGGCCAGCCGCAGTAGAAGGCCGCATGGGTCACGACCTCCGCGATTTCTTCTTTTGTAATACCGTTCTTTTTTGCCGTCGTCAGGTGATAGCGGAAGCTCTCATCGGTAAGCCCCTGAGCCATCAGCGCGACGACGGTCACGAGGGAGCGGTCGCGGAGGCTGAGCTGCCCCTCTCGGCTCCAGACCTCTCCGAAGAGCACGTCATCGTTCAGTTCCGCGAATTTCGGGGCGAATTCGCCCAGGGCATCTCTGCCTGCCGTCTGTTTGACTGCCATGTTTCGTTCCTCCCTACAACCTTGCGTACTCTTCATGGGATACCGGCTCGCACCACTCGTTCTCGCAATTCTCGCCGGGAACCTCCACGGCGATATGGCTGAACCAGCTGTCCTTCTTCGCTCCGTGCCAGTGCTTGACGTTGGCGGGGATCATCACGACGCTGCCCTCGTGCAGGCTGACGGCGGCCTTGCCTTCCTCCTGGTACCAGCCCTCGCCGGCCGTGCAGAGCAGGAGCTGACCGCCTCCTTTGTCCGCGTGGTGGATATGCCAGTTGTTGCGGCATCCCGGCTCGAAGGTCACGTTGGCGGCGAACAGGCCACCTTCCGGATCGGTCAGCGGATTCAGGAACGAATCGCCGGTGAAGTACTGAGCATAGGCGGTGTTCGCCGTTCCCGTGCCGAATGCGTTGACCTTCTCGAACTGCTCTTTTCGTTCATACCTCATAATTGAAACCTCCTACTAAGGATCATCGATTCACGCCATAACGCAGCCAGACCGCCCCGCCGTCCATGGCCTTCGCCTCTTTCAGCGTGAAGCCAAGGGCCTTGCTCTCCGAAATGCCTTCTGCGGCTCGGAAAACCGGCGGCGTATCCGGGCTCCCGTCTGCCGCCGCCGCCAACACGATGCTGATCTCATCGCACATCCCCGCTTGCAGGAACGACCAGTTCAGCACGCCGCCACCGCCCAGCATCAGGGTCTCGATGTTGAATTCTTCTTTCAGCTTGGAAAGGGCCAGACCGTGATCCAGCTCCGTTTCTCCCGCGATGATGTACGAGATTCCCAGCTTTCTCAAAAATGCCCTGTAGGCGTTGCCGACCTGCTCTGTCAGTACCTCGACGACATGGGCGGTGGTGTCCACATAGCGCAGGGTGCTGCTTTTCCACCCCAGCTTGCCGTGGGGGTCCACGGAGACATAGAACATTCCGAAGTCCGGTTGCGCGATGAAATCACCTGCCGGAACGGCCGGCGCCTCTTCGTCCAGGTCTGGCTTCCTGTAGAAGGTGAAGTTGTCGTCCGTTGTCACCCTGCCGGACAGCCAGCCCTGGTGATGGTAAAAGGGCTCTTTCCCGAAGGCGATGTCGTAGAACGCATCGCCCGCCGCTCTGCCCTGCGGCGTTCCCATGTAACCGCCCATGATCTTTCCGTCCAAAGCGCACATCATGTGGCAGAAAACATACGGCCTGTTCACGTTCGATTCCCCTCCTTATGATTGACAAACATTCCGTTTGGAAGCATGCTTCCTTTAAACTTCATGTGCATCCTAGAACTTGAAGTTAACTTTAAGTCAAGGGGATTCTGGAATAATTCGGAGGGGTTTTCAGATGGTCTATACGGTGGGGGAAATGGCGAAACTGCTGGGGGTTACGGCGTCCACCTTGCGCTACTACGACAAGGAGGGGCTGCTGCCCTTCGTGGAGCGCTCCTCCGGTGGCATTCGCATGTTCCGGGAATCGGATATCGAATGGCTGCAGGTGATCGGCTGCATGAAGAAAGCCGGGATGTCCATCAAGGACATCCGGCAGTACATCGAGATGGCGCTGCAAGGAGACGACACCATCGATTTGCGCCTTGCCATGTTCCGGCGCCAACAAGAAGTTCTGAAACAGCAGATGGCGGAATTGCAGCACACCATGGAGATGGTGGATTACAAGTGCTGGTATTACGAAACGGCGAAGGAAGCGGGTACGGTCGATGCCCCGCAGAAGATGGAGCTTGCCGAGGTCCCGGAACGCTTTCGGAAGATTCGGCAGGAGCTGCGCACTGCGCCGGGGACTGCGGCAACGATATGACAAGACTGCTTAGGCAACGGCAGTCAACAGCCTTGCTCGCCTTGGGGTAGATGCCGCAACCGAGCGTGGCGACCTTGAAGGTCCTGCCGTGATAGCTCAGCTTGCTGGGGACCGCGTAGACCCGCTTGGTCTTCGCGCTGTAGGTCGGCTCGGCGAAGAGGCTCTCGATGCTGACGGTCCCCTTTGCCAGCGACAGGACCCGCGCCTCTGCCCCAACGCGAGGTGGGTCTGGATTGGCAACACCTATTTGGACGATTCCGGGAGGGACGGCCCCGCCTCCCTGAACTCGACCGGCGACATGTAGCCCAGTGTCGAGTGGATCCTGAAGTTGTTGTACCAGTGCGCGTAATCCGAGAGCTTGGCTCGGAGCTCGCGCATCCCTCCTCGGTCCTGCGGAGTGGCCGACGATCTCCCTGTTGTAGAGGTCGACGAGCAGGCAGACGTAGTTCCACGAGGCCCCGACGCGCACGTAGGTGTCAGGTCGCTGCATATATGGGTGCGCGGCGCCCTGCCGCCGAAGCCGCGCGCGACGACGTTGGGCACGTCGGCCTCGTCGGCCGCCCCGGGGTGCACCTTGAACCTCTTCCTGCCGTACGCGCCGACCAGGCCATTCTCCCTCATGATGCGGCAGACCCGGCGCCGGCTGACGGTGACGCCCGACCTCCCGGGCGACGCCTTGATCTTGCGCGAGCCGTACCGGCCCTTGCTGGCGGCGTGCGCCGCCGCGGCCGCCGTCGCCCCCGACATTAAGGTCCTCGAGGGCCGCGTCGTCTCCGGCGACCAGTTCGTCTCGCCCGCGGAACAGAAGGCGCGCATCCTCGCGACCTTCGGCGACCTGTGCTGCGAGATGGAGGGCTGCACCATCGTGCAGGCCGCCTATCTCAACGGCGTGCCCCTCGTCGTCGTGCGCGCCATCAGCGACAAGCCCTGCGCCGAGGGCCAGGTCGTCGACTACAACACCTTCGAGAAGAAGGCCGCCTGCGACTGCGCCCGCATCGCCGCGCGCATGGTTAAGCTTTAGGCCCTGCGCGCCGGGGCCCTTCTTTATGTTGGGACCCCGGCGCGCAGGGCCCTTTCCAAAGCGAAGTGTCGAGCCGAAGTGTTGAGCGTCGGCCCTGAATGTTCAATGGTCGTTGTTTTCTGCCCCTCAAGTGGTGAACTTCTCCTCGGGGCTGTTGATTCCCCCACGTGCCCCCTTCCGTTCTCTGTGTTCCCCTTATACTCCTTGTACAAGGAGGTAAGAAGTCATGGACAAGACCGCACAGGACAGCTTGGCAAAGAAGCCCGTCGACATGAGGGACAGGATTCTCGAGCATCTCGAGGCCCTCACCTCTGCCGTCTCGCTCGATGACCTTGCCCGTCTGTCCACCTCCGACATCGCCGAGACGCTCATCATCTCCAGGAGTCTGGCGAGCCAGTACCTCAACGACCTTGTTCGCGCCGGCCTTGTGGTTAAGGTGGCGGGCAGGCCTGTCCGTTATTTTCATCGCCGCGCGTTCCAGAAGCGTTTTCAGGTAAAGCTCTCTGCAAGCGAGTACGCCTCGCTCGCCGACCTCATCCAGGCGACGGGAATCGCCGATCACCGTGACTTCGCGCGTGCCGTGGGCTTTGACCTGAGCCTCAGCTCCGTTGTCGAGCAGTGCAAGGCTGCGGTTCAGTACCCTCCGTTTGGCCTGCCCATCCTCTTGAGCGGCGGCGTGGGTGTCGGCAAGTCTTTCCTTTCTCGTCTTGTGTACGAGTACGGCAAGAACCAGGGCTTGCTGTCCCGCGACTCCTCCTATGTGCGCATCGACTGCGCCGGGGTCCCGGACGCTGCCTCGTTCAACGGGCTTCTTGACGAGTCGATCGCGAAATCGCGCGGAGGTGTGGTTTTTGTCAACGGCATCGAGGCACTCTCTCCCTCTGCGATGGAGCACTGCCTTGCGACGGCCCTCGGGCTCGATGCCTCCCAGGATGCGCCGCGCGCTCGCCTCGTTCTTTCGACGACGCTTTCCGCCGATGACCTGAAGGTTTCCTCGGCCTACAGCAAAATGCCCATCTGTGCCCGCGTCCCCTCACTCAAGGAGCGGACCCCCGAGGAGCGCGAGGATCTCATCTTGAGCTTCCTGCGCAGCGAGGGGTGCCGAATCGGTTCTGATGTGAAGATCAGCCGCGGCGCATACCGTTGCCTCGTGAACGCGGACTTTTCCGATAACATCGCCGGCTTGCGCGCCTGCGTGACGAACTGCTGCGCCAAAGCGTTCCTCAATCGCGAGGGCGACTACGTCGTCGTTCGCCCGTATCTTCTTCCCAGCGGGCTCCTCTCCTCCGCGCAGATCGATCAACAGCCCGACGATGGCGTTCTGATCGACGCGTCCCTGGATGCCGCCGAGAGCACAGGGCCGGTCGAGCAGGCGCTCGATGCCCTGTGCGCTCTCGATGAGCGATTCTGCGCCGGGGAGCTCTCTGTCTCCGAGCTCGTCTCGCAAGCTGTCTCCGCTGTGCGCGGCGTTGAGGATCACTTGATCTTCGGCCGCGGCGTTACCTCCTCGAGGTCGCGCGCCTTCGAGCGCATCGTGGGCGCGGTCCTTGCCGACGCAGGCTCTTCTTATGGCATCGAGCTTTCGAGGAAGGTCGCTTTTCTGCTGGCCCAGGAGATTTGCCTGCAGTTGTGGCCGGGCATCGGCCTGGCTAAGCGAAAGTCTGCCTGTGCGGAGCAAATCTCCCATCTCCTCGGTGCCGTGACCTCCGAATTACCGTTTGCCTCGAGCGTCTCCGATCAGGTCGCCGCAGACGTGGAAGGGGCGCTGGGAATCTCGCTCGATCACTTCACGAAGACGCTTCTGACGCTGTGCGTCGCATCGGAGTCTCGCGACGCGAAGGCCCTTCGGACGCTCTGCGTCATCTTGTCCCATGGCTACTCAACGGCGACGAGCATCGCCGACGCGGCGAACCGTATGCTCGGCATGCATGTGTACGAGGCGGTCGACATGCCCTACGACCAGCAGCTGAAGGACATCGTCGGTCCGCTCCAGCGCCTCGTCGACCGCCATTCCTACTGCACCGGGGTCGTGTTCCTCGTCGACATGGGCTCCTTGGAGGAGGCCTATAAGGCCCTCGAGAACGTTACCGACTCCACTATCGGCGTGGTGAACAACGTCTCTACCGGTCTTGCGCTCGAGATCGGGGTCGGGCTGCTCGGCGGCAAGTCTATCGCCGAGGTTCTTGGCGATGCGACCGCCGCGTGCGTGACGCACTGCAAGGTGATCGAGCGCATCAACCGTGAGGACGCCATCGTCTTCTGCTCCGAGTCCGGGGTCGACGCCGCGGAGAGGATACGCCAGCTCGTCTCGCAGAGCCTCCCGCACACCATAGGCGCGCGCCTGCTCACGAGGCCCTTCAAGCAGCTCGTCGCGAACGGGTCGAACGACGCCGTTTTCTCCGAGCACCGCGTCTGCGCCGTCATCGGCACGGGAGACCCCGGGGTCGCCTCCGTCCCCTTCGTCGCCCTCGAGGACATCATGTCGACGGCGTCCGCCTCTAAGGTCGATGCCGTGTTCGGCAGGTGGCTTGACGCTTCCGAGCTCTCTTCTTTCCACGAGAAGCTGCTCTCGAACATGACGCTGCAGAACGTCATCCGCTCCATCACCATCCTCGACCCGGAGCGGCTATTCCATGAGATCGAGAGCGCCGTGCACGAGCTTCAGCGCAGGACAGGCGAGAAGATCGGCAGCAACGCCATCATTGGGCTCTACGTCCACCTCTGCTGTCTCGTCGAGCGCCTTGTTACCAGAAACCCCATTGAGACCTACGTTGGCCAGGACCGCTTCGAGGAGGAACGCACCGATTTCATCGAGTCCTTCAGGCAGAGCTTCTCGAGCATCTCGACGCGCTATCGCGTAGAGGTTCCCGTAAGCGAGATCGCATATGTCTTCGACTACATAAGCGTGAGCGCCGCCCCGGCGCGAGAAGAGCGCCTCGGCTCCTCGGACCTCCTGCTCGACGAGTGACCTTCCCCGCGCCGCCGCAAGCTGACCGCGCGTCCTCAATAATCCGATAACCCCTTGCCCGGCGCGAATCCGGATAGCGCCGAGGCAGTACCGAACGTAAAACTTCATTTGATAGGAGCAAACATGAGTGTTGTTATGGCACGAATCGACAATCGCCTGCTTCACGGCATCATCGTGACGCAGTGGGCCCCGGTGTCGGGCGCGACCCGAGTCATGGTCATCGACGACAAGGTCGCCGGCGACGAGGTCCTGAAGTCCACCATGAGGATGGCGCGCCCCGCGGGCATGGCCGTCTCGATCATCTCCGAGCAGACCGCGCTCAAGAACTTCGCGGCGGGCAAGTACGACCGCGAGAAGGTCTTTGTCATCGCCAAGGAGCCCGAGACGATCCTTCACCTGGTCGAGTCGGGCATCGAGCTCCCGTCGCTGATCGTCGGCGGCTCTCTTGTCAAGGAGGGCGGCGTCCAGCTCACCCAGCGCGCCTATGCCTCCGCCGAGAACGTCCAGAGCTACAAGGCGCTCATCGCCCGCGGCGTCAAGGTGACGGCACAGTTCGTGCCCGCCGACAAGCCCGTCTCCGTCGCCGACCTCATCTAAGGAGGGATCATGGTCAACTTCACTATCCTGCAGGTCGTCCTTTTGACCCTGCTGGCCTTCATCAAGCACGTGGACTACTACGGCATCCCGATGATCTTCGTCAACTATGCCGTCTTCTGGGGCCTTATCACCGGCGTCGTCATGGGCGACTGGAGGACCGGCCTTGTCATCGGCGGTACCATTCAGCTCATGCAGCTCGGCGTCGCGGGCTTCGGCGGCTCGTCGATTCCCGACTACGGCACGATGGCCATCATCGCCACCGCCTACGGCGTGACCCTGGGCGCGGACACGGGCCTCGCCATCGGCCTGCCGGTCGGCATGCTCGGCATCCAGCTCGACGTCATCGTCAAGATCCTCAACGGCTTCGTCGTCGAGAAGTCCCAGAAGTTCTGCGACGAGGGCAAGTTCAAGCAGATGAACGCCATCCTGTGGGTCTGCCCCGTGCTCTTCGGCCTGTGCGCCGCCCTGCCCGTCTTTGTCTCCGTGACCCTCGGCCAGCCCGCCGTCAACTGGCTCCTCGAGGTTATGCCCCAGTGGTTCCTTTCCGGTCTCACCCTCGCCGGCAAGATGCTCCCGGCCGTGGGCATCGCGATGCTGCTGCGTTACATGCCCACTGGCAAGTACTTCCAGTACCTGCTCGCCGGTTTCTTCCTCTCGGCCTTCCTGAACGTGCCCATCATCGGCGCCGCCATCGTCGGCGTTGCCCTCGCGATCGCGTTCTACCAGCGTGCCGAGAGGGACACCGAGCTCGCCGCCCACGCTTCCGCAGACGCCTTCATCGGAGAGGATGAGTAACCATGGAAAACGAGAACATCACCGCCGTCGCCGAGGGCAAGCCCTCCGGCTACAAGGTCACCAAGAAGGACCTGCGCAACGCGAACTGGCGCTGGCTCATGAGCGTGTGCACCTTCAACTACCAGACCCAGCAGGGCGCCTCAGTCGCCTACGCCCTCTCGCCGGTCCTGAGGAAGATCTACACGAACGACGAGGACTATAAGCAAGCGCTCAACAACCACTTCCGCTACTACAACACCCAGCCTTGGCTCGCCGCCATCATCCTCGGCGCCTGCGTGGCCATGGAGGAGCGTGACGGCCTCGCGGCGGCGGACGCCGTCCAAGACCTGAAGATCGGCACCATGGGACCGCTCGCCGGCGTCGGCGACTCCCTGCTCATGACCATGATCCCGACCATCATGGGCTCCATCGCCGCCTACATGGCCATCGAGGGCAACCCCGTGGGAGCCGGCATCTGGTTCGCACTCATCCTGGCCATCTTCTGGATCCGCATGCACGCCCTCGAGTTCGGCTACAAGCAGGGCGTGAAGCTCGTCACCGACTTCAGCGAGAAGCTTCCCAACCTCACTGCCGCCGCCTCCGTGCTCGGCCTCACCGTGGTCGGCTGCCTCATCGCCTCGGTCATCGGCGTCACCTGCCCGATTAGCTTCAGCTTCGGCGACGTCTCGATGGAGATTCAGCCGCTGCTCGACAAGATCCTGCCTGCCATGATCCCCGCCGCCATCACGGGAAGCGCGTATTACCTTCTTACCAAGAAAAACGCGAGCATGACGGCCCTCATCCTCGTGGTGATCGTCCTCGCGATGGTCGCCTCCGCCGCCGGCATCCTCGCCTAGCTTCGACCCAAGAGATTGGTGAATCAATGAGAAAGATAGTTGTGGCGAGCCATTCCCTTCTCGCCCAGGGCTTCAAGGACACCCTCGAGTTTCTTACGGGTAAGAGCGACGCCGTCAACGCCGTGTGCGCCTACGTGAACGACAACGGCGAGGGGCTCGACGCGGCGGTCGAGGCGGCTCTTTCGGGCACTGACGAGGTCGTCGTCCTCACCGACGCGCTCGGCGGCAGCGTGAACCAGCGCTTCTCCCGCTTCGCCTCCGACCGGATCCACGTGATCGCGGGTGTCAACCTCCCGCTCGCCATGACGGTCGCGCTCGCGCGCCCCGACGAGAAACTCGACTTCGACGCCCTCGTCGACGAGGCGCGCCAGCAGATCGTCTACGTGAACGGTGCCAGTTCCGCCGAGTGCGAAGACGACGAATAGAGGAGGTCGACGATGAGAGAGTTCCTTAAGGACGTGTGGATGCACGGCGGTGAGGAAAGCCGCGCCATCACCCCCGAGAACATCACGGGCGAGAAGGGCCGTGCCGCCATGTCGGCCAGCCACCTCGGCGTCGGCCGCAAGGGCTCGTGCTGCGTGCCCCTTGAGTCCGGCGAGACCATCACGCTCGCGGACATCGAGGGCCCCGGCATCATCCGCCACATCTGGATGACCGTCCCCGACAAGACCGCCGCCGGCAGCTTCGTCATGCGCGACCTCGTGCTGCGCTTCTACTGGGACGACGAGGAGACCCCCTCGGTCGAGTGCCCTGTCGGCGACTTCTTCTGCAACGGCTTCGGTGAGCGCGCCATCGTCAACTCGATGCCCATCTGCGTGAACCCGACGGGCGGCATGAACTGCTACTTCGAGATGCCCTTCAGGAAGCACGCCAAGGTCACGCTTACGAGCGAGCACCCTGGGTTCATTAAGTACATCTTCTACACGTTCAACTACGCGCTCACCGACGTGCCGGACGACGCCATGTACTTCCACGCCCGCTTTAACCGCGAGCGCAGCACTCGCAGGGGCGTCGACTACACCGTGCTCGACGGCGTGCGCGGCAAGGGCTACTACGTCGGCACCTACATGGCCCTGTGCGCCCTGGAGCGCTATTGGTGGGGCGAGGGCGAGATGAAGTTCTTCCTCGACGGCGACGAGGAGTTCCCCACGGTCACCTCGACGGGAGCCGAGGACTACTTCGGCGGTGCCTGGGCCTTCCTCGACAGGCCGCCCCACGCGCTGCCCGAGGCGCAGTGCTTCAACACGCTGTTCGCCGGCTACCCGTACCGCTCGACGCGCGACGCCACGCGCGACCGCTTCAGCGCGGGCAAGCCGAACCCGAACCCGATGCTCGCGACCAACGACGACGCGCTGCCCAGGCACGGCCTCTACAGGTGGCACCTTCCCGACCCGATCTCGTTCAAGGAGGACCTGCGCGTGACGTTCCAGGACCTCGGCAACGACGACATCAAGCTCTACGAGCGCGAGGACGACATCTCCACCGTCGCCTACTGGTACCAAAGCGAGCCGCACGCCGTGCTCGCCCCGTTTGCCGCAAGGCAGGACCGCGTGCCCAGGTAGGGTCGCCTCGAAACAAGCCAACGTTATGGGCGCCCGCGGTTGACCATGACTGCGGGCGTCCCTTTGTAAGGAGGATCACATGAGCGAAAAGCAAATGAGGCTCGGCGCCCTCGAGGCCGGCGGGACCAAGATGGTCTGTGCCGTGGTGTCCGGCGACGGCGAGGTCCTCGACCGTATGGAGACCCCGACGCTTACGCCCGCCGAGACCGTCCCGCAGATGATCGAGTGGTTCACCGCCCGCGATGTGGACGCGTTGGGCATCGGTGCCTTCGGCCCGACCTGCGTCGACCCCGACGACGAGCGCTACGGCTCCATCCTCCAGACACCCAAGCTCGCGTGGCGAGGCTATGGTCTTCGCGCCGCGTTCGCCGACGCCCTCGGGATTCCGGTGGCCTACGACACAGACGTGAACGTTGCCTGCCTCGGCGAAGTGGTCTTCGGCTGCTGCAAGGGGCTCGAGGACGCCGTCTACGTGACCATCGGCACCGGCGTGGGCGCGGGCGTCATGTGCGCGGGCGGGCTCCTTCACGGCATGCTGCGCCCCGGGCTGCGGCGGCGACCAAGGGATCCTCGGCGCGGCCGAGCTGGCAAGCAGGGCGCTCGCGTAACTTGCGCTCTCTCCGCCATACAACGCGTTAAGAAAAGACGAGCGCTTCTTGCCAATTGGGCGGCAAGAAGCGCTCGTCTTTTGCATTTGTTTTTGGGACAGGACGCCCCGCCTCCGCTAGAGTCCCTGGACCGCCACGCCCACGAGGTTTGGGCCGGTGTGGACAAAGAGCGCGGGGCTGATGTCGGAGCGGACAACCTCCACCGCGTCGCCCGCATCGTCTTCGGCGCGGAGCCGTCCGATGAGGAGATTCTGCAATTCGTTGCCGGCAAATGGGAGAAGCTCTCGTTCTTCGGTGGCAAACCGGCTGAGGCAAGCAAGCCCGCAAAGAACCCCAAGCGGCGCGCTCGCGAGGCGGCGAAAACCCTCAAGCGACCAGCGATGAGCACCAAGGCGCAGCAGGCGCTCGCGGCACAGAGAGAAGTGGTGAAGCAGGAGTCAGCTCATGCAAGAAGCCGACGCCGCGTAGACGCTGATGGTGACGGCTATGCACGGGCACGGGCGCGCCACCGCACTTCACAGCTTGTTTCTCAAGTATTTGGGACGCACACGCGGCGTTCAAAAATGCGGAGCGACTCCGCATGGCTCGAGACTGAGCCGAGATGCCCTACTTCTCGCCCTCCAGCAGTCCCACGATGCGGTCGATGTCGACGGCAAAGCGAGGCCTTCCCTCGCGCTCGTAGCGGTCGAGGTATGCCTGGCACTCGGAGACAATGCGCTTGGTATTGCCGTCGATGATGCGCTGGAGCGTCTCGTAGTAGGCCGAACCCTCGGTCCTGAAGCGGCGCTGGTAGGCCTTGGTTATGGGGAGCATCTTGATGTAGTGGATGCCGTGGCGGCAGCCGGGGCGCGTCGTGGGGCGGGGTGGCAACGCAAAGTACTGGTCTTTGGGCACGTTAGGGGCGATGTTGGAACGCAGCGGCACGGCGAAGTCCCTGCGCTTCCCGCGGAAACGCAGCCTCACCACCACGATGCAGGGGCGATTGTGCTTAAGCATGAGCTCGCGGTCGCCCTCGACGAGGTCGAAGAAGTCCTAGGAGATGGATACGATCTTCATCGGTTCGCCCCCTTCATACGAAGCGGGGCCCGCATCGCTGCAGGCCCCTACAGGTGGGCGATATTCTACGCCTTGCGGCACCCCGTCGCCCACGGAGGTTAAACGTACACGTAAGCCGTACTCTGAAAGCCGCGGCTTCCGGCAAGTAGTTTATACCACGAAAGGTCGCTTTCAATGCGTATAGCTCGCAAAATAACACTCGCTGGGCCGTCACCCCTGATCTTCTCGACCGTCTCCTCCGGGTACTTATTGCGTGCCACGGGCACCTCCGTCCTTGTTATCGCGATAAATACACCATGAGTGGCGTACGGGTCGAGAAGGGCTGGCGCCAAAAGAGCCCAACGGCCGTTACGGCTTCGTTAGAAACGCGCCCCATCATGGAT
>CBCSNG010000006.1:0-98729 GCA_965141635.1 uncultured Collinsella sp. | reverse complement strand
GCCCGTGGGTTATACCCTAAGAGCAAACCACCCTTTTTAAGGGTGGTTCTGATTTTCGTCCCGCACGTTTTGTGAAACACGGCTAACTTTTAGGCAAAGTAGTAAGACATGGGCAACTTTTGCGGTAAAGTAAGCTGTGAAAAGTATCCAAAGGCTAACTAGCAATCATTGCGAAAGGCGGCCCATGGCCCTACGTGAATCCGGAGAAGACTATCTCGAATCGATCTACGTTCTGTCGGAACGTCAGGGCATCGTGCGCTCGATCGACGTTGCGGAGTACCTCGGCGTAACCAAGGCGAGCGTTTCCAAGGCCATGACGACGCTGGAAAGCAACGGCTATGTCGAAATGGGCAAACGAGATGTTCATCTGACAGAGCGCGGTCTGGAGGTCGCGCGCCAAATGTGGGAGCGCCACTGCTTTTTCGTGGGGCTTTTGGAGGATGCAGGCGTATCGGCCGAGGTGGCGTCGCAAGAGGGCTGCCACATGGAGCACTGCCTGAGCGAGGAGAGCTTTGAGAAGCTACGGGCGATGCTGGGACGGGACGGTGCTTCGGCGCCAATAATGACCGACTAGCACTCCCGCAGCGGCGCGCCTCCCGCGCCGGAACGGTGCGGGACAGCGACCGAGACGAGTGGTCCCACCAACTAAGTCCAACTCAGACAAGGAACCCCGCCAGCAAGCGATGCCCAAGAACCGCCAGCAACGTCATCGCAGGCCGGGACCGGGCTTGGTTTTGAAAACACTTCGCAGCGCGAGGCCCGCCTTTCCGTTGCTCCGCAGGAGCAGGAAAGACGGGCCTCATGCGCGAGGACGTTTTCAAAACCAAGCCCGGCCCCGGCCGGACAGCCACGTATGCTACAAGTTCTTGACACCCATCGCGCGCATGGCGTTCAGGATGGCGATGATCGCCACGCCCACGTCGCCGAACACAGCAAGCCACATGTTGGCGATGCCCAGTGCCGCAAGCACCAGAATCAGCAACTTAATGCCCAGCGCAAAGATGATGTTCTGCCAAACAATCGACATGGTCTTGCGCGCCACGCGGATCGCGCGGGAGATGTTGGACGGCTTGTCATCCATGAGCACGACGTCCGCCGCCTCAATTGCGGCGTCCGAGCCCATAGCGCCCATGGCGATGCCAACGTCTGCGCGGGTAAGCACGGGTGCGTCGTTGATACCGTCGCCGACAAAAGCGAGCTTGCCCTTGCCGCTTTCGCCCGCGAGCAATGCCTCGACGCGCTCGACCTTGTCGCCCGGCAGCAGCTGCGCGTGGAACTCGTCGAGCCCCAGCTGCTTAGCCACAGACGCCGCAACCTCCTCGCGGTCGCCCGTGAGCATGACGGTGCGCTTGACGCCGGCGGCGTGCAGGTCGCGGATCGTCTGCTCGGCGTCGGCCTTAACGGTGTCTGCAATCACGATGTGGCCGGCGTAAACGCCGTCAACGAGCACATGGAGGATCGTGCCGACAACCTCGCAATTGGGAGCGTCGATACCGGCCGCAGCAAGCATCTTGGCATTGCCAACGACGACGTGCTTGCCGTCGATGGTTGCCGTCACGCCGTGGCCCGCGTCGTTGGTGGAGTTGCTAACGCGCTTGGGGTCGACCTCGCTCTGGTAGGCGACACGCACGGACTGCGCGATGGGGTGATCGGAGAACGACTCCGCAAGGGCTGCGACTTCAAGCAACGACTGCTCGGTGTAGCCAGCCTCGGGGTGTACCGCGACCACCGAGAACGTGCCGTTGGTGAGGGTGCCTGTCTTGTCAAAGACGACGGTGTCCACATCGGCGAGCGTCTCGAGATAGTTAGAACCCTTGATGAGAACGCCCAGCTTGGAGGCGCCGCCGATGCCGCCAAAGAAACTGAGCGGCACGCTGATCACCAATGCGCACGGGCAGCTGACGACCAGGAAGGTCAGGCCGCGCAGGATCCAGTCGGACCAGGCGCCGGTGACCAAGCCGCCGCCAAGCGCGAGCACCGCGGCAGCGCCGGTGACGGCGGGCGTGTAGACGCGGGCGAAGCGCGTGATGAAGTTCTCGGTGCGCGCCTTCTTTTCGCTGGCATTCTCCACGAGCTCCAGGACGCGCGCGACGGTGGACTCGCCAAATGGCTTGGTGGTGCGCACGTGGATGAGCCCCGTCATGTTGATGCAGCCACTGATGATATCGTCGCCGGACTTGGCGGGACGGGGAACTGACTCGCCCGTGAGTGCGGCGGTGTCGAGCTGGGTTTCGCCTTCGACGATGACGCCGTCGATAGGCACGCGCTCGCCGGGCTTGACCACGATCACGGTGCCGACGGCGATGTCATCGGGGAAGACCTGCTCGAGTGTGCCATCGGGTTGCTCGACGTTAGCGTAGTCGGGCGCGATGTCCATCATGGCGCTGATCGACTTGCGGCTCTTGCCCACGGCGTATGCCTGGAACAGCTCGCCGACCTGGTAGAACAGCATGACGGCGGCGCCTTCGGCCATGTGCGGGTCGGTATCGGGGAAGAGCACCATGGCAAACGCGCCGATGGTCGCGACTGCCATGAGGAAGCTCTCGTCGAAGGCTTTGCCGCGGCGGATGTTGTTGAACGCCTTCTGGAGCACGTCGTAGCCGGCAATTAGGAACGGCACCAGGAACAGCACGAAGCTGGCGTAGATGTCACCCGGGGTACCGAATGCGGCGGTAAGGGCACCGAGTTCGTCGAGGGCATACACCACCGCAAAAATGCCCAGTGCTACCAGGATGCGGTTGCGCTTATGCTCGAGTGATTCTTTTTTCTTGCGCTTCTTCTTTTTCTTTTTGGGGTCGGCGGTGGCCATGACTCGTATCCTCCCATTTGAATGTATGAACACTCGCTCATACAATTTCGCGAGCAAAGGCCGCGGCAAGCGCGGCCTTGCAGGTTGGCGTAAACCTGGGCTAGAGAATGATCTCGCAGTCCGGCTCGGCGTCGGCCGTAAACTCTACAACGCGGTTGAGCACCTCGTCGAACTCGGCGTCATCGGCCTCGAGCGTCAACTTCTGGGTCATAAAGTTGACGGACACGGATTTGACGCCCTCGAGCTTGGCCAGCTCGTCCTGAAGCTCGCGCGCACAGTTGGCGCAGTCGATCTCGTCGAGCTTAAACTGCTTTTTCATGGTGGGTTCCTTTCTCTGTATTTGCGGCTTGGGTGCAGCCCGCGCTGGTACCGTGGTTGGTTGCTATTCGCAGATATGACTCATGCCCTGGTTGAGCATGGTGTAGACGTGATCGTCGGCAAGCGAGTAGAGGATGTTGCGGCCGTCGCGGCGGAACTTGACCAGGTGCGACTGCTTAAGCGTGCGCAGCTGGTGCGATACTGCCGACTGCGAGGTTTCGGTCGCTTCGGCGATGTCTGCCACGCAGAGCTCGCGGCCCATGAGGGCATAGAGGATCTTGATGCGCGTGGTGTCGCTGAAGACCTTGAACAGGTCGGCGAGGTCGTAGAGAAGCTCCTCGTCGGGAAGGTCCTCGGGCGAGCAGGTGGTGGGGATCGCGGGTTCGGTGGCCTCGATGTCGGGTTTCGTTTCATCAACGCGGATGCTCATTGCAATATCCTTTCATATGAACATGCGCTCATATAACTTGCTTCCAATTATATGAGTGTATGTTCATATGTCAATGACGTTCAGGTAATTCGTTGCACAAAATGATGGGGAATAGTGGACGAGATCCCGGAGTGAGCGGTTTTGATAGCCGATGCCGGGGTGGGTGCCCCTGAGCCGTGCAAAAATTGGAGTATTCTGTAACGATAGGGGGTCCGTTAATTTATTGCAGGCCATATAATGCAGTTCAAGAGTTATCTTAGGGTGTTAATCCGATGAGTTCTTCCTCAAATGTTGCCTAACGCCCTCACGCAAGAGTGATTTCGCTTCACATTTGGATCCACTCGAGGGTGATAGACACCCGGCTCTGCTGAATACTCGCAATTTTGCACGTCGCTAAGGTGCCCACCTTGTTAGCCGGTCTAGCTTCCGGCCCCGAAGATCCTGCCCTCGGGCGCGAGGCTGCTTGTTTGGGCAAATGATGGGCTGTCGGATTCGACTGTCTGCATGTCATCGATTGCTGTAACTTCATTAATTGTCGGGTCATCCAGCGTGATGCCTTCGAGTGTTGCTTTTTCGAGGTCGATTCGTTGACGCTCTTCGGAATCCTGGCGAAGCTGCTTCTGAATTTGCTTTTTCTCTTCTATAAACCTTCTGAGCACAAACTGTCTCAGGTCCTCTTGCATGATTTGAAAGTCTTTTGGCAGACGCGAGGGGCGTACGCCCTCTTTCCGCTGGATTGCTTCCATGACCCTAACAAAAGAGCTGGCATGCATAAAGGAATAACGGCTGACGGTGATGATTCCGTACCCCATGGACGCAAGTGCATTCTTGCGCTCCTCATCGATGACGCGGTCTTCTTCCGCGTCATGATAAAAAACCGTTGTATTCAATGTCTGTGCGAGATTTCTTTAGATACGCATCCATAAAGAACTTTTTGCGTCTCGTGAGATTCTTTGCGGCAGTGGTGACCTGCACCTCGTAATCGGTCTCAATTCCCTTAATACCAAGCCCTCCTTCGCTTTTGGGCAGCGTTAGCATCATGACAAATGCCGTTTCCATGGGAGACCGGCATCCGTCGCGTACACATTGGATCGCCTTTCGGGCAAGGGCCAGACCGTCGCATCTGGTAATGGAATTAAAGAACTGCTTTAACCTCTCGGTCGAGGTGAGCGCGAAACGCTCGGTATAGGAGGTGGAAGAGTCGGTTCCAAGGGAATAAGCGCCGCACAGTTCAAAGTAGTACTCCACTAGTTCGCGAAAAGAAAGATAGGTGGCGGCCTGAAGTGCGCAAAGCTCAACGCCAACAATGAAGATGCCATCTTTGAGCTCTATAAAGCGTGAGTTCGAGAATCGTTTTGAAGACACGTGGCATTGACAGTTCATTGCATAGCGCGCATTCCTGCGATGAAACACCATCACCTCGAGGCAATCATTTGCATCGAGGGAAACATCATGTTTGGTGAGCCATTCTGCGGCTGCGTCAAGGAGCGTTACGGTGGGACATGATTCGTAAATCGCGGTAGGGTTACAGGACTCGATGCCTTTCGCAGACACCGAATGCGCGGCCTGGTAGACCGCTTTTGCAGTGGTATGTGACAATACGATACTCATGGTATATATCGTGTCAGCTAATGCCGTGTTGACGGCGCTGAGTGGAAAAGCCGTTTTAGAGGTCTAACCAAATGCTGTCCAAAAGCTTGACGCAATTATGAGTTGGTATGCCCTAAATAAAAGTTTTCGCAGCTTAGCTATAGCATATAAATACTCAATTGCTGCACATTTGATATCGATGCATTACCATCCGATAACGAATTACGTGTCGGGAATTGGTCGAAATCGTTCAAAATGAGGGTTCAGAATTTGTGATGGCAGATCTATCTGTGGAACGTAGGGCGGCCCCGCTGCGGGGTTTTCCGCTGCGAGGCCGCTCGTGATCTACGCCGGGGTTTGTCGCAGGCGTTTCTACTTGGCAAACAGGTTCTTGAGGTTGAACTCGGCTTGGACGGTGCGGAGCATGAGGTCGGTGTCGTCCAAGCCCAGATGCTGCTCGTTGGCGTCGGCGGCGAGGGTGCCGCGGCGGCGGGCCCAGTTCTCGAGCGCGGCGGGCGCGGATTCGCGGGGGAGCGAGCGCACGTCGGCGTCCAGGCTGCGGCAGATCTGGCGCGAGTCGATGACGATAATCTTACCCGCGCGGCGTGCCTCGGCGTAGCCGTCCAGGTGGATCTTGAACCAGCTGTCCTCAAAGGCGGCGTTGTGTGCCATGTACGGGTACTTCTTCATAAGCTTGAGCAGCTGCTTCTGCAGTTCCTTGTTCTCGCGGAACGGCTTTTTGCCGTCGATGTCGTCCCAGGTGATGTGGTGGATATTCGACAACGGCACATCCTCGCCGCGGTAGATGTCGGGCAGACCGCAGTAGTGTGCCTCGGCGTCGTGCGGGACGGCGTCGCTCGTGAGGTCCATGATCTCCCAGCCCACGTTGATGATATAGCCGCGCTCGGGTGCACGGCCGGTGGTCTCGATGTCGATACCGAGCACGGTGCCCTGGATGGGCTTGCGGGCGTAGGCCACGCCGAGCGCGTCGCGGTCGCCGCGGATTTCGCGCATAACGGACGCGGCGGTGCGCTTTTGCATCTTGCCGATGGCGGCGCAGGTGTCGGCATCGGACAGACCGCGCGAAAGCGTCGCGGGCGTCACGTTGCGCAGGCGCGCCTCGCCAATCTGGTCGCACAGGTCGCGGTTGCGGTCGGCCAGGTCGCGCACAGTGGCAAAGTCGAAGCCGGGGTCGCCCTCGGCGGTAAAGTACTCGGTCTCGAGCACCTTGAGGGCCTCCTCGCCCTTCTGGCGCTCGGACTCCATGGCGCCGTGGTCGCCGTAGATAAACATGGGGATAAACGGCTGGCGCTCGTATTCGAGTGCTTGCGAAACATTCATATGCTGCTCCTTGGACGGGCCGCGTCGCGCGGCTCGGGGTTACTGAGTTGTGGCGAGATGATAGTTTACCATGGGCAACTATTGGCACCGCGCCCGGGACAACTACAATACCCTAGTTGACCGCTAGGACTTTTACAAAGCTGCCGAAAGACACGAAAGGTTCCATCCGTCATGGATTTACTGATTGATATTCTGCTCGACGCCGGCAAGGACACGCTGTCCCTGGTGCCGTTTTTGTTGGTGACGTATCTTGCCCTCGAGACACTCGAGCATGTGGCGGGCGATCGCGTCAACGGCGCTATCAAGCGCGCCGGCGCCGCGGGTCCGGTTGCCGGATCGATGTTGGGCATGGTGCCACAGTGCGGGTTTTCGGCCATGGCGGCGACGCTGTACGCCGGCCGCGTCGTGACGCTGGGCACGCTGGTCGCCGTGTTCCTCTCGACCTCCGACGAGATGTTGCCGCTGTTGCTCGCCGAGCAAGTTCCCGTGCAGACCATGGCGATGCTGCTCGCCTCGAAGGCGCTGATCGCTCTGGTCACGGGCTTTATCGTGGATGCGGCTATCCGCGGCCTTCGTCGTAATGCCCGCGCGCATGCGGCGATTCGCCGTACCGTGCTGGGGACCGCTGCCAATCCGGCTCATGTGAACTGCGCGCACGACGACCATACCGGGGGCGACATCATTGACGAGGTGGCCGAGGCGGGCGTAAGTGCCGATCACATCCACGAGCTGTGCGAACGTGATCATTGTGGCTGTGACGAGGATGAGGACGATCACGGGCACGACCACAGCCACGACCATGGTCACGCGGACGCACACGAGCACCACCACGGCCACGACCACAGCCACTCTCATGAGGGCGCGCCCGTTCTGTCGATCATCCGCAGCGCGATCTCGCACACCGTGCAGGTGTCGGTATTCATTTTCCTAGTGACGTTGATTCTGGTCGCCGTCCTCGAGACCTTTGGCGAGTCCGCAATCGAGCAGTTCCTGCGCGGCAATGAGACGCTCGCCGTCCTGGGCTCGGCGCTTGTCGGGCTGATTCCCAATTGCTCGGCCAGCGTCGTTATTACGCAGTTGTACCTCGAAGGCGCGCTGCAGTTGGCACCGATGCTCGCCGGCACGCTCATTTCCGCCGGCGTGGGCTACCTGGTCCTGTTCCGCACCAACCGCAGCGCTCGCGAAAATGCCGTGTTCCTGGTCATGATGTACGTCATCGGCGCTGGCTGGGGCCTCATCCTCTCCGCCGTTGGCCTTTAAGTAGATTATTGGGACACGTCTTACGATCTACCCCTGTGACCAGGGCATTTCCCGCTGCCAAAACAAAAAGGTAGATTTTTAGGCATGTCCTAAAAATCTACCTTGGTTAGTGCAGCAACTCGGTGAGGTTGCGTTTAAAGCGAGCGCGGTCTTCGCTGGTAAATGCTGCCGGACCGCGAGTGCGTCCGCCGGCACGGCGTACCTTCTTTTCCTCGTGGCGAATAAACAGCTGCATGTCGATAGTCGCCTTGTCGTACACGCGCCCGCGCACACCGATGGCGGCGGCATCGCGCCCGAGCACCATGCTCGCCAAGCCAATGTCCTGCGTCACGACCACGTCGCCCGCCTGCAGGCGTTCGACAATGGCAAAGTCGGCGCTGTCGGCGCCCACGCTCACATCGAGCGTCGTGACCCAAAATCCGCGTCGCGCGTGCACGGCATCGCGCGGGTCGTCGCGGCGAATGTGCCGTTCCAGGTTTTGCGTGCTGTTGCCGGCGATAACAACGGCGACGCCCGCCCGCCGCGCGCAGTCAATCGACTCGCGCGTGACCGGGCAGGCGTCTGCATCAATAAAGAGCGTTCGTGGCATCTAGTGCACCAGTTTGCCAAATTGAATAGCACGAACAATCAGCGTTACGCCAAACACCAGCAGCGCGGCGCCGCTAAAGATGACGAGCATCTTGGCCGACCACAGCGGATAGATAAACACGAACATGCCGGCGATGATGGAGAGTGCGCCGCTCAGGATGGCGAGGGCGCGGTTGGACGAAAGCTCGGACTCCAGAATGGACATGACGCCTTCGACAATCCAGCCAAAGCCGGCCACGATAACCACCATCGTGGTGAGCGTCGCGGTCGAGAAGGCCTGGTTGCGCAGGATTATGACGCCGCCCAAGATAATGAGTAGGTTGGAGATGATGCTCGTCACGCGCCAGCCGGTGGGCAGCAGCGGCTCAAAAATGGCAGTGAACAGCCTGATGGCAGCAGTGATTACAAAGTAAAAACCCAGGACAGTCGTTAAAAAGACGAGGGACTTGGCGGGTGCAAAAAGCAGTGCGATACCAGCAATGAGCGCTAAGACGCCCGTGATGGCGTAGATCCAGCGTACGGCCTTGACGGCTTTGCCCGCCATGCTTTTCTCGTCAAATCCAAACTGGCTCGATTTTTGGTCATCGTTCTTAAAGATGCCCATAATGTCTCCTTTCCGTGCGGCGTAAGCCTTGATCGTTACAACCAGTATCGCCTAAAGGCGCTGGCGTATGGGTCGGGAGGGCGAAACGTAACCCAAAGGCCCCGAATTGTTTCCGTTGTTCCCCACGTCGCGATTTTCTATTCAACAGGTGTAGAACATTGCAGCCCTGTTCGCTATTGCCTACGTTTTAGGTTAGATTTTCCTAAGAACAATTGCCCGAAATTGGGGGTCCCTATGAACGAAACAGTTCCCGCGGCGCCGTCGAGCGCGGAGTCGATGGCAAAGCAAGGTTGCGAAAAGCTCGGCCTGGACACGTTTGACGCGCTGGTCCGCCGCGCCCGCACGTGCCGCCGATTTGACGAGTCCATGCGCGTGCCGCGCGAGTTTTTGCTCGAGCTGGCGGAACTGGCGCACCTGGCTCCGTGTGGTGCCAATGCTCAGCGTCTTCGTTTTCATGTGGTGAGCGGTTCCGAGGACTGCGCTCGCGTGTTTGACGAGCTTGCATGGGCCGGTGCGCTCAAGGATTGGTCGGGTCCCGATGAGGGCGAGCGCCCGACCGGCTACATCGCGATTCTTGCCGAGCGCGCCGTTCCGGGCAAGCCCGCCGCTCCCATTACCGAGGTCGACACGGGCATTGCCGCGCAGACGATGATGCTCGCCGCCCGCAGCGCCACGCCCGAGGTGGCTGCCTGCATGTTCAAGGCCTTTACGCCCCACGCGATCGATGCCATGGGGCTCGATAACGACAAGTATGAGCTCAAGCTGATCATGGCGTTTGGCGTTCCGGCCGAGACACAGGTGATCGATGCGATCGATTCCAACCCCGACGGCTCCATCAATTATTGGCGCGACGAGGCGCGGGTGCACCACGTACCCAAGCGTTCGCTCGCCGACGTGCTGGTGTAGTTGAGCGTCGCCGCGGTGCAATCCGGCGGCAAAATCACCACAAAGGCTCCTGTCCCCTTTGTGGTGGTACGAGGGGAGGGTGTGTGGCAGATCTGTATTTGGTGCGGCATGGGCAGACTGAGCTCAATGTGCAGAGCATTTTGCAGGGCTGGCACGATTCGCCGCTTACGACGCGCGGGCGCGAGCAGGCGCTGACGGCGCGTACGGCGTTTGCGGCGCGTGGCGTAGCCTTTGATCATGTGTATTCCTCGCCGTTGGGCCGGGCGCGGCATACGGCCGAGCTTATCGTTGGCGAGGGCCGTTCCATTGAGCTGGTCGATGACCTGCGTGAGTGGCATTTTGGCTCGCTGGAGGGCACATCAAATCGCGAGATGCCGCCGCAGCCCTGGGGTGATTATCCGGTGGCCTTTGGCGGCGAGTCGGAAGTGCAACTTCAGTCGCGCATGGTCGCGGCGCTGTCCCGCATCATGGCCAGGCCGCAGCACGACTGCGTGCTGGCGGTTTCCCACGGCTCAGCCTGCCAGGAGTTTCTTGAGTATGTGACTGGCGGGGGAGAGCTACCCGACAACGGTGCCGTGCTTCATTTTGGCTATTGCGACGGGGCGTTTTCGCTCTTGGGTTGGTAACGAACGAAAGGACCCCTATGAATAAAGATCTGTATCTGGTCCGTCATGGACAGACGATATTCAACCTCAAGCGTATCATTCAGGGGTGGAGTGACTCGCCGCTTACGCAGTTGGGTTGCGACCAGGCGGCGCGCGCCGGCATGTTTTTACGTGCGCGCGGCATTGAGCCCGATCATGCCTACACCTCCACGCTTCATCGCACCGAGCAGACTATCGCCAACTTGTGGCCGGGCTTGGCGTACGAGCGCCTGGACGGCCTGCGTGAGTGGTTCTTTGGCGACTTTGAGGCCGAGCGCGTGATGCTTATGCCCGAGCGCCCGTGGCGCGACTTCTATCGCCAGTTTGGCGGCGAGGGCCAGATGCAGGTGCGCGAGCGCATGGTGGCGACGTTGACCAAGCTTATGCAGCGTCCGGACCATACGTGCGTGCTCGCGGTAAGCCATGGCTCGGCCATCAAGGAGTTTTTGGATCACGTGAGGGGAGCGGCGGCCGATGAACGCGATCGCGTTCCGGGCAACTGCTCGGTGCTGCACTTTGCGTTTGACGACGAGGCCGGTACGTTTGAGCTGATTGAGATTATTACGCAGGAGGATTACGCGCGCGAGCTGGGGCTTGAACCGCTTGTGGCTACTGCAGGTCCGCAGCGCGGATAACGCGAGCGCGGCGGCACGGGTCGCTGGCATAACTTCTCGACGCAAAAGGGGCGGAGATACATGTACCTGCTGCATCTCCGCCCCCTGTTTGTTGAGCTGCCGATTTTTGTGCCGGGCGGTCTGGTCTTGCTAGAACCGCGCGACCTGGTGCGTGAGCAGACCTGTCGGAACCTGCGGCGCGGCGCCGCTGACCTGCGCGGCGGGGAAGAGCACGGCAACGGTAAAGTTGAACGGCTCCTTGCCGGTGTACGTTCCGGCGACACGGGCTTCATCGGCCAGCAGCTGCGACGCCCCGGTCAGAGCGGCGGCGTAGGCGGGGTCGTCGGCCAGTGTCGGCTCCGGTGCTTGGTCGAGCATGGCGCGGATGGCCCCGACGGCGTCCTCGCGCTTGACCTCCCACGCGCGGTGCGTAATGCCCGCGGGGTCGGTGACGGCGTAGAGCGACGCGCCCTCTTTGGCGGCGCCCAGGATGATATCCATGACGGGCGACGCCTCGTAGGAGAGCGACACGGGGCGCGGCTGCACCTTAAGCTCGGCGATCGCGCGCGCGGCGGCGGCCACGTCGGCGCTGGCATCGCCCTTGTCGCCCGCAAGTACACTCGTCGGGCAGATCGCCACGACACCCGTCACGCGTCCCGGCTCGCCCGAGCATTCGTACACGTAATACGCCGCACCCGGGTCCTTGAGCATCAGACCATCGGCAATGGATACACGCAGAGCATCGTTGCCGCTCAGGATGCTGCCCATTGCAGGCAGCGCCTCGAGCACGCGGTCCTGAGCTGGGCGGATGCAGGGAAACGGAAGTGCTTTCATGGGCGGTCCTAACGCACGAGTCGGTTTGTTCGCGGCTTATTATGCCCCAACTTGGCCGCTCGCGTCCCAGAGCACGTTATCGGCGAGCGCGATGAGCACCTGCTGACAACGAACGATATCGGCATGGGGCACATATTCGTTGGGCTTGTGCGCGAGCGCGAGCGACCCGGGACCGTAGCTCATGCAATTGCGGTTGCCTGTCTTGCCGGCAATGACGGCGGTGTCGGTGTAGCCGGTAAAGAAGCCGACGGTCGTGTCCGCGTTCGTCACGTCATCGGCGGCACGCTTGAGCGCTGCTAGAAGGGGAGAGTTCGGGTCACGCTCGATGGCGGGGCGGTCGCCCGTCACGGTATAGGTGCCGCGGCAACCGGGAACTGCGGCCTCCGCTGCGGCAATGGCCTGCTCCACCATCCGGACCACGGCCGCGGTGTCGGTCGGCGGGGTCAGGCGCATGTCGACCCAGACCTTGGCATGGTCTGGCACCACATAGGGACGATAGCCGCCCTCGATCTGCCCAAACGTAATGGTCGAAGGCCCCAGCTCATCGTGCGCGGGCAGCGCCGCAAGCGCGCGACGGAGCGAACACACGACCTCGGCCATGGCGGCGACGGCATCCGCGCCCTTCCACGGCTGGCTCGCATGCGCCGTTACGCCAGCCATTTCAATCTCGAACCACGTGCGTCCCTTGTGCGCCACCTGGATCTGTCCGTCGGTGGGTTCGGTGTCCAGCACCCATTCACGCGAGCCGACCCAGCCGGCATCGATCGCGGCCTCTGAGCCGCGCATAAAGTCCTCCTCGTCGACTGAGCAGATGAGCGAAAAGCCGCGTCGGGGCAGCTCGCCTTCTGCCGCCACGCGCTCGAGCGTATGGACCAGTGCGGCAATGGCGCAGGCCAGGCCACCCTTCATATCGCAGGCACCGCGGCCGTAGAGTTTATCGTTGCGCACAACCGCCCCGAGCGGCGGAATGTCCGCGTCCCAGCCATCGCCCAGCGTAACGGTATCCATATGGCAGATATAGACGAGTTGTGGCTCGTCGCTCAGTCCCGGCACGGTGACCATAAGGTTGCGGCGCCCGGGCAGCACCTCGAGTTCCTCAACCTGCACGGCATGGAGCACCGGATGGCTCAGCTGCGCCAACCGTTCCTCAACCAACGCTTTGATATAGCGCTCAATCTCGTCCTCATACGCACCCGGGTCTGAGCTGTCGATCCGCACGAGTCCTTGCGTAAGCCGCCAAGCAAAATCTGTATCAACCATAGGCACCTCACAGATAGTTAGGTCAACATACAGATTGTATGCCAAAAAGTGGCTCGGTGCATTTAATGGAGTGCTCACAAAAACGGGGCGCCTCTCGTGCGAAAGGCGCCCCCGCGGGCATTCAATGTCAGTGACGGGCAGGCCACATGGGGAACTGCCCGTCAGATCAGCCGGCGCTATTTGATCACGCGCACGCGATACATCGACGGAATCTGCTTGAGCGCCTCGATGGTGCTGCTGTCCAGGTGCTCGTCGGTGTCGAACATGGTGTAGGCGTTCTCGCCAACGGACTCGTTGGTCATACGCTGCACGTTGGCGTTGTCCTTGGCCAGGATGGCCGTGATCTGGCCGATCATGTTGGGCACGTTGGCATGCAGGCAGGCAATGCGGCTTGCAGCGCGCGCCTTGCCCATGCTGCAAGCGGGGTAGTTGACGCTGTGGGCGATGTTACCGTTCTCCAGGTAATCCTTGAGCTCGCTGATGGCCATATCGGCGCAGTTGGCCTCGGCCTCGCCGGTGCCGGCGCCCGAGTGCGTGGTGATAAACGTGTTGGGCATCTTGACGGTCTTGGGCGTGGCAAAGTCGCAGCTAAACCAGCTGAGCTTGCCCTCGCGCAGGGCGGCGTCGACGGCGTCCTCGTCAATGATGGTCTCGCGTGCGTAGTTGATCAGCACGGCGTCCGGGGCCAGCAGGTTGATCTGCTCGGTGCTGATCATGCCGATGGTGTCGGCCTTGCTGGGCACGTGCACGGTGAGGTAGTCGCAGCCGCGGCAGAGATCCTCGAGCGTGCCCACGCGCTGCACCTCGCGGCTCAGCACCCACGCGTGCTCAACGGAAATGAACGGGTCGTAGCCGTAAACGTCCATGCCCAGGTCGACGCAGGCGTTGGCGACCTTGGAGCCTACGTTGCCCAGACCGATGACGCCGATGCGCTTGCCTTTAAGCTCGCGGCCCACAAAGGCCTTCTTGGCCTTTTCGGCATCGACCTGAATCTCGGGGTCGTCGGCGTTGTCGCGCACCCAGTTCATCGATTGCACCACGCCGCGGCTCGAGAGCACCAGCATGCCTAGGACGAGCTCCTTAACGGCGTTGCTGTTGGCGCCGGGGGAGTTAAAGACGACGACGCCCTTCTTGGCGTACTCCTCGACGGGGATGTTGTTAACGCCGGCGCCGCAGCGGGCGATGGCGCGGATGCCCTCGGGCAGCTCGTAGCCGTGCAGGTCGGTCGAGCGCATCAGGATGGCGTCGGCCTCTTCGGCGGTGCTCACAAATTCGTAGCCCTCGCCAAACTCGACTTTGCCGTCCTTGGTGATGTCGTCGATGGTCTTAATCTTACGCATGGAAAAACTCCTTAGCAGGTTTGGTTTATACAGGTGGTTTGAAGTGGCTGGTCGGTCCGCGCGTTGCGGGCTAGTTAGATCGCGGACTCAAACTATGCTGCGCTTCGAAGTCCTTCATGTACGAGGCCAGTGCCTGCACGTCTTCCATGGTCACAGCGTTGTAGACGCTGGCGCGCATGCCGCCCACCAGGCGATGGCCCTTGACGTTTTGAATCTGATGCTCGGCCGCGCCTGCGACAAAGGCGGCGTCAAGGTCGGCATCGCCGGTGCGGAAGGTGACGTTGGCGATGGAGCGGCTGTCCTCCTGCGTGGTGCCGTGGAACAGCTCGCTGTTCTCGAGCAGGTTGTAGAGCAGGTTGGCCTTGGCCCAGTTGCGCTCGGCCATGGCGGCAAGTCCGCCGGTCTCCTCGACCCACCGGAACACCTTGCCGCACACGTAGATGCCAAAGGTGTTGGGCGTGTTGAGCATAGAGCCCTTGGCGGCCTGGGTCTTAAGGTCCATGTACTGCGGCGTCTGCGCAAAAGCGGGGCCATCTGCGATGAGGTCGTCGCGCACGATGACCACGGTCACGCCCGCGGCGCCGGCGTTTTTCTGCGCGCCAGCGTAAATGAGCCCGTAGCGCTCGACGTCGAGCGGTTGCGACAGAAAGCAGCTCGAGACATCGGCGACCAGCGGCACGTCGCCGCAATCGGGCAGCTCGTGGTACATGGTGCCAAAGATGGTGTTGTTCTGGCAGATGTAGACGTAGTCGAGCCCATCGCTCGCGGCCTCGGCGGCAATGCGCGCGTTGATGTCGGCCATGGTGGGAATGCGGTCGAAATTGGTGTCCTCGGAGCTCGCGAGCAGCACGGCCTCGCCGTACTTGGCGGCCTCCTTGTACGCCTTGTTGGCGAAGTTGCCGGTCACGACGTAGCCGGCGCGGCCGCGGCGCATGAGGTTCATGGGGATGCCCGCAAACTGCAGCGTGGCGCCGCCCTGCAAAAACAGGACGCGGTAGTTGTCGGGGATGCTCAGCAGGCGACGCAGGGTTGCCTCGGCGTCGTCGATGATCTGCTGGTACATGCTAGATCGATGGCTCATCTCGAGCACGGACA
Source organism: uncultured Collinsella sp. (assembly GCA_965141635.1). GTDB lineage: Bacteria > Actinomycetota > Coriobacteriia > Coriobacteriales > Coriobacteriaceae > Collinsella. The sequence continues at coordinate 83,096 of CBCSNG010000006.1, read as the reverse complement.
TGCCGCAACCGCGGTAGTCCATCATCTCGTCGGCGATCTCGGCGAGCACGCTTGTAGGCAGTGCGGCCGGGCCAGCTGAGAAGTTGTGCACACGTGCCATCTTCTAGTTCCCCCTCGTAGTCGTTTGAACGTTCGGGATACTTTAGCACAGTGCAGCGTCAGGTGCGACCGCATCACGGTAAAACCCGAGTGCGCCGCTATGATTTACAGGATGGTTACATGGGGGAGGGCTAATAACTCTATGCTGATTGTATTTGCCAGCCATTGGGCCTAAAACGTACGAACGGCACCTCAAGTTTTGGCTGGGGGCTGTCGGGCACTTTGTCTGCCCAGGTGGGGCAGCCGCGCGTTTATCTGGCAAGTGTGATTTGGGGCGACCTCGTTAAAGTTTCTAAGCTGCGAAAATGACCGTTAACCGGATTAAAATTTGTTGCTCAACATTTGACACTCTGGGCGTGGTAACTTTTTTACCAACAGGTATGATTATTGTCATGTGCGCCGCGCCTGCCTGCCGGGTTGCGGCGCACTTGTGACAGCCTTTGACACCCTTGGAGCGTGTACTGTGGATGTAACCACAAAAAGCGTTCGGGGGGGGGGTGCTCACCCGCGAGCAATTCCTCCCGCATGAGATGCGCATCGTCGCTGCCCTTCGTATGCAGGGCGCAAGCGACGAGCAGGTCATTGTACGCGTAAAGAGCGAGAACCTCTTTCAATATCCCACGGAGCGCATGGTCGCCAACCGCGCAACCGTGTGCCTTCGCCGCCTTGACGCCATGGTGCCCACGGACGCCGTATGCGCCGCGCGCGGCATCGACCCCAAAACCGCCGTCGAGGCTGCGTCATCCCTAACTAGGCTCATGGCATCCGGCACTCCCACGCAGACGGACCAGGCCATCTTCTACAGCATGATCTGCCGCTACGATATCGTGCGCGAGCTCGTGCTCGTCGAGGTAGGGGAGCGCCTACAAAACTTCGATTATGCCTTTACGGCGGTTGACCTCAACGCCTTTATGACACGCTTTACCACGGAGTATCCGGACGCGGCCCGCTGGACTGAGGCCACGGTCAAGCGCATTAAGGGCTCGCTCCGCCAGACGCTCCGCCATGCCGGCCTTATCGGCGAGGGCCAGGGCCCGGAGTCCGAGCGCCTGTCACCACTCTTCCTCGATTCCGATGTCGAGCGAGCCTTGGTTCAGCTGGGCGAGCAGTCGCTTATCGCGGCCCTTACCGGCAGGGCGGTGATGTAGCGTGGCTCCCGTCAAAAGCGCCGTCGACCCTGTCATCACCCCGGCGACCGATCTCACCACCAATATCGGCATCCATTCCCGCAAGAGCGTCGTGGCGGCGCATGTCCGCTCCGAGCGCGCCTGTCAGGAATTTGAGCGCCGTGCGCAGCTTCTGCGCGAGTGCCTGTGCAGCGAGGACTTTTTGGCCAACAAGGGCATAGGCAATGAGATCGGCTTCCACACCTTTTGCTATGACCCCGCGCTGGAGTTTGAGGCGCGTGCATTATTTGACACCCTTTCACGCGATGCCGAGGCCGACAAGCTTCCGTGCACGCTCAAGGTCGTGAACCTTTACGACGCCGTGTTGGCAATTCTCGAAAAGCGCCGTGTCCTCAAGGCTATCCCGCACCAAGAGGAGCGCCGCGGTACCCAGCGCGTGCTCGAGGACGTGGCCAAGTTCGCCTCGCCCGAGAAAGTCGCCGCGTACATCCTTGAGCAGACCGAGCCGCACGCGCCTGGAGACGTCGTTCTCCTCACCGGCGCGGGCGAGGTCTTCCCGTTCTTTCGCATGCACACGCTTCTCCACTGCATGCTTGCGGATTTTGATGAGGTGCCTGTGGTCGCCGCCTATCCGGGCAGTTTCAACGGCTCTTCTTTCCAGCTCTTTAACCGTCTGCCGGCCGACAACTACTACCGCGCCATCGATATCTCGTAAGCACGGCTCCCCGCAGGCAAGTCCCTGCCGCCGGTAACAACCCTTTGCCATAACGTTCCCAAACCCAAAGGAGCACCCATGGACAACACGATCATTCACGACCTCTTTGCAAAAGACATCAACCGCTCCATCAACGGCGTGGTCAAGGTCCAGGATTCAAAAGATGGGTCCATCCGCCAGGAGCTTGACGAGTACGTGGTGACGCGCGAGTTGCAGAGGCACTTTGCCACGTTCTTCAAGGCCTACGGCGATGCCATCGATGCGCGCACCGACAAGATCGGCGTGTGGATCAGTGGTTTCTTCGGTTCCGGTAAATCGCACTTCCTCAAGATGCTGAGCTACCTGCTCGAGAATCGCCAGATCGGCGGCAAGAGCGCCATCCGCTACTTTGACGGCAAAATCGTCGACCCCATGGTCGCGGCTGCCATGGAGCGCGCGTGCTCGGTGCCCACGCAGGCCATCCTCTTTAACATCGATAGCAAGGCGGGCCAGTGGAAGCAGGGCGATACGGCTCCCACGGCGCTGCTTCGCGGCTTTGAGCGCATGTTCTACGAGGCGCGCGGCTTCTACGGCGAGGACCTCAAGCTTGCAAAGCTCGAGGACTACATCGATTCCCTGGGCAAGACCCAGGAGTTCCGCGAGGCCTTTGAGCGCGTGAACGGCGAGTCCTGGCTCCAGACCCGCGACACCTACAGCTACTTTGAGGACGACGTGGTCGAGGTGCTGCAGAGCGTGCTCGGCATGAGCGAAAAGGCCGCATGGAACTGGCTCGAGGGTTCTGAGGACGAGGTTTTTGCCCCCGATGTCTTTGCCAAAAAGGTCAAGGACTACGTAGACGCTCAGGCAGCGGCCCACGGCGGCAACTTCCGTTTGCTCTTTATGGTCGACGAGGTGGGTCAGTTTATTACAAACGACAAGGACCCAAGCCTTATGCTGAGCCTTCAGACCATCGTCGAGGAGCTGGGTGCCGCCTGCGGTGGCCGCGTGTGGGTGATGGTCACGAGCCAGGAGGCCATCGACAACCTGAGCCTGCCCGTGGGCAACGACTTTTCAAAGATCCAGGGCCGCTTCAATACCCGCCTTTCGCTCTCCAGCTCCAGCGTGGACGAGGTCATCCAGCGCCGTGTGCTCGAGAAGACCGCGCCAGCGGCCGATATGCTTGCACAGGTCTACGAGCGAGACGCCGCCGTGCTTAAAAACAGCTTTACCTTTGAGGGTGGCTCGCGCTCCGACCTTGCCGGCTACGCCAACTCCAAGGATTTTGTGGCCAGCTACCCGTTTGTGGGCTACCAGTTTAAGCTCCTGCCCGACGTGATGACCGAGGTGCGCAAGCACGGTGTCAAGGCCAAGCACATGTCAACGGGCGAGCGCTCCATGCTGAGCGCGTTCCAGGAGAGCGCTCAGGCCATCCAGTATGACCAGACCGGTGCACTCGTGCCGTTCTGGCGCTTCTTCGACACTATCTCCAAAGACCTTGAGCACGGCATCAACCAGGTGGTCGACCGCGCGGTCCGTGCGGCCGAGGACGCAAAGGGCCTTGAACCCTACGACGTTCAGGTGCTCAAGCTCCTGTACCTGATTCGTTACATCGGCTACGTCAAGGCCACGGTCGAGAACATCTCCATCTTCATGATCGACGGCCTAGACGTGGACATGCGCGCCCTCAAGGACCGCGTCAAGGAGTCCCTTGCCCGCCTGGAGCGCGAGAACTACGTGGCACGCCAAGGCGATGCCTATAGCTTCCTCACCGACGAGGAGCAGGAGATAGCGCAGGAGATCGCACGCACTCCGGTCGATAACGCGCAGGTGATCGAGTCTATCAAAAAGCGCCTGTTCGACAGCATCTACACCGCGCGTAAACTCAACCGCGGGGCCAACGTCTTTCCGTTTGACCGCTATGTGGACGGCTCAATCCACGGTGCCAGCATGGGCGGCATGGACCTTTGCGTGGCGACTATGGCGAGCGACCTGGGCCGTGCGGACGATACCGAGTTGGCCTTGGCTTCTTCGGGCAAAGCCATCGTGGCTTTGAGCGACGAGGCGGATTATTGGGAGACGCTCGTCAACGCCGCCAAGATCCGCAAGTACGCCAAGACGCGAAATCTCCAGGAGCTTCAGCCGAGTACGCGCCAGATCGTCGAGTCCAAGATGCGCGAGGCAGCCTATAACGAGAAAGAGGCCGATGTCCTTTTGAGCGAGGCCGTACTCCATGCACGTTGCGCGGTCAACGGCCGCATAATTGAGGTTCGCGCGGCCAAACCCGCCCAGGTCTTTGAGCAGGTGCTGGCGCAGCTGTGCGATGTGGTCTTTGAAAAGGCCGACTATATCGGCGCGCCGGTCACGAGCGATTCCGATATCCGCTCCACTCTGGCGGGCAACGTTCAAGCGGGGCTCGCTGGCATGGACGCGGGCAACACGCGTGCGCTCAAGGAGGTCGAGGACTACCTCAAAGTTCAGCACCAGCGCCACCTGGATACCGCTATGGGCGATATCCAGCGCAGGTACCAGCAAAAGCCCTATGGCTGGCGCGAGGTTGACATCGCAAATGTGGTGGCTCAGCTTGTAGTGGAGCAGCGCGCGCAGGTGCTGTTTGGCGGTCAGACGGTTCAAGCTAACGACAGCCGCATGGTGTCGCTCCTGCGTAAGGATGCCGATAAGGCCCAGGTGCGTTTGCGCGTGCGCATGAGCGACCGGTTGCTGCGCGCCACGGGCGAGCTTATGCGTGACCTGTTTGATCTCAAGACCGTGCCCTCCAACGAGGATAAGCTCGTGGCCGAGCTCAAGGAGCGCCTTGAGGGCTTGCGTGAGGTGTGCGTCGCCATGGCACGCGACTACTACACGGGTATCAAGCCGGCCTACCCGTATCCCGGTGAGGACGAGTGCGAGAAGATGCGCTCGGAGGTGGTCGACGTTCTTAAGGACCAGAGCGATTCCGAGGCGTTCTTGACCACGTTCACCAAGCACGAGGACCGCCTGCTCGATGCCAAGGAAGACTTTGACAAGGTGGTTGAGTTCTTCGAGTCCAACCAACGAACAGCGTTTGACCACGCCAAGGATTTCTTGAGCCGCACCGAGGGCATCGAGTATGCCTCCGATGACATTCCCAACGCGGTGGAGAACGTGGCAAAGGTACGCGAGATCCTCAAAGACCCAAAGCCCTACGGCCGCATTAAAGACCTTCAGCCGTTGATGGCACCCGTCAAGGAAGACATCAAAAAGCACCTGGGCATTCGCCGCAACGAGTTCTTGTGTCGTATCGAAAACGACCTGCAGGATTTGCGGAAGCAGGCCGAGAGCCAAGAAGGTTTTGTCAAGCAGGCCAAGGATGCCATCGCGGACGCCAACACCAGGTATGAGTCGTTCAAGAACCGCGCCCATGGCGTCCAGAGCCTCAACGAGCTTAACGCCCTCGCGGCAAACTGGGAAAACTGGATCGTTGCTGCAACCAACAAGATATACGACGCCGTGGATGAGGCCCGCATGTGAATGGACAACGAGCGCCGCACCACCGAGGTCACGAGTACGGGTGAGGTGGTCAAGAAGATTTCCAACAAGGGCGCCGCATCGTCTGCGCCCGTGCCCGCGTCTAAGCCCCAGCGCAAGATCAAGACCGTGCGCCGCGCCGATTTGGCCAAGCCGAGTCGCCTCTTGTCCGCAGAGGACGTGGAGCGCTACGTGGACGACTTGCGCTCTCGCCTTATGCAGGAGCTCGCTGCAAACGACGAGATTCGTATCAACTAACTCGCGGAGCCACCGGTGCCAAAGCGAGCACCGGTGGTTTATGGCGTTTAGAAAGGCTCATCAACCATGAACGATTCTGCCCTTAAGAGCTTCTGCACCTGGGCCCGTACAGAGCTCATCAAAGGCGTGGAGGCACAGATGGTGCGCTACGGCATCACCGAACCTGCACCTTCGCCCGTTGGGTCCGAGACCGTCAACGGCCTGCCCCTAAGTCCTGCTGAGGTTGAGCAGCGTGACGAGCTGCTGCGCATACAGACAGAGGTGGGTCACGAGGCGCTGCGCGACCGAGCGGCCTACACCTGGTTCAACCGCATCGTGGCCATTCGTTTTATGGATGCACGCGGATGGCTCCCCAGCCGTATGCGCATGCTGAGTCGTGCGGACGGCAGCCATGGCAGCGAGGCCGTGGAGAACGCACTGGACGTGGAGATAGCGACGGCCGATACCGATCGCATAGCCGAGCTCAAGATGGCGGGCTTGGATGAACCGCTGTGGCGCTACCTGTTTATGGCTCAGTGCGAGGAGCTTGCCGATTGCCTGCCGGGCGTCTTTGAACGCGTGGGCGGTGCCATGGAGCTGCTGTTGCCCCAGGGCCTCATGATGTCCGACGGCGTGGTGGGCAAACTCAACACCATTCTCGCTGACGAGGACTGGCGCAAGGGCGTGACCGTTCTGGGCTGGATGTATCAGTACTACAACGCTGACGTCAAAGACGAGTTCTTCAAGGCAAAACGCAAAGCAGCGGCGGCGGACATCGCGCCCGCCACGCAGCTCTTCACCCCCGAGTGGATCGTGCGCTATATGGTCCAGAACTCGCTCGGCCGTCTGTGGATGCTCAACAACCCGGGGAGTTCGCTGCGCGAGCGTATGGAGTATTACATCGAGCCTGATACTGAGCACGAGGACTTCATCCGCATTTCGAGCCCCGAGGAGATAACCATCTGCGACCCCGCATGTGGCTCGGGCCATATCCTGGTCTATGCGTTTGAGCTGCTCTTTGCCGTGTACGAGGAGCTCGGCTACCGCGAGCGCGAGATCCCGGAGCTCATCCTGACCAAAAACCTCGCTGGCATGGAGATCGACCCCCGTGCGGCTCAGATCGCGGAGCTGGCGCTTGCCATGTGCGCCCGCGAGCACGATCGTCGCTTCTTTAGGCGTGGCGTTCGCGCCGACGTTGCCGTGCTCTCGAGCATCCCGCTAGGGGAGGACGAGCTGCCGGGTAACAAGAAGCTCGCCGAGGAGCTGAGTCATTTGGGCGAGATCGGTTCGCTGCTCAATCCCTCAGAGGACGAGATCGACGAGCTCAAGGCTGCCGCCGCGAGTTGTTCCGATGACCTTTTTGCCGCTACGGCCAAAACTAAGCTCGAAAGCGCTGCCGCCATCTGCGAGAAGCTGTCCCGTCGTTTTACCTGCACCGTTGCGAATCCTCCGTATATGGGCAGCAGCAGCTTTAATCCATTCATGAGCAAGTGGATCAAGAAGAACTACCCCGACGTGAAGAGCGACCTCTGCACGTGCTTTATCGAGCGCGGTTTTAACCTTGTCGAGGATAAGGGCTACGCCGCAATGGTTACCATGCAGAGTTGGATGTTCCTGGGCAGCTTTGAGAAGATGCGCTCTTCGATCATCGAGGGCAAGACGATTGTCTCGATGGCTCATCTCGGCCCCCGCGCATTTGACGCCATCGGCGGCGAGGTCGTCAACGTAACCGCCGATGTCATCTACAACGGCCGCGCGGCATACGAGGGCGCTTACGTGCGCCTCGTCGACATCAACGGCAGCGAGGCGAAGCGTCTCAAGTTGCTCGAGGCGATCCAAAACCCCGACTGCGGCTGGTTCTACCGCCGCAACGCCGAGACCTTCAAGCAGATCCCCGGCACCCCCATAGCCTACTGGCTTGGGAGCGGATTGTTGGCGGCATTTAAAAATGGCTGCAGCTTTAATTCAGTTGCTCATCCCAAAGTTGGAATGCAGACGTCAAAAAATGAGAAGTATTTACGTTTGTGGCACGAATCGGATTATCGTCCTTCCAGGAGCGATAAGAAGTGGATTAAGTATCTTAAGGGCGGTGACTATCGTAAATGGTACGGAAATCTTGAATGGCTTCTTCTGTATAAAAATGATCCCACCTGGATTCTGCAACAGCCTCATGCTCGAGTTTTGAGTGAATCACTTCTCGAGAAAAGAAAAAATACATGGACGGATTTAACCTCGGGTGTGAATAGCTTCAGGTTCGCTCCGCAAGATACCTTTTATGATATTTCTGGGCATTGCTATTTCCCTAGTCCGGATAATCAGCTAGAGCTTCTTGCGTATTCCAATTCATCCCTTTTCTCGTTTGTCTTGCAGCTATTCAATTCAACGATGCACTGCCAAGTTGGTGATGTCGCCAGGGTTCCATATCTTGCGCCTGTGGCGGCAGATAAACAACACATTTCGGATTTATCTCAGCGTTCGCTTGATGCTTCCAAGGCCGACTGGGACTCGTTTGAAACCTCCTGGGATTTCAAACGTCATCCTCTCGTTTAGGAGTCCACATGTCGCAGAAGAAAAAGGCTAACAATAATAAATGCGCACATCCACCTCTTAAGAATGATGTGTCGTGGATAAAACAGGTTCATGAATCGTATAAGGACGATGTCTCTAAGAAAAAACTACGCATATATTTGCAAAGATTTGTATCCGAATCTGAAGCTATTGATGCCACAAGGCAGACCAATGGGTTTATTACTGATTTGAATATTTATGCTACTGTTCAGGCAAATTCGTTTCTTGAACAGATGTGTTTCGACAGTGCCGTTAAAACAAGATGGGCATATACCCCTAATGACCTTGCAAAAGCGGCCCACGAAGCAGGTAACGATTCATCTGATTTTATTAAACGAGATTACGAGTTTGCCCTCATTTGCTTATCAACAGCGGCTTGTCTTAATAAAAGGATTGCTGGGCTATCAGAATTCAAGCCGGGCGCGAAGACCAAAACCGGCAGGAGAAAACAGAATAAAAGTTCATTTAGAAGACTTGACGCCGTTTTTAGACATCTGAGGAATGCTCTCGCTCATGGTCAATATTTGCGAGTTGTTAAGCCCGATGGATCAGTGTGGTGGGCTTTACAGGACGCAAACGGTAAAGGAAACGTCACGGCAAGAATGCTGCTGAAAGAGGATACGCTTGATGCATGGGTGAATCTGCTCTCGCTAAGGGACAAGAGATATAGAGATAAAAGCCAGTAGTTAGAATAGGTGCGAAATTGCATCGTCTTAGTTCCTCATGCTTCCTGTACAGCGGGGAGAGCGTTTTAGCGGTTTTTTGGATACTGCAATCCGTTTCTTCGCAGTGGTTTCCAACAGCAACGAAAGGATGGCCTACCATGGCCACTTTACTTCAAGAAAAATACGAGGCCCGCAAGGCCGAAGTCAACGAGCGGTTCGAGCAGCTTCGCGCTAACGAGGAAGAGCTCAACCGAATCTTTGCCAAGATCTACAACATGGAGGGCGAAGTGCCCATCGAGGTCGAGGATAAGTACGTTTCGGTGGCGCGCATCTTCGACACCGCCGACGAGATTCCTGAGAGCTATAAGGGCAACAAATACGTGCGCACCAAGCGTGACGAGATCACCTCGCTCATAAGTTATGCCGTGGGCTGCATGTTTGGCCGCTATTCGCTGGATGTGGATGGGCTGGTCCTGGCCGATCAGGGCGCCACGGTCGACGACTATCTGGCAAAGATGCCCAATCCCGATCACGTGACCTTTATGCCCGATAGCGATAACGTGCTGCCCATTACCGACGATGAGTACTTTGACGACGACATCGTGCGCTTCTTTATCGATTTTGTGCGCACTGTGTATGGCGAGGAGACGCTTGAGCAGAACCTGGCCTTTATTGCCGAGGCGCTCGGCGGCAAGGGTACCTCGCGCGAGGTAATCCGCACCTACTTTTTGAAGGACTTCTTTAAGGACCACTGCCAGACCTATAAGAAGCGCCCCATCTACTGGCTGTTCGACAGCGGCAAGAAGAACGGCTTCAAGTGCCTTGTTTACATGCATCGCTACCAGCCTGACCTGTTGGCTCGCATCCGCACCGACTATGTGCATGAGCAGCAGGAGCGCTACCGTGCCCAGATCGGGTATGCCAACGATGCCCTTGTCAGTGCCGAGCGCGGCGAGCGCGTGCGCTTGGATAAGCGCATCAAAAAGCTCAACGACCAGCTCAAAGAGACCATTGCCTACGAGGAGAAACTGCACCACTTGGCAGACCAGATGATTAAGGTCGACCTGGATGACGGCGTCAAGGTCAACTACGCCAAGTTTCAGGATGTGCTGGCAAAGATTAAGTAACTGCAGATACGGTAAGGATATTCATGCCCAAGATCGATGTAGAAGAACAGCTCAAGCTGCGATTTTTGCAGCCGTTGTCCTCATGCGCGCCGCGCCGTGTTGTGGTTTGGCACGATGCGGACGGCGAGTTTGCTCCTGAGTTTGAGCGATTGGCTGCCGAGGGTTTCGACGGCGTGGGGGCCGATGCCGGCGTAATGCCTGCTCACGGTGACTTTGAGCGCCCGGTGCGCTTTGTTGAGGCCTGCGAGGGCCGTATGTTTGCCGTCAAGAAGCTCATCAACCGCGATGACCTTGCGAGCGATATCTTGCTGTATCGCCGTTGCCCGCGCGGCAGGCTTGAGGGTGATTGGCTTGCCGATGTTGAGCTGTATGCCGATCAGTTCCAGGCTGACTATCTTTCGCTTTTGGCCGATCAGCTGGGCATCGAGAATATCGACGCCGTGCGCGAGAGCCTGCGCGAGCACAAGACGTTCTTTGATGCCAAGACCCGCTGCGCTAAGTTTGCCGCGTGTGTTCCGCATGCCTCGGGCGCATCCGATATCGAACTCGGCATCCTTACGGTGATTTTTGGCGGTAAAGAGCTTGGTGACGCGCGTCCCGCGTTTGTGCTGCGTGGCTGTATGACCATGCTGCTGCACGAGGGTCCCGAGGCGCTGGCCGAGTTGATGGACAAGTACTGCGTGCGCGATGTACTCTCTGCCTTTATGCTTCGCTGCTATGGGTTTGAGGGACCGCTGTATGAGCGCGACTCATTGCTTATGCTTTCATCCCATGTGCTCCTTACAGCGGCGTCTACCGCGCTTCCTGAGGGAGCGCTCAAGGGACTCGAAAGCTATGTGGCTCCCGCCTACGGCCCCTATTGCCTTGAGGCAGTGCGCACTTGGGACCAGGCCGCCGATGCCCAGGCGTCGAGCGAGGACCTATTTGAGATTTGTCGTTTGGTGGAGGATGCCCGCGGGCTCTTTGTGCGGTTTGAGGCTCTGCCGATCGATGCGCTGGCCTCGCTTGATGTGTTCCCGTGCGTCAATGAGGCTGTGCTCTCGCAGTTGTTCAGCTCGTTTGCCCAGGGTGCAGACCGTGTTGAGGACGCACGCGCCTTTGTGGCGCGTCGCTGCGACCTAAGCTGGTACCGCCGTGTCGAGAGCTACTTTGGCTTGCTTGCCGCTGTGGCCGATATGTGCGCATTTAGGCAGGCACATGCGGGCGGGTTCCATCTGGCGCAACCCCAGCAGGTGTGGGATGCCTATACGTCCGATTGGTATTCCATGGATGCTGCCTATCGTCATATGTGCACCGCGTATTTGCGGGCGCGCTCTGTCGAGTGCGATGTGCTCGAGGAGCCTGCCCGAGCCGTGGTGAACTGGGCGGAGAATCTCTACAGTAACTGGTTCTTGGCCGATGCCAATGCCTGCTGGACATCCGCTGCGCAAGGGGAGTGGGCCGATTGCGGCTACATCGATGGCCCTGCACGGCAGGATGAATTCTACTGGCATGTGCTGCCCGCCTTTGTGGGGTCTGCCAAAACGACGGTCGTTATCGTAAGCGACGCGCTGCGCTATGAGGTGGCCCGTGACGTCGCGGCGCTTCTCGAGCGCGAGCGCGGCGGCAACGTCAAGGTTTCTAGCATGCAGGCGGTCTTTCCCTCCATTACCGAGGTGGGCATGCCCGCGTTGCTGCCGCACCAAGCGCTTGAGCTTGCAGAGGATGGCTCGTTTGTGTTGGCTGACGGCATGCCCACTGCGACGACTCCGCAGCGCGAGGCCGTACTTACCCACGTTGAGCCCACGGCCTGCGCTTTACGCTCGAGCGCATACCTCAACATGTCAGGAACCGAGCGCAAAGCGCTGCTCAAAGACTCCAAGCTCGTTTATCTCTACCACAACAAGATCGATGCCACGGGCGAGAAGGCCGCTACGCAGGATGACGTCTTCGGTGCCTGTGCGGACACCGTGGAGGAACTTGCCGCATTGGCGCGCCGCGTGTGCACCGACGCCCCGGGCGCGCGTGTTGTTATGACGGCGGATCACGGCTTCATCTACACGCGTCGTGAGCTCAACGAGTGCCAGATGCTCGGCAAGCCAGACCTTCCCTTCCTTGACGCTCCTGTCATGCACGGCAAGCGTCATCTGGTGGTGCCCAACGAGGCCGTGGCCAAGCTTTCGGAAGAGGCATGCGGGGTGTTTGTTAATGTTGGCATGGGACGTTTAGGTGCCGGTTTTGAGGGATTTGCCCCGCGCGAGAACGTGCACTTCAAGCGTCCCGGCGGCACTAACAACTACGTCCACGGCGGCATGAGCCTGCAGGAGCTCTGCGTGCCCGTTATCGGATTTTGGCGTGCGCGCTCGGGTTCCAAGGACTTTGTCGATACGCGCGTGGCGACGCTGCGCGTGCTAAGCGAGGGACGCCGAGTGACCAACTCGCTCTTCTCGGTCAACTTGATCCAGGAAGAACCCGCCCAAGGCAAGGTCTTGCCGTGCGAGTATGAGCTGGTGTTTACCGACGCAAGCGGCAACGAGGTGAGCGATACAGTCAAGGCGCATGCCAACAAGACTTCTGCTAACTCGCAGGAGCGCGTGGTGCATGCCAAGTTTGCGCTGCGTGCAGCGGATGGATTCTCGGCCAAGGGTCCGTACTATCTGGTCTGCCGCGAGCGCGAAACGGGCAAGATCGTTTGGCGCGAGACGTATACCATCGCTGTTTCGTTTGCCCCTGTTGCTGATTTTGGTTTTTAGGAGTGTGCCCTATGTTTGATAGCCATGACGACGATCTGTGGGAAGTTCCCTCGATTGATGTAGATGAGCCGGTGGAGGCTGCGACGCCTGCGGAGGAGGCTTTGCCCGCCCCGGAGCCGGCGACTGCTGCGGAGGCCGTGGCTGCCGCGCCTGCCCCGGAGCTGGTGGAGGCCGCCGCGCCCGCCGAGGACGAGTCCTCGACCGATGGCTATGACCAGACTGCGGCCGAGGCCCCCGAGGACGACGGCTACGACATGGATGGGTTGGACGGCAAGCTGCTCGAGCACTTTGCTGGCAAGATCGTGCGTAAGGACCTGACGGCCCTTATGAAGCGCGGCGCCAACGTGCCCACCTTTGTGCTGGAGTACCTGCTGGGCATGTACTGCTCAACCGACGACGAGGATGCCGTGGCGGAGGGCCTGGGGCGCATTCGCAGGATCCTCACCGATAACTACGTGCGTCCCGACGAGTCCGAGCGCATTAAGTCCAAGATCCGCGAGCTGGGTCGTTTTACCATCATCGACAAGGTGACGGCCAAGCTCGACGAGTACAAAGATATCTACGTGGCGTCGTTTGCCAACCTGACCATCGAGCCGTTTGTGATGCCGGCCGAGTACGTGCGCGACTATTCCAAGATTCTGCAGGGTGGTATTTGGTGCATTATGAGCATCGAGTATCGCCATCCCGTGGATGAAGAAGACGAGTTTGGCATGGAGGTCTTTGGCGACGATGCGCCTCGCCGCTCCAAGGCCAAGCGCAAAAAGCGCGGGCCCGAGGACTCTCCGTTTAGCGTGGCGTCGCTCACGCCCATTCAGATGCCCAACTTGGACCTGGATGCCATGGTCGACGAGCGCCAGTACTTTACGCGCGACGAGTGGCTCAATATGCTGCTGCGCTCCGCTGGTTATGAGCCCAGCGAGCTTTCCGAGAAAGAGCGCCTGCACTTTATCGAGCGCATGGTGCCGCTCATCGAGCGCAACTACAACCTGTGTGAGCTGGGTCCCCGCGGCACCGGCAAGAGCCACATCTACAAAGAGGTCTCGCCCTACGCCATCTTGCTTTCGGGCGGCCAGACCACCACGGCCAACCTGTTCGGCCGCATGAATTCCATGCGCGCCGATCGCGTGGGCTTGGTGGGCCACTGGGACTGCGTGACGTTTGACGAGGTCGCCGGCATGCGCTTTAAGGACACCAACGCTGTGCAGATTATGAAGGACTACATGGCGAGTGGCAGCTACGCGCGCGGTCGCGACCAGATTAACGCTGATGCCTCCATGGTCTTTGAGGGCAACATCAACGACACCGTGCAAAACGTCCTTAAGACCACGCACCTGTTTGATCCGTTCCCGCCGGAGTTTAACAACGATTCGGCCTTCTTTGACCGTATCCACTATTACCTGCCGGGTTGGGAGATTCCCAAGATGCGCTCGAGCCTGCTGACCGGGCATTATGGCCTGATCACCGACTGCCTGTCGGAGTTTTGCAAAGAGATGCGCCGCAAGGACTTTACGCACCATATCGACCGTTATTTCCGCTTTAACAGCGACTTTAACAAGCGTGACGAGATCGCCGTACGCAAGACCTTTAGCGGCCTGGCCAAGCTGCTGTTCCCCGACGAGGCTATGGACAAGGACGACGTGCGCTGGCTGTTGGATTACGCCATCGAGGGCCGTCGCCGCGTAAAGGAGCAGCTCAAGATTATGGCGGGCGTCGAGTTTATCGACGTCAACCTGGGCTATATGGATGCCGACAACCCGCAGGACGTGCACGTGGTGCGCGTGCCCGAGCAGAGCGAGGACACGCTGATTCCCGATGGGCCGCTGCTGTCCGGTCACGTGTTTGGCGTGGGCAGGTCGCAGGGCGGCGAGGTTGCCGTGTACAAGCTGGAGAACAAGGCCGTCGCCGGCGAGTGCAAGTTTAAGCACGAGGGCGTGGCCTTTAACAAGCCGGTACGCGATACGCTGGAGGCCGCGTTCGACAACTTTGTGAACCTGGCGAACCGCGTGGCGCCGGGCATGCACATTGGCTCCAAGGATTACCTGCTGTTCTACAACGACCTTCAGAGCAAGGGCCTGTCCGAAGAGGTTTCGCTCGCCGAGTTTGTGGGCCTGTGCTCCGCGGCGTGCAACCGTCCGGTGATGCCCGCACTGGCGATTCCGGGAATCTTGCGCATGTCGGGCTCTATGGACGAGATCCGCGGGCTCGAGGACATTATGCGCGTGGCCAAAAACGCCGGCGCCAAGCGCGTGATTTTGCCGCTGAGCGCCATTGCGGGCCTACAGAGCGTTTCGTCTGAGATTATCTCGGGCTTGAGCCCGGTGTTCTACATGGATGGCGACCCGGTCGACGCCGCGAAAAAGGCTCTGGATCTGTAGGGGTGCGGGCGAGCGGGGCGTCCGGTGTTCGGGCGCCCCGTGAGCATGTTGGCGTGTTCGAGTAGGGAGGCCTCGCCATGGCGGGCGAGCGTTCTGTTGACGAGTTGCTCGACGAGCTGTTTGGCTTTGAGTCGGTGGCCAAGCGCCAGACGGCTCTTGAGCAGTACGATCGCGGGGAGTTGGTGCGCAAGGCGCGCTCCCGCGAGCTGCTGGGTGTGCTTAGAGGCGTCGAAGCTGCCGAGCACGCTGCGCGCGACTCTGCCGTGCGGGCTGTTGACGGGTATGTTCGCCGTGTTGAGGGCGCTGCGCTTGCACGCGCTCGCAAACAGGCGGGCATTGTTGGTCCGCTGCGGATGGAGCGTCGCTATGCTGCCTTTTTGCGCATGGAGGACAAGGCCGAGCTGCTGATGCGCCTGGAGCAGACGCTTGCGTTTATCGAGGTAAAGCTGCGTGCCAATACGGCGGACAAGGTGCGCGCGGCGTACGATGCTGCGGGGACTATGGTGCTGCAGGATGTGGCGCGCCTGAGTGACGTGCGCGTTGTGGATGCCGTGCCCCTGGATGCCGACCTGCTGTGTACGCAGCTGGAGCAGTTGCGTTGTGCCGCCGATGCGACGGACCTTGCGGGCATGATCACGGCGACGTTTGAGTCCGAGCTGAGTGCGACAGGGTCGCAGGACACTGACGGGTTTACGGGCGATTTGGCTGGCGATGTAGCTGGTGACGTGGCGTTGGAGCGTGAGCTTACCAACGTGCGCGGCGCTGCGCAGCGAGCGCGTTTGGCGGCGCAGGCGTATCGGGCCGAGCGCGCCGCCCGCGTTGCGGGGAGCACGGTGGAGCCTTCGGGGCTGCCGAAGCCTGCGTGCGTTGCGTGCGAGACGGCGTGCGATGCCGGTTTGCTTTCCGAGCTGCTCGTTCAGGTTAAGAAGTCGTTTGAGACCTACCGTCGCGTTGTTGCCGACGGCGGGTTGTTCTGTGCGTTTGGCTCTGGCTCACCGCATGGGATTTGCCGGGGCTCGAGCTATTTAGACTACGATTCACGGCTTGACGAAGACGTGCTGGTGGGCGAGTACGATGGCACTACAAGGCATGATGTTCGCCGTGAGGTTCCGATTCCCGAGCTTGTGGATGAGGCTTCTGCCGAGGGCGGCGATTCGCTCGAGGTTGCCGTGGCACGCATGTGCGAGTTCAATGGAAGCCGTTACGATGGCGTGCTGGATGAGGATCCCGCGCGTCATGTGAATGCGTTTTGGTATGGACTCAAAAAGCTCAGCCAGTATTGCGAGGCCGCCGTTCGTGTGGACGAGCCTGCTTGGGACTGCTTTATCGATAAGGTGCAGTTCGCCTACGATGAGCCCGTGGGGCGTTTGGCCACGCAGATGGACGACAAGCAGGTTGAGGCTTTTGTCGCTGCCGTGGATGCGCTCGGCGCTGACGAGTAAGGGCCTGGTTTGGCGGGAGGTTTCACCATGAAGATCGAAGTTGACGTCGACCAGCTGCGCGAGAGCCTGCTCGATCGCGCGGGGAGTGCGGCGGGCGTGGGCTTTCCGGCCGCCATGCTCGACGTAGTGGATATCGAGGACGAGTCGCCCCAAGAGCTCCTAGCCCGAGCCGAACGCGAAGGCCTCGACCTCCGCAACTTTGCCGTCGATGACGACTGCGGAGCGTCTGACGACTGGTGACCCCGGGTCAGTTCATCCTTTTCTTCCTGAGATATAAGAGAAATCCCTTTTTGAACGTCCTTCGGGTTCCAAAAAATAGCCGATCAGTCTTTGTATCTTCCTTGCTGTCAAACTTGATAGCCGTTAGCTCGATCGTACAGATGTAGTCAGCAACTTGGAATAGCCGGTAGGCTCGTGGTGTGGCTTCTCGGTATACGATGACATCCCTTGCTAGAACGTACTCAAGCGCAGAATGAATGACCTCCGTTACAATCGGTTGGCCGTTGTCGTAGTAAATCTTAACGGTGTCGTATCGCTGGAAGAATTCCAGATGGTCGAAAAGTTCAACTGTGAGGTCTCGCCTCATTCTCTCCGCGAGACCGTTTTGATTGCCGGCGAATTCGCTCATTCGGTATTGCAGACAGAGATAGCGTATGGGGAGATGCTGAATGAACGCGCGAAATGCGCTCAACATGTGCCTTCGCTGCTCCTTGGGAAGATCTTTGTAGTCGCCGTTTCCATTCAGTAGGGGTCCTGCATGAAAAGGCGTATTGGGAAGCGAGGACTGCGACAGGGCGCGCTCGTAGCGGTCAATGCGTTCAACGATTGCATCGTTTTGATCGTGAAAAACGAGGGTGACGAGGTAGTAGTTGGAGACGCCTCCGAGGTCGCCAGATTCGTCAACAAAGACGGAGAGTTCGCTCATGATGGGCCTCCATTTTTGCAAAAAAATGCCGGGGGTAAGACCCCGGCTCTTGGAGGCCCCTCTTTTGGAGGGAACCGTATTCTTTATACCATGAGATAAGGGGTGCTTTCAAGTAATATTATAATAAGCAAACATATGTTCGTCAAACTACCTGCGAAAAGTCCTTAGCCGTCCAGAGGTGGGTAGAGCGGCTCGTAAATTGCTGACGCAATGGGCCGGCGTTTTCCCGAGAAGTATTTAGTCTTGACTCGCATAAAAAATGCCGGGGGGGGGGACATCCCCCGGCTCTTGGAGGTTCCTTTATTCGAGGGTACCGATTTCTTTATAGCATGAGATCGGACGGCTTTCAAATGGCGCCATGTGGATGGGATGGCGCGCCTGATAAAGCCCTCAATGAATGGCATCTAACTAGTGTTCGTGATATAAAGAAATCGGTCATCTCGAAAGAGAGGGCTTCCAAGTGCCGGGGACGTTTTCCCCGGCTTTTTTCATTTCGGTGTCAATTCAAATGTTTTTCAATCCATCCCCTCAATAAGTTGCGGTGAAATAGGGACTGAAATGGCTGTTCAGAGGCCTATTCAATCCCTATTTCACCGCAACTTATGGGTGGGGATGGCTACGACGCCAGTGTGGCAATGACGGCTTCGTCGCCGGCGTATATTAGGGTGTTGCCGTCGGGGATGATCGTCTGGCCTTCGCGCTTGAGCATCACCACAATAAACGGATGCTTGCCTTGCGGCACATCGCGCAAGCGCTGGCCGGCCAGGCGACCGTGGGGGGTCACGGTGACCTCGCGCAGCGTAACCTCGGCACGCTCTTCAAACGTCGGCGCGGCCATCACCAGCAGGTCACCTTCCTCGATGACGGTATCGCCGTTGGGCAGCACCGGGTGCGCACCGTCGCGCAGCACCAAGACCACCAGCATGTTCGTTGCGCTGCCAATATCGGCGAGCGAGCGTCCGGCAAACGGATGGCCCGCGCCCACCTTGAGTTTGACAAACGACATGCCGTCCTCGTCGCGGTAGTCGTTAAAGGTGCGGCGTACGTCGCCTGCCGCATCGATCATGTCGAGCTTTTTCGCCACCGCCGGCAGCAGCGAGCCCTGCACCACGATGCTCGACACGGCAATCACAAACACCAGGTCAAATAGGTCGTGTCCGCCGGGAACGCCGGCTACCACGGCAAAGAGACTAAAGACGACCGAAGCTGCTCCGCGCAGACCCGCCCAGCTTACGAGCGCGACCTGGCGAGGGTTCGTCCTAAACGGCGCCAGGAGCATGCCCACGGCGATGGGGCGGCTCACGAAGAGCATGAACGCCATGAGCGCCAGGCCCGGCAGCAGCATCTGTGGCAGGCGCGCGGGCGTCACGAGCAGGCCGAGCAAGAAGAAGATCGTCATCTCTGCCATCTCGGTGAGGGTGTCAAAGAAGTGCGCCATCTCGACTTTGCCGGTGATGTCGCTGGCACCCAGCACAATGCCGGCCAGGTATACAGCCAAAAAGCCGTTGCCGCCCAGGTAGCTCGGCAGCGCGTAGGCGACGATGGCCACGGCGAACAAAAAGATGGTCTGCGCGCCCTCGGCCGTTGCGTGCGCACGTTCAATCAGGCGGCCCGCCGCCCAGCCGATGGCAAGGCCCACGCCCACGCCCAGGATAATCTGCTTGGCCAGCAGTGCGGGAATGTTGATGTCGCCGCCGGCCGCGAGTGTGGCGAGCACGGCGGTGAGCATGTAGGCGACGGGGTCGTTGGAGCCCGATTCGACCTCGAGCAGCGAGTCAGTCCCGCCCCTCAGTGACAGGCTGTGCTCGCGCAGCACGCTAAAGACGCTGGCCGCATCGGTGGATGCTACGACCGAGCCCAGCAGCAGACCGCCGATCCAGTCGAAACCCAGCACGAAATGCGCAAACGCACCCGTAATGCCAGCGGTGATGACGACACCAAGCGTGCTCAGCAGCACCGCGGGCACGGCGACAGATTTGGCGCGGTCAATGTTGGTGTTAAAGCCGCCGTAGAACATGATGAACAGCAGTGCCGTGCTGCAGACGGTTTCGGTGAGCGCATAGTCGCTAAAGTCGATGTGCGCCGGACCGTTGACGCCCAGCAGCATGCCGAGTGCGATAAAGATAAGCAGGGTGGGGAAGGGGAGCTTTTTTCCGACGGGTTTGATGGTCAGGCACAGAATAATGACGAGGCCGATAAAGAGAAGGATCTGGTTCATGGATAGTGTCCGCTCCTGGGAGGTTGGCGTGGCACGGTCAGTTGTCTGCGGTTATTTGTACCCAAAGATGGTGGGTTTATGGGGTTGGATTGCGGGCGTGCGCGATATCGTCATAGACGGCTGCCGTCTTTGCCTCTGCTCGGAAACCCTTTCCAGCTTTATTACAACGGAGTACAATGGGTAACGTTTAAGTTCAACTTGAAGTTTTAGTTGCGGCACCGGGCTTCGGCCGCAATGCAAGGAGAGGCGTACCATGGCGATCTATGTGACATCTGATGCTCACGGGCACGTGCGTGCGCTTGACGAGGCCCTGTCTAAGATCTCGTTGACTTCCGACGACACGCTGTACGTGTTGGGCGACATGATCGATCGCGGGCCTGATCCGGTCGGCGTTATTAAGCTCGTGCGCTCGCTGCCCAACGCCCACGTGCTCAAGGGTAATCACGAGCAGATCATGCTCGATGCCATCATTGGCCAGGATCCGCTCGATGCCGAGACCTGGGATATCAACGGTGGTTGGACGACGCGCGAGCAGCTCAACGACATGGAATTTGAGGCATACGAGGAGCTCGTGCGATGGATGGCCGCGCTGCCGCTCTACGCGGTGGTCGAGACCGAGGAGCGCCCGTATCTGCTGGTACATGCTGGAATCGAGACGAAGGCAGCGCGCGCGTTTTTGCTTGAGCATGGCGTCGATTGTGCCGATGGCGTCGGAGCGGTGGGTGCCGATCGCGAGCTGCTGCAGCAGATGCTCGCGGTGCAGTCGTCCGATGACCTGCTATGGATTCGTCACGGCTATTGGGATGTGCCGACCGGGCTGCTTTCTGCCGAGGGCAAGGGCCCGGTCGTGGTGAGCGGTCACACGCCCACGGTATCGCTTGGGCGCTATTGCGAGGTCGGTGGTCTGGCGGGGCTCGATGAGGAATCGGGACGCGGGCAGATCGTGCGCTTGGGCGGCGAGGACACTGCCGGTGTGCCCGATCGCATCGACATCGACTGCGCCGCCGCCACCGGCTCCGAGTTCGGCCGCGTGGGCATCCTGCGCCTGGACGACGGGGCCGAGTTCTACGCGAACATCAACCCGGGCGAATAATCGGTGCAAGTGGTAGCTAATTTGGGACGGGGCTTTTTGACTACTTTTGCCCTTCTGCCCGCTAATTGATTTCTTTGGGACGGGGATTAAATAATCATTTGGCTGCCCGCTGGCTAAGTGAGTAGACTTTTTTGGAAATGCCGAGCACCCAACATATTTGCCTCAATAAAACCGCAGGTCACAGACTAGTGCTCTGTCGGTGTGGTCGGGGATTCGGTAAAAATCTACTCACTTAGTTTTACGTGATGCATATTGTCTTCAACGAGACCCCAGCCGGGGCGATTCCATTGCAAATTCCGGTGACCGGGGCAGCTAATTAGGCGCCATATGGGTTGCGGTCGCGTTCGATGCGGTGGCGGATGTGGCGGTACTCGATAATCAGCAGTACCAGCAGTAGGGCCATGATGGCTAGGTAGCTCACCACAGCGCCCATCAGACCCAGCAGCTTAATCAGGATCACCGGCAGCACCACGCTTACGGCGAAGCAGATCAGGTAGATCTTGGTGACGTCTCCAGCGTGGCGCAGCACCGTGATGATGGCGTAGATAAAATCGATGGCCGCGGTGACGCCGCCGGCGACGACCATCAGCAGCGCCAGCGTACGGTAGCGCTCAAAGCTGAGACCGTACATAAAGCTCATGAGGGGAATACCGGGACCTGCCATAAATGCGGCGCACACGCCGGTGATGACCACGATCAGCGCCATAACGGCAACAATAATCAGGTCAAAGCGACGACGCTTGCGAGGATTAGCCCAAATGCTCGACAAGCGCAGGAGCTGCGGTTTATAGATAAATCCAATGCTCAACAGAATAGCCTGTGCCGGAAAAAACAGGGCATTAAAGTACAGCTGGTATTTGTAAGCCAGTGTGCCTTCCATCACAAACTTGGGCATGCTCTCGATAAGATTGAACAGGAATAGCGCGCCAAAGAGTGGGGCGCACTGGACAAACAGGTGGCCGACCTCGCGCAGGCTCACGCGGCGCGATTTTTCGGTTTCGAGCAGGGCGAGCGGGGCGGTGACCAGCACGAGCGAGGCGATTGCGGCGATGCCCATGGCCATGGCCGCGATGGGCATGCTGCGCGTGAGGAACAGTGCCACGCTAAAGACCGCGATGACGCCGGCGGAACGCAGCGTTTGGCTCATGCCAGCCAAATAGAGCTTGTCGGCCTGCTGCAGGCGGCCCTCGTACACGTCGGCGATGCCGTCGATCACCTTATAGAGGTAGACGCCCAGGCCGATCGTGGCCATCTGCGCATCGTAGCCGCGGGCGCTGCTGTATATCAGGCCGCATGCCAGCGCGAGCGCACCGCAAAGCCAACGGTTGAGCTGGTAGGAGGCAAAGGACGTCTTTTCGTCGATGTCCGAGACCTGGAAATTGCGCACGCCGTAGTTGCATGCGATCATGATGAGCGTGCCGGTGACGAAGGCGATGGAGAATTTGCCTGCTTCTTCGGCGCCCACGAGCTGTGTGGACACGATGGTGAGCAGCGGAAACGCCAAGCCCCACACGGCGGTGCCGAGGGTGTTCCAAAGATAGTCGCGACTGGTGGCGTGCTCCTCGTATTCCGCTTCCTGCATGGAGAAGCCGCCGCCGTAGACGGCGCCGAGCAGACGGTTCCACCAAGCGTTGACCATGCGGCGGACGGGGCCGGGCTCCCGATCGTGTTCGCGCCGGCGACGGCGCGTGGCCTGGCTGCTGTCGGGTCCGCCGGCGTTGCGCTGACTCAGCTCCTGGATGCGTGCGAGCTCTTCGGCCGTGTGGGAGGCAGGGAAGAGGCCGTTCTCGATGCGGCCGCCCTGTGCCTTCGCGGCGCCGTCTTTCGATGCAGCGGGGTTGGAGATGCCGTTGCGGCGGGCGATGGCGCGGCGAATGCTATCGAGGGGCGTGATGCTCAAAGCGGGGTCCTTTCTATTGCTGCGCTCTAGTATAGACGCGGTGGTATCCACTCGTGTTTTTGAACAGTTTGTTCGATAATTTCGGCGGCGCCATTCAGTAGTCGGCACTTTGGGAACGTCCCTAAGTGCCGGCATCCGGGGACGCTCCTTGAATGTTGCCTGTTCAAGAGTGTCCCAAATGAC
Source organism: uncultured Collinsella sp. (assembly GCA_965141635.1). Taxonomy (GTDB): domain Bacteria; phylum Actinomycetota; class Coriobacteriia; order Coriobacteriales; family Coriobacteriaceae; genus Collinsella. The sequence goes on along the minus strand of CBCSNG010000006.1, from coordinate 60,207 downwards.
TAGTCGTTTAAAAACGTCCCCAATGACTAGGCCGCTTGCCTGCGATTTTTGACCGTTGGGCGGGCTTGCCGCCCTTGCCGCAAAAACGTTTTTGCATATCGGGTACAACGGGCTTTACGTGAGTAAAGTGCATGCCGCGTCCATGTGTCGCGTTTTTAAAGGAGGCCCCATGCCTGGTGTTACCCCTGCAGAAGTTTTGTCCAACTTTGGTATTACGCTCGTTGAAGATCCCGCCGAGAATCAGCCCCGCCTGCTGGTGGACCTGCCGGCGGCAGAGCTTGTCGAGCACGCTATTCGTCGCAAAGAGGGCCGTATGGCTTCCAATGGCGCACTCGTGATCGAGACGGGGGAGCGCACTGGCCGTTCGCCCAACGATCGCTTTATCGTTGACACCCCCGATGTTCACGACAAGATTGCCTGGGGCGCGGTCAACCGTCCGCTGTCCGTCGAGAGCTATGAGGCCATCAAGGCCGGCATCGTCGACTATCTCAACGAGCGCGACGTGTTCGTCACCCGCGGCATGGCGGGCGCCGACCGCAACCACACGCGTCGACTGCTCGTTGCCTGCGAGCGTGCCAGCCAGGCACTCTTTATTAAGCAGATGCTCGCCCGCCCGCTCGCCCGCGAAATCGCGCGCACCGGCGAGCCCGACTTCTGCGTGCTCGCAGCGCCCGGTTACCAGTGCGATCCTGCCATCAAGGGCCTCAACTCCAGTGCCGCCGTGGTCATCAACTTCCAGGAACGCGTGATTCTGGTCGCCGGCACCGGCTACTCCGGCGAGATTAAAAAGTCCATCTTCAGCGTTATGAATTACCTGCTGCCCGTCGAGGACGACGTTCTGCCTATGCATTGCTCGGCCAGTATGGACCCCGTCACGCACGAGACCGCCGTGTTCTTTGGCCTGTCCGGCACCGGCAAGACCACGCTTTCGGCCAACCCCACGCGCCTGCTGATCGGCGACGACGAGCACGGCTGGTCCGACATGGGCATCTTTAACGTCGAGGGCGGCTGCTACGCCAAGTGCGAGGGCCTGGACGCGTTCCACGAGCCCGAGATTTTCAACGCCGTTCGCTTTGGCGCCATCTGTGAAAACGTGGTACTCGATGAGAATCGCAAGCCTAACTACGACGACGTCTCGATTACGCACAATACGCGCGTGGCCTACCCCGTCGAGCATATCCCCAACGCGTGGACCAAGGGCATGGGCACCACTCCGAGCGTCGTGCTGTTCCTGACCTGCGACGCCTTTGGCGTGTTGCCGCCCATCTCGCGCCTGACGGCCGACGCCGCCATGTACCACTTTGTGACGGGCTTCACCGCCAAGATCCCCGGCACCGAGGTCGGCGTCACCGAGCCCACGCCCACGTTCTCCTCGCTGTTTGGCGAGCCGTTTATGCCGCTCGACCCCATGGTCTACGCTAAGATGCTCGGCGAGCGCATCGCCGACGGCCGCACGCGCGTCTATCTGGTCAACACCGGCTGGATTGGCGGCGGCTACGGCGTGGGCCATCGCATCGAGCTGGCCTACACGCGCTCACTGGTCGCTCGCGCCCTCGACGGTACCATCGAGGACAGCGAGTTTGTGCACGACGATATCTTTAATGTCGACATTCCCACTACGTGCCACGGTGTGCCCGACGGCATCCTGGTGCCGCGCCAGTACTGGCAGAGCACCGCGCGCTACGACGAGGCAGCGCACAACCTGGCGGTGATGTTCGAGGAGAACTTCGAGAAGAAGTATTCGCACCTGCCCGAGTCCGTCAAGGCCGCCGGCCCGCACGCCCAGGTGCCCGCCGAGGCCCGTCATCGCGGCCGCGGCCTGCTGGGGCTCCGCCACTAGCGTCGCTGCGAGTTCATATCCACCACAAAGGGGACAGGTACCTTTGTGGTGGTTTTGCTTGGGCGGATGACTCGGGTTACAATACGCCTGACATATCGTCCCCTTCTCCGGATGGGGACAGCGTAAGCGCTCTTGTGGCGGCACCGTAGGACTTTGAAGGTGGCCGCTGTGAGGGCGCTTTTTGTTTAGGCGCCCTCGCTCGGGCGCGCACAATGAAGGGAGAGCGTATGAAGGGCTTTGTTGCCGAGGATTCATTTTGGGAGCTGTTTCCGCAGGCGGCGGTCGGCGTCGTGGTCGTAAAGGGCATGAAGCCCGCGGCTCAGATTCCCCAGGAGGACGTGGATGCGATCGCCGCGCTGCTTGACCGCGCCAACATCGATGCGGAGCGCCACCTGACGAGCGATACCATCAGCGAGAATGCGCCGGTTAAGGCATGGCGCGAGGCGTATCGCCTGTTCAAGACCAAGAAGGGCGCGCGTTGCTCAGTTGAGAACCTGCTCAAGCGCGTGCTCAAAGGCAAGCCGGTCGGCCACATCACGCCGGCGGTGGATATCTACAACACGATTTCGTTGACTTATGCGCTGCCCGTTGGCGGTGAGGATTTGCATGCGATCGAGGGAGACCTTCGCTTGAAGCTGACCGACGGTGGCGATGCGTTCTTGCCTCTTGGCGAGGAAGCAGATGATCCGACGCTGCCCGGTGAGCTTGCCTACATCGATGATGCGGGCGCCGTGTGCCGTTGCTGGAACTGGCGCGACGGCGTTCGTACGGCGCTGTCCGACGATTCGGCCGACGCGTTCCTGGCGATTGAGTGCGTGGAGCCCGAGCGGATGGGGGATTGCCAGGCCGCGATCGATCGCTTAGCCGAGCTGCTCGAGCGCTATCTGGGAGCGACGGTTGTCGTTAAGACCCTTGTGACCCACGACAATCCCTGCGTGGAGCTGTAGCGGCGCCTAGAACCTATTGATGTCCCAAACCACCACAAAGGTGCCTGTCCCCTTTGTGGTGGTTTTTATGTTAATGGGTTAACAATTGGGATATTTGGGTACGGGGGTCCGGACATGCGGCTAAGATGTTTACCCGTTAGCATCATGCAAGCGAAAGGCGGTCGTCTCCCATGCAGCAGAACGACGAGACACGTTTCGAGGACTTTGTCGGACTGATCAGCGGGCTCTACAAGGAGATCCAGCGCATTAAGACATCCGAGGGCGCAAGGCTGGGCCTCAAGGGCTCCGACGTTATGTGCCTGTACTATCTTGAGCGCAGCAAGGACGGCCTGACTGGCGCTGACCTGGCTCGCATGGCAGGCGTGACCCGCGCCGCCGTCTCGCGTACGCTCGCGCATCTGGAGGAGGGCGGCTACGTCGAGGTCGACGATTCGGGCGATGCCGCCGTTAAGTATCGTGCTCCGGTGCGCCTGACCGCTCTGGGCGGCGAGAGCATGAACGAGGCCGATCGCATTATTGGCGAGGTGCTCGACGCCACCGGTAAGGCCATGGGCGTGGAACAGCGTGAGCAGATGTATGCATCGCTGCGCACGATTCTTGACACCTTGCGCGAGCTGTAGGGCCGCCAAGGCATTTGCTTCCAATTAACAACTGCATAGTCCTGTTTGAGCGCGTATACCGTGCCGGGGCCTTGCTGTCAAAATTCCCTGCGCGGGACCTGCGCAAGAAAGGATTCGCTATGTCCGTCCGCATTATTACCGATTCCGCAAGCGATATGTCGCCGGCCGAGCACCCAGCACTGGCCGTTTTGCCGCTGTCCGTCACCTTTGGCACCGATGTGTACATGGATGGCATCGACATCGATCACCAGCGCTTTTACGAGATGCTCGTGGAGCGCGATGAGCTGCCCAAGACCGGCCAGGTCAACCCGTACGCGTTTTCGCAGGCCATCGCCGAGGTTCGTGAAGCCGGCGATGAGGCTGTGATTATTACCGTGGGCGCTAAGCTATCAGGCACCAATCAGAGTGCCCGTACCGCACTTGCCGAGGCGCCAGGTGGTGACGTGTTCGTGGTAGACAGCAACAACGTTACCCTAGGCGAGCGCGTCCTGGTCGAGTATGCGCTGCGCTTGGTGGACGAGGGCCGCAGTGCAGCTCAGATCGCGGCGGCTGTCGAGGCCGTGCGCGACCGTGTGGTGGTTATCGGCCTGCTCGAGACGCTGGAGTACCTGGTGCGCGGCGGTCGTCTGTCTGCTGCGGCTGGCGCCGTGGGCACGCTGCTCAACGTAAAGCCCGTGGTGGCTGTTGAGGACGGTCTGATCGTGCAGCTGGGCAAGGCGCGCGGTTCCAAGAACGGCCGCAACCTGCTGAACCAAAAGGTCAAAAAGGCGGGCGGCATCGACTTTTCCATGCCGCTGGCGCTCGGCTATACGGGTCTTTCGGATGCGGTGCTCAAGAAGTATATCGAGGACAGCGCGGCACTTTGGGCTGGCCACACCGAGGGCGAGTTGCCCGTTCACACCATCGGCGCCACCATCGGCACCCACGTTGGCCCCGGCGCCGTAGCAGTAGCCTTCTTCCAGCCCGCCAACTAACCGACCTGCCATAAATCACCACATAGGGGACAGACACCTTTGTAGTGGTTTATGCTTTCCGGGTGGAAGGGAGCGAGCAATGGCGTCTGAGGGCTTTTTTGAACGGGTGTACGAGGTGGTCGAGCAGATCCCCGAGGGGATGGTCGCCACTTACGGTCAGGTGGCACTGCTTGCCGGTCGTCCACGAAGTGCGCGGTATGTGGGCTACGCGCTGCACAGCAATCCGCGCCCCGGCCAGATTTCCTGCCATCGCGTGGTGTTTGCCGACGGCCGTATCTGTGAGGGCTTTGCCTTTGGTGGCCCCGATGCTCAGCGCGAGCTCTTAATGGGGGAGGGCGTGACGTTTACCGATCCCATGCACGTCGACTTGGCCGCCTGTCGCTGGCCTGCCGGGCTGTAGTGGCGGGCTTCGTCAAAACCACCACAAAGGTGCCTGTCCCCTTCGTGGTGGTTTTCCGTTGCAGGTTTACCTGGGCTAACTTATGGAGAAGGTGTGTTGGGTTAGTTTGACGCTAGAAAGTAAACCACGGTGAACTATATTGGTTTCAGCAACGGAGCAGGCGATAGGCGATGAAAAAGCCTGCCCTGTTGAGTTTGATTCGCATTCCTCCCCTCTGTGCGATTCAACGGTGTACTTCGGGAACAGGCCCGCTGGCAACTAACTGCCGGCGGGCCTGTTCCTGTTTGTCGGGGGAGTGCGATGGACGGAGCCGAAGCGGTCCGGCTCCAAAAAAGGCGGACGCCGTAGCGCCCGCCCTATAGCAATCGAAAGCTCAAGCCAGCAGATCGGTCTAGTACACCATGCCCATGGCGTCCTGAACCTCTGCCAGGGTCTGCTCGGCGATCTCGTTGGCGCGACGGTTGCCCTCGTGCAGCACGTCCTTCACGTAATCCAGATCGTTCTCGTAGCGCTGGCGACGCTCGCGGATCGGTGCGAAGTACTCGTTGACGGCCTCGGTCACGTACTTCTTGAGCTGGCCGGAGCCTCCCATGCCAATCTCCTCGGCAATTTCGACCTCGGAACGGCCGGTGCAGATGGCGGCCGTCGAAAGCAAACCGGACACGCCGGGGCGGTTCTCGGGATCGAACGTGATCATGCGCTCAGAGTCGGTCTGGCTCTTCTTGATGCGTTTGGCCGTTTCCTCGGCGGTCATCGAGATGTTGATGGCGTTGCCGTAGCTCTTGCTCATCTTGCGACCGTCCAGGCCCGGCAGCAGCGGGGTCTCGGACAGCAGCGCGTCGACCTCGGGGAACACCTTGCCGTAGCGGTTGTTAAAGCGGCGAGCGATGGTGCGGGTAAGCTCGATGTGCGGCAGCTGGTCGCGACCGACGGGCACCACGTTGCCCTTGCAGAACAGGATGTCGCAGGCCTGATGTACCGGGTAGGTGAGCAGAAGACCGGTGAGCTCGTGGCCCGAGGCCTCCATCTCGGCCTTGACGGTGGGGTTGCGCGCCAGCTCGGCCTCGGACACCAGCGATAGGAACGGCAGCATGAGCTGGTTGGCGGCGGGCACGGCAGAGTGAGCGTAGATCATGGTCTTGTCGGGGTCGATGCCGCAGGCAAGGTAGTCCATGACCATGTTGTACACGTTGTCCTGGATGTGCTCGGTCGTGTCGCGGTCAGTGATGACCTGGTAGTCGGCGATAAGCACGTTGGTCTTGGCGCCCATGTTCTGCAGCTCAACACGGCCCTTGAGGGTGCCGAAGTAGTGGCCCAGGTGCAGACGGCCGGTGGGGCGGTCGCCGGTGAGCATGGTGAACTTCTCGGGCGTTTTGGTCAGGCCCTCGCGAATGGCGTTGCTCTTTTGCAGCGCGACTTCGTAGCTGTTCTCGTTTGGCATGATTGCTCCTAACGTATGTTCATGGGTCAAGATGATAACGCGTTTATTAGAGGGGCGGTGCGTAAGTAGGCAAGGGGCGGGAGAGGGACGCGCGTGGTGCGGCATGTGCGATGGGTGCGGCGCGGCCGCGCTTGGCTAACGGTGCCTTGGCACATCCTCGGCAGCTTGCCCTAGAGCTTGTGGTGGCGCTCTTCTTTGCGCTCCTCGGCTGCCTGCTCCTCCTGCTTAAAGGCGGGGTCGTCGGGGGTGACGAGCTCGTCCTCGTGCGTGCGCTTGTTGTAATGGTGGCGCAGCACGGGCTCAAACAGATGTAGATGCTTGGCAAAGGCCGCCGAGCCAATGGCGAGCACGGTAAAGATGAGCACACGCATGGGCACTTCGACCTGGTTAATCGCGGCGGCGCCGGCCGAAAGCATGATGCACCAGGCATAGATGAGCAGCACGGCCTGTTTTTGGTTGTAGCCTTCTTGGATCAGGCGGTGGTGGATGTGGCCCTTGTCGGCCTGACCAATGCTAATGTGGGCGCGCCTGCGGCGCACGATGGCGCTAAACGTGTCGATGATGGGCACGCCGGCAACGATGAGCGGGATGATAAGCGAGGTGAGTGCGGCGGTGCGGCTCACGTTGAGCAGCGAGATGGAGCCCAGTGCAAAGCCCAGAAGCAACGACCCCGAGTCGCCCAAGAAGATGCTTGCGGGGTTGAAGTTGTAGCGCAAAAAGGCCAGACAGGCGCCAAAGAGCGCAATGGAGAGCGCAGCGGCGTCGATACGGCCCGAGAGAACGGCCATCGAAAACATGGTGAATGAGGCAATGCCGCAGATGCCCGTGGCCAAGCCGTCGAGGCCGTCGATGAGGTTAATGATGTTGGTGAATGCCACCAGATAGATTACGGTGATGGGGTAGGCGAGCCATCCGAGCATGATCTCGCCGGGGGCAAACGGGTTGACGATGACGCCGATCCGCAGGCCGCCGATACAGGCGATGAGCGCGGCGAGGACCTGTCCGGCCAGCTTTTGCTTGGGCTTGAGCTGGAAGACGTCGTCGATAGCGCCGGTCGCAAAGATGACGGTAAAGGAGAGCGCCAGCATGGGATAGCTAATGTGAAGGCGCGGGTGCGGCACCAGGACGGGTGGCCAGCCTAGGTGCCAGGTGCCTAGGATTTGCACAATGCAGGCAACGACCAGGCCCAAAAACACCGCCGTTCCGCCCAAACGCGGGATGGGCTTGGTGTTGATGCGGCGCTTAGAAGGATAGTCGACGGCATCGAGCTTAATTGCCAAGCGCTTGACCAGGGGCACCGCGAGGAAGGTCGTGATAAAGGCCGCTGCTGCCACGCATAGGTACGGTATGTAGCTCGGGGATGAAGCCATGAATCTAAAAACCGCCAAGCGTCGAAGGAAAAGGTCAGAAGAACGCCATGCGCAAAGGGCATAGCCGAACCATAATACTCGACAAAGGGGGGTGCATGTAATTGCACGCAGCGATAATCACGCGCTTACCAGATATTGGGATGTTGTCGATGGCTTGTCGGGATGCCGGCGGGAATCCATATGGACTGTAATGGTGATTTTCGGCAAAAGAAAACCACCCCCCACGTTACGAAAATGAACCCACCTAAAACAGGTGGGTGCCCTCATCGACTGTTCCAGCGTCCTTAACAACGAAGGATACCTGTACTAGGTACGACTGTGTGGGCTCCCTAAATAAACGCGACGGTTCACCCAGTTGCTCCGCGGGGGGCGGAATACCTACATCATAAAGCGGCACTTTGTGGATTCCAGTCTTGACATTACAAAAATCGTGTCGGACGATTACGGCGCCTTAGGGACGGAGCCGTCTACGCGGCCTGGCCCTTTACGTTTGAGCTGCTGAATCGTTGTTTTGGAGCATGTTTTTATGCCGACGTCGTTGACCGAACTTTTTTCGCCCGCCTGCCATTTGTGTCCGCGCCGTTGCGGTGCGGCGCGCGATGAGGGTGCGCGCGGCGTATGCGGTGCCGACGACACGCTCAAGGTGGCCCGCGCCGCGCTTCATATGTGGGAGGAGCCGCCTATCTCGGGCGAGGCCGGTTCGGGCACGATTTTCTTTAGCGGCTGCTCGCTCAAATGCATCTATTGTCAGAACCACGAGATCTCGACCGGCAATTTTGGCCTTGAGATTTCGCCTGAGCGCCTGGTCGAGATTATGCTGGAACTGCAGGACCAGGGTGCCAACAACATCAATTTGGTGACGGCGACGCACTATGCGCACCTGTTGCCGGCTGCGATTGCCGCGGCACGGGCGCGCGGACTGGTTATCCCAATCGTCTACAACACGAGTGGTTACGAGCGCGCGAGTGCCGTGGCGGCGCTGGGCGACCTGGTCGATGTGTGGCTCACCGACTTTAAATATGCCGATGCCGGGCTTGCGCAGTCGCTCTCCCATATAAAGGATTACCCGCGTGTGGCCGTGTCGGGTCTGGCCCAGATGGCGCGCGAGATCGAGCGCCGCGGGGGAGAGTTGGTGGACGAGGACGGGCTTATGAAGCGTGGCATGATCGTGCGTCACCTGGTGCTTCCGGGGCATTCAGACGATTCGTGTCGCGTGCTGGACCTGGTGTGGCAGACGGTGGGCGACGTGCCGATCTCAGTTATGAACCAGTACACGCCCAATGCGCTCATGCGCGAGCAGGGCGGCGAGTTGGCGCGCGCTGTGACGCGTGAGGAGTACGAGCAGGTGCTCGACCATGCCGACGACCTGGGTTTTACGACGATGTTCTGGCAAGAGGGCGGCGCGGTAGACGAGAGCTTCACCCCGGCCTTCGACACCACCGGTGTTCTTACCAGCGCAAAGTAGTGCGTTCGTCGATGATTTTTCTGGGACGGGGATAAAAAATCATCGGGAGTAGTGCCTGCTCGAAAAGTAGTCAAATAAGCCCCGTCCTAAAAAGACTGGGTATTGGGCGTTGACAGTTGGCGAGCCGTAGGTAAAATATCGACTTGTCCTGGGGACGTAGCTCAGTTGGGAGAGCGCTGCCGTCGCATGGCAGAGGCCGAGGGTTCGACTCCCTTCGTCTCCACCCTTGGATTTGATAAGCCGCTGACATTGTGTCGGCGGCTTTTTTTAAAAGAAAGGGCTATACCATGGCCGAGCTTGAGTCCCAACCATTGTCCGACGAGGAGCGCGCTGAGTTGGAAGAGCTCCGCGCTGAGAAGGCCCGCCGCGAGGCTCGGGAAGAGGCCCGTCGCGAGCGTGAGGAGCTGGCTGCCCTGCGCGCCGAGCGTGCGAAGGCCGAGGAGGTCGCCTTGAACGCCGCATCCGAGCGCAAGCCCGCGCCCGCACCCAAGCCCGCTGCTGCGAAGCCTGCACCTGCCGCGCCCAAACCTCAGCCTAAAAAGGCCGCTCGTCCCAAGTCCGTCGAGCCCAAGCCGAGCCGTGACGAGATGACCTTTGCCCAGCGCATGGTTACCTCCAAGGAACCTACGGGCGAGAACGAGATTCCTGGCATGGCGCCGGCTCAAAAAATCATCATTGTCCTTGCCCTCATCGCGTTTGTCATCTTTATGGGCTACACGATCCTGACCAGCATGGGCCTGCTCTAACCGATTTGCATCGGGCTCCATGCCCGCACGTCCGCCTCGCCCAACCCTCAACCTCTGCACAACACATCCGAAAGGTCGCCCCATGGCTTTGACCGATATCTCTCATCCCACCGACATCGCAATGCTCACCGATCTGTACGAACTCACTATGGCCCAGGGCCTGTGGGAGAGCGGCAAGGCCAATGAGCAGGGTTGTTTTACCGCGTTTTACCGCGACCATCCCTTTGGCAGCGCCTATGCCGTCATGTGCGGCACCGCCGAGCTGCCCGAGCTAGTCGAGAATCTGCGCTTTACGCCCGAGGATATCGACTACCTCGCATCGCTTGAGGCCCCGGCCGGCGGCGCGATGTTCAAGTCCGCATTCCTCGACTACCTGCGCGATTTTCGTGCGCATGTAAATATCGACGCCGTCCCCGAGGGCGAGCTCGTCTTTCCACGCGAGCCCATGGTGCGCGTCACCGGTCCTGCGCTCGAGTGCCAGCTGCTCGAGACGGCGCTGCTCAACATCGTCGGGTTCCAGACACTTGTCGCCACCAAGACGGCGCGCGTGGTGCTGGCGGCGGACGGCCGTCCCGTGGCCGAGTTTGGCCTGCGCCGAGCCCAGGGTCCCGATGGCGGCCTGGCCGTTGCGCGCGCGAGCTACGTCGCCGGCTGCTCCTCTACGTCCAATGTGCTCGCCGGCCGCCGCTACGGTATTCCCGTCTTTGGCACGCATGCGCACAGCTGGGTGATGAGCTTCGATTCCGAGCTCGAGGCCTTCCGCGCCTTTGCCAAGTCGAGCCCCAAGAACTGCACGCTGCTCATCGACACCTACGATGTGCGCGAGGGCTGCGAGCATGCCATTACGGTTGCCAAGGAGATGGAGGCGGCGGGCGAGCGTCTGTCGGCTATTCGCATTGACTCGGGCGACCTCGCCAAGCTCTCCAAGTATGTCCGCGGTCGTTTCGATGCCGAGGGCCTGCCCTATGTGGGGATCTCGGTTTCTAACGATCTGGATGAGTACACGATTCAGTCGCTGCTCGACCAGGGCGCGCCCATCGATAGCTTTGGCGTGGGCACCAAGCTCGCGACCTGCTACGACCAGCCGGCGCTGGGCGGCGTGTACAAGCTTTCCGCCCGCCGTGCGAGCGAGGCCGACCCGTGGACGCCGGTGGTCAAGCTCTCCGAGCAGCCCTACAAGCGCACGATCCCGGGCGTGCAGCGCGTGCGCCGTTATTACGACGGCTTTGGCGGCCCGGTCTGCGACATGATCTACGACGAGGACCATCTGGTGGGGGAGGGCGCCGCGCGCGGCAATACCCTCGTGGCCGTGAATGATGCCGCCCTGGTGACCGACGTGTCGGAGCTTGAGTATCGCGAGCTGCTGGTGCCGATCGTGCGCGATGGCAGCGCAGTGGCTCCGCGTGAGAGCATCCAGGACGCGCGCGAGCGCTGTGTTTGGGCGCTCGATCATCTGGACGCAGCTTTCAAGCGCTTCCTGTACCCGCAGACCTATGTGGTGGGCATGGAGCAGGGCCTGGCTCAGGTGCGCGACGAGCTCGTGCGCAAGAACATGGCCGCGGCCTCGGCCTTTCCCTGGGCTCACTAATTCCTTGGGCGGTAGGGACGAGTCACGCTCCCTTGGCCGCCAGCTCGGCCGTTCGCTGAACAGTTGATTGGTTTGACGTATGACGACTTCTTATAAAACGATGGTGGTAAAGATCGGTTCGTCCACGGTGGTGGGTGCCGATGGCAAGGTCAACCGCGCCTTTATCGGCGGACTTGCCGATCAGGCCGCAGCGCTGCGCAAGCTCGGCTGGCGTCTGGTCGTGGTGAGCTCGGGCGCTATCGCCTGTGGCTATCCCGTGTTGGGCTTCGACCGCAAGCCGGTCGGTGACCTTCCGAGCTTGCAGGCCTGCGCCTCGGCTGGTCAGTGCATCATCTCGTCGGCCTACGACGAGGAGTTCCATGCGCGCGACCTGCTCACCTCGCTCGTGCTGCTTACGCGTCACGACACGGCGCGTCGCACGTCCTACCTGCACGCCCGCGACGCCCTGCTGCGTCTGGTGGAGCTGGGCGTGGTGCCGGTCGTCAACGAGAACGACACCGTTACCGTCGACGAGATCAAGTTTGGCGACAACGACACGCTGGCGGCGCTCGTGAGCTGCCTGGTTTCCGCCGACCTGTGCGTGACGCTGTCCGATATCGACGGCCTCTACACCGCCAATCCGCACGAGGATCCGACGGCCGAGTTTGTCCCGGTCGTGCATAAGATCGATGCCAAGATCATTGCCTCGGCGGGTGATTCTTCGACCTCGGTGGGTACGGGCGGCATGATCACCAAGATTCGCGCGAGCCGCATCCTGATGACGGCGGGCATTCAGAGCGTGATTTGCTCGGGCGAGGAGCCCGATGCCCTCGTGCGTCTCGCCCGCGGCGAGAGCGTAGGAACCCTGTTCGATCCGCCGGCGGAGCGCCTGGACATCGCACCCCGCAAACTGTGGATCGCGCTGGGCGACAAGGCCCACGGCTCGGTGACGGTTGATGACGGTGCTGCGAAGGCGCTGGTCAGCCGTGGCTCTTCCCTGCTTGCGGTGGGTATTCGCGAGGTCGATGGCCAGTTTGCCGAGGGCGATGTGCTCGATGTGTGCGATCCGAGCGGTATGGTCGTCGCCCGCGGTATCGCCGAGGCCGATTCGGACGTGCTGGAGCTTGCAGCCGGCCGTCGCCAGGACCAGATCGCCAGCAACCGCCTGCTCGCTAACCTGGCCGAGAAGCCGGCGATACACAGGGATAACCTAATCGTCTTCGCTTAACCAATTGACGCTGCAAACGCCCCTAAGCGGCAATCTGACGTTCAATCGTCGGGCATGACCAAAAGGTCAATGCCCTCCTCTTTCACGTCACCTTGCTCGCTTAGGGGCGTTTTCGCTTTCCGTCCTCTTTCTGCAATGACTTCATTAACCTGGTACTTGGGGACGTTCCTTTTGTGCCGGCAGGTGGGGACACTCCTTTGCTAGAAGATCCGGCGCAGGTCTCCGCGGTTGAGGGCTTCGTCGAAGAGGTGCTTGAACACCACGCTGCCGTGCAGACCGTCGTGCTCGAACTCGTTGGTCACCCAGGCATGCGAGTCGCCCACGCGGCTGAGCGTATCGAGCTGCAAGCCCGAATCGACGTACATGTCGTCGAAATACACCGCGGCCTGGAGCGGCACCTCGTTGCACGCCAGTCGCTGCGGGTCGTAGATCTTGTCCCAGCTGGTGTCTTCCATCAGCAGGTCCATGGCGGGTTTGAAGGGCTTGAGCTCGGGCATCTGCTCGAACATCCACGGGAACATTGCCTCGCCGGTAAACATGAGCGGGCGCGCGAGGGTGTCGAACTCGGCGCGGTGTGCCTTCTCTTCGGCCGCGGCCCAACCAATGGGCATAGTGTCGCCGTCGGCGTAGATGAACTCCTGCAGTGTCCAGTACAGCGGGTTTGTACGCGTGTTGGTGCGCTCGAAGGCGCGCATCAAAAAGCTGTCAGATACCGAGGCGCCGCAGGCCAGCGTGCCGTCGCCGTCGGCAAAAGCGTGATCGACAATCCAATGCATGCGCTCAAAGCTCGGCTTCATACCAAAGTCGCTGCCCATGAGCTGTAGGCGCTCGACCGTCATCGGTGAGCCGTCGGGCAGCACGGGCTTCTGGGCCTCGAGCGCATCGGCCAGTGCCGCCACGCGCTCGACGTCGGCGGGGTAGCGGTCGTAATACTGCTGAGTCTTGGCCGCCATGCGCGGGAAGGTGTGCGCGTAGACCTCGCTTGCGCTCGCTGGCACATGTGGAATGCCGCCGCAGGTAAAGCTCGCCGCCACGCCTTCGGGGAAGAGCGACAGATAGCTCAACGTCAAAAAGCCGCCGTAGCTCTGCCCGAGTGTGACCCAGGGCTTGCCGCCAAAGCCCACCAGGCGCAGGTACTCAAAATCGCGCACGATGGAGCTGGCGAGGTGGCGCTTGAGGAAGTCAGCCTGCGAGCGTGCGGCATCGGAGCCGGCCGCCGTCGCGCGCTCGCCCAGTGCGGCAATCGTGCGCCCGTCCACGCAGCAACTGCGTCCGGTGCCGCGCTGGTCGGGAAGGACCACGCGGAAGTGCTTGACGGCCTCCTCGATCCAGCCGTCGCTTGTGGGCGACAGCGGACGCGGGCTCTCGCCGCCGGGGCCGCCCTGCAAAAACAGGAGCAGCGGCAGATCGTCGTTGATGCGGTCGGGCGCGCAAACCACGCGGTAGAAGAGCTTGATGCTCTCGGGCGCGCCGGCGATTGGTGCCGGCATGGCGCCGCGGCGCATGGTGCTGCCGACGGCCAGGAGCATCGGCTCCAGGCCGCGCCAGTCAAGGGGGACGTCGATGCTGTGGTCCTCGACGTAAAGGCCGGGGACGTGGTACGAAGTGATGAGGGCCATGTGAGTCTTCCGTTCGTTGCGGTGTTTCGGGTTGACCAATTCTACCGCCGCGGGCGAGGCCATGCGCAAATCGGCTACCATTGTTGCAAACTTCTAGGAGAAAGGGCCGCCCATGTCGGTCGATATAGCCACGTATGTCCACGATCTTGCCGTTGCCGCCAAGGCAGCGTCGGCCTCGCTTGCCACGGCGAGCGATGAGCAGCGCCAGGAGGCCGTGCGCGCCATGGCCGCAGCACTGCGCAACGGTGTCGACTCCATCGTCGCCGCCAACGAGCTCGACATGTCCGCCGCGCGCGATGCGGGTACCTCGGCCGGACTGCTCGATCGCCTGCTGCTGACGCCTGAGCGCGTCGAGGGCATGGCCGCCGGCCTGGAAAAGCTCGCCGAGCTGCCCGATCCCGTGGGCCGCGTGCTCGACCACCGCGTGCTTGCAAGCGGCGTGGACCTGACCCGTGTGAGTGTTCCGCTGGGCCTGGTCGCTATGGTCTACGAGGCGCGCCCCAACGTGACGGCCGACGCCGCAGGCATCTGCATCCGTACCGGCAACGCCTGTATTCTGCGTGGCGGCTCGCTGGCCTATCACTCGTGTGCCATGATCGCCGAGCTGCTGGCCGATGCGCTCGAGGCCAAGGGCTTCCCGCGCGAGGCCGTGTCGATGATCGAGTCCACCGACCGCGAGGCCACTGGCGAGTTCATGAAGCTCCGCGGCATTGTCGACGTACTCATTCCGCGCGGCGGTGCAGGCCTGATCCAGCGCTGCGTGCGCGAGTCGCTTGTGCCGGTGATTGAGACGGGCACGGGCAACTGCCACATCTACGTGCATGAATCCGCCGACTTTGATAAGGCGCTCAACATTATCGTTAATGCCAAGACCCAGCGCGTAGGCGTGTGCAATGCCGCCGAGTCGCTGCTGGTCGACCATGCTGTGGCCGATGCGTTTTTGCCTGCGGTCGTTGCCGTGCTGCACGATCACGGCGTGCTCATTCACGGCGACGAGGCCACGTGCGCCGCGTGCGCCGACGCCGGCTTTGTGGAGGGCGATGACTACGTCGCCGCGACTGAGGAGGACTGGGGTCGCGAGTACCTGGCGCTCGAGATGAGCGTGAAGGTCGTGGCAAACGAGGACCAGGCCATCGCACACATCAATCGCTACGGCACGATGCACTCCGAGGCCATCGTTGCCGAGGACACGGACGCTTGCGAGCGCTTCCTGGATGCGGTCGATGCCTCGGCCGTGTACGCCAACGCCAGCACGCGCTTCACTGACGGCGGCGAGTTTGGCCTGGGCGCCGAGATTGGCATCTCGACCCAAAAGCTCCACGCCCGTGGCCCCTTTGCCGCCGAGGCCCTCACTACCTACAAATACAAGCTCCGAGGCACCGGCCAGGTCCGCCCCTAACGACCGCGCAAGAAAAACCGCCACAAAGGTGCCTGTCCCCTTTGTGGCGGTTTTAGCTGGCGCGGGCGGTTAGGCCTGGAAGGTATCGCGATCGGGCGCGAAGGACTGCATGGCCGCGATGGTGCGGTCAAAGAGCTCGGGGAGCTCCCAGCCGAGCATCTCGGCGCCCTGCGAAATCACGTCGCGCGAGCAGCCGGCGGCAAAGCGTTTGTCCTTGAACTTCTTCTTGAGCGACTTAGTCGTAAAGTCCATAACGCTCTTGCTCGGGCGCATGATGACGGCAGCGCCGATCAGGCCGGTGAGCTCATCGCAGGCAAACAGGATCTTTTCCATCTGCAGCTCGGGCTTGGGTAGTGAGGTGTTGAAGTCCGACGTGTGCGTCTGGATGGCGCGAATGAGCTCGGGAGACGCACCTTCGCCCTCAAGAATCTCGGCAGCATAGATGGTGTGGTTAATGGGGTCGTCCTCATGCTCCTCCCAATCCAGGTCGTGCAGCAGACCGACGATGCCCCAAAACTCCTCGTTCTCGGGGTCGAACTCGCGCGCAAAGTAGCGCATAGTGCCCTCGACTGTCTCGCCATGGGTGATGTGGAACGGGTCCTTGTTGTGCTCGTTGAGCAGTTCGAACGCGCGGTCGCGGGTGATTCCGGCGGTAAGCGGCTCTGCCATAGGAGACTCCTTGTGCTCGTGGGTATCGATAAGAATGAATACTACTAGAACAAGAAAACCACCACAAAGGTGCCTGTCCCCTTTGTGGTGGTTTTTGGCGCGGATGGGTTAGTTGAGGGCGGCTTGGGCTAGGCGGGCTTCGGCGTCCTCCTCGGTGACGCCCAAGGCCACAGCGAACTCCTCGATGGAGCGGCGTTTGGCCTCCTTGAGTACGCGCATGTAGTAGGAGCTGGGTTTTTTATCAGCTTCCTCGGCCAGGCGAATGCGGTGCATCATGGTTTTTGCCACGCGGACCGTCTCGGGCGCGCCCAGCTTGAGCTGCTGCTTAAAGTGTGTCTCCTCAAGTGAGCTGTTGCGCTCGGTAAAGGTGTCGCACTCCAGCTCGTCATAGTGGCTCAGCAAGTGCTCGGCATCTTGCTGCGAGATGGCGGCGTGCAAACGGTCGGCCTGCGCCACGGGGTACATGAGGATCGTCTGCGCATGTCCCTGCTTGGTCTCGAGCAGCAGCATGGGCTGCGGTGTGTCGTCCCTAAAACCGACGACGGTGCAGACTCCCTGGCCCGGATGAATGACGTGTTGACCGATTGAGAACATGCTACCTCCAACTTATACGAATTTACGTATGTCTAGAATAACACGCTGACGTGCGCAAACCGTTACTTTATGCAGGAAAAGCACACAACTCTGATAGGTAAGAGTATTCGATAACAGACGCAGCTCATTCACACCTTTACGCATTTTCAACGCCTGCATAATCTGCAGGCAGACCGGCATCTTTGAGTGACTCCATACAAGCTGTAGTCATTTTTGTGCATATGCAATATCTATTGGCTTTACCCTGCGACAGTGCCCGTCGCTTGTGATAGAGTGCTACAAACTCTGGCTTTTGCCCTACGAGTGACCAAGAGCTCGGGGGCTTTAACACA
This sequence comes from uncultured Collinsella sp., assembly GCA_965141635.1. Taxonomy (GTDB): domain Bacteria; phylum Actinomycetota; class Coriobacteriia; order Coriobacteriales; family Coriobacteriaceae; genus Collinsella. The sequence goes on along the minus strand of CBCSNG010000006.1, from coordinate 42,996 downwards.
AGGAGGATCTATGCCCGAGAAGATTGAAGAGCTGGTACGCGCTGCGCTTGCTGCGGCCCAGGAGGCCGGCGACCTTTCCGCATTTGAACTTGACGATTGCGCTATCGAGCGACCGGCTGACACTTCTCATGGCGAGTGGACCTCTACCATGGCCCTGAAGTCCGCCAAGCTGGCCCACTGCGCCCCGCGCAAGATCGCCGAGGCCATCGTTGCCCATATGCCCGAGGACCCCGCGATCGAGAAGGTCGAGATCGCAGGCCCCGGCTTCATCAACTTCTACCTCTCCGTTGCCGTCAAGAATGCCATCTTTGGCGAGGCTCGCGAGAAGGGTATGGACTTCGCTAAGTCCAACGTCGGTGGTGGCCTGAAGACCCAGGTTGAGTTCGTTTCCGCCAACCCAGTCGGCCCCATGCACATCGGCCACGGCCGCTGGGCCGCGCTGGGCGACTCGCTCTGCCGCGTTATGGACCACGCCGGTTACGACATCCAGCGTGAGTTCTACATCAACGACCACGGCTCTCAGATGAACACCTTCGGCAACTCCATCAGCACGCGCTATATGCAGCTTGCCGACATCATCGCCAAGCAGGGTGTGGATATCGACGAGGCTCACAAGCTGCTGATCGCAGACCGCGACGCCTTTGTTGCCGACGAGAACGACGAGCACCCCGAGACCCATCCGTACCAGGACAACTTTGCCGAGACTCTGGGCAAGGACTCCTACGGCGGCGACTACATCATCGACGAGGCCGCCGAGTTCTGGCGCACCGACGGCGATAAGTGGGTCAACGCCGATCCGCAGAAGCGCATGGAGAGCTTCCGCGAGCGCGGCTATGTAAAGATGGTCGACAACATGCGCGACCTCTGCCACGCCGTCAATTGCGACTTCGATCGTTGGTTCTCCGAGCGCTCGCTGTATGTGAAGGACACCGAGGGCGAGACCGCCGGCACCTCCGCCGTCGACCGCGCTTTTGAGAAGCTCGACAAGATGGGCTACCTCTACACTAAGGACGGCGCCCTGTGGTTCCGCTCCACCGACCTGGGCGATGACAAGGACCGCGTTCTGATCAAGTCCGACGGCGAGTACACCTACTTCGCCTCCGACGTCGCCTATCACTGGGATAAGTTCCAGCGCGTCGACCACGTCATCGACATCTGGGGCGCCGACCACCACGGCTACATCGAGCGCGTCCGCTGCGTCTGCGACGCTCTTGGCTATCCCGGCAAGTTTGAGGTTCTGCTGGGCCAGCTCGTCAACCTGCTGCGTAACGGCAAGCCCGTCCGTATGTCCAAGCGCAAGGGCACCATGGTGACCCTGCAGGAGCTCGTCGACGAGGTCGGCTCCGATGCCGCTCGCTACACGCTCATCTCCAAGAGCTCCAACCAGATGGTCGACTTCGATATCGAGGCCGTTAAGAAGCGCGACAACTCCAACCCGGTGTACTACGTGCAGTACGCTCACGCCCGCGTGTGCTCCATCCTGCGCCGTGCCGCTGACGTTACGCCCGAGCAGGCTGACGAGATGGGCATGAAGGCCGTCGCCGCCAAGGCCATCGGTGAGAACGTCGATTACTCGCTGCTGACCGACCCGACCGAGCTCGCCCTTTCGCGCAAGCTCAACGAGCTCACCGACCTCATCGCCAGCTGCGCTCGCGACCGCGCCCCGTTCCGTCTGACGCACTTTGCTGAGGAACTCGCCGGCGACTTCCACAGCTTCTATGCTGCCTGCCAGGTTCTGCCGAGCGAGGGCCGTCCCGTCGACCCCGAGCTTTCGCGCGCCCGTCTGGCCGCTTGCGACGCCGTCCGCGTGACGCTCGCCCTGGTGCTCACCCTCGTTGGCGTTTCCGCGCCCGAGCAGATGTAATCTGCGAGTCATTTGACCGCGCAAGTTTGGTTTAACTGAGCCTTGAAAGCCCGATCTCCCACGGAGGTCGGGCTTTTTGCAAACGCCGACGTATTGACGAATTTGGAACTGCTGGAAATACGAAACTATGCCGGTTTACTACGATGAAATGAGAAATTCCAACCACGCCGGCTTTTCGCAAAAAAGTGCAAGGCATCTACCTGCGGTTTTAGTTCAACAAGTTTCGGAGTGGTCGCGGTTGAGCGATTCATCGTAGTAAACCGCCATAGTTTTGGCGGAGGCAGTCAGATTTGTGGGTGTTAAACCAAAGATTGTCCCTTTTGACTAGTCGTTTAAGAGCGTTCCCAATGACTAAGTTGCAGGTGGTTGCGGTTGTGTTACACTAACGCTGCGTATATGACGCAATCATCTCGATACAGATCAATGATGTCCGTCGTTTTGAACGGAACTAGACTGTTTAGCCGCCCTGAAGGTTTATGCAGGGAGCATGTGATCACAGGGCTTGAAAAGAAAGTTGAGCAAACACTGTGTCTGATCAACAGCAAGAAAACGAAATAATGACGACGCAAGCCGCTCCCGCTGCACCGGTTGCGTCGGACCAGGTCGCGGCGCCCGCGCATGCCTCGGCTCCTGAGACGCCTAAGGCTGCTTCGACGCCTACGCCTGCAACGGCTGAGAAGGCCGTGCCTGCAACTGGTGAGGAGGCTGTTCCGGCAAAGCCCAAGCGCACGCGCCGCACGGCCAAGCCTGCCACAGACGGCGAGGAGGTCACCAAGCCCAAGCGCCGTACCACGCGCACGACGCGCGCCAAGCGCACCGTTGCAGCTGACTCCTCGGCGCCGATTTCCGATGAGGTCGCGCAGGCACGTGCGTTGGCTCAGATTAGCGAGGCTCAGGTGGTGCGCGCCCGCCGTCGTGCTGCCGAGCGTGAGGCCGCGGCTCTGACCGAGCTTGCAGCTCCGTCTGTGCCCGAGACACCTGCCGCCACCGAGACCCCTGTCGCCGACCAGCCGACCGAGAAGCCGGTACCGCGCACACGCCGTCGCACGGCTGCTAAGGCCGAGCAGGTTGCCGATCAGGTAACCCCCGAGCTCACTGAGGCTTCGGTCCGTTCCGTGGCAGGGGAGGGCACATCGCCTGTTGAGCCCGCTGCGTCTGTCGAGGCCAGCGAAGTTCCCGTTGTCGATCCGGCTTTGCGCCCGCACCGTCGCGGTCGCAAGCCCAAGGCCTTCGTCGAGGCAGAGAAGGCCGCAGCCGCAGCTGCAGCCGCTCGGGATGCTGCGGCGACCGCCGAGTCTGCAACCGCTGCCGATGCACCCGTCCAGGATGCTACGACTTCCGAGGCCGCTCCCGCCGATGTCGAGCTCGCCGATGTCCGTCCTGGTCGCAGCCATCGTACTGCTGCTAAGCGCACGTCCAAGGCCAAGACTGCCAAGAAGGGTGCGTCCGAGGATTCCGCCGAGACGACCGCCGATGCATCGACTGATGCCGCCGAGCCCCAAGACGTCGAACAGTCTGCGTCCGAGAAGCCCAAGCGCGGTCGTAAGAAGTCCGCTAAGGCCAAGGCGTCCGAGCAGCAGGCCGAGGCCGAGCTGCAGGGCGATTCCAAGGCCGAGGCCAGCGATGATACTGCGGCTAACGCCGATGCCGCCGCAACCGATGGCGCCGCGCCCGCCGAGGCCGAAGACGGCACTCGTCCCAACCGTCGCCAGCACAAGCGCAACGACGAGCGCAACGAGCGCAAGGACGACCGCAACAACGACCGTCGCAACCGTCAGCGCGATCGCAAGCAGCGCAACAAGGAACGTAATGCCGCCCCCACCGAGCCCACGCTTTCGCGCGAGGAACTCGCGGCCATGAAGGTCGCCGAACTGCGCGAGAAGGCCAAGGAGTTCGAGATCGAGACGACCGGCAAGAAGAAGGCCGAGCTCGTCGAGGAAATCTACACCACTGCCGCGAAGGCCGAGGGCTTCCGCGACATCAAGGGCATTCTGCAGATTCGCCCGGACAGCTCCGGCATCATCCACGCCCATGGCTACATGAAGTCCAACGACGACGCCTTCGTGCCCGCCTACCTCATCCGCTCCGCGCGTCTGCGCACGGGCGACGTCATCGAGGGCTCGCTGCGTCCTTCGCGCGGCGGCGACAAGCGCGCCGGCCTCGCCAAAATCACGACCGTCAACGGTCTGGACCCCGAGCAGATTCGCAACCGTCCTAAGTTCGGCGACCTCACCCCGGTCTATCCCAACGAGCCGCTGCGCATGGAGCACGGCAAGGACTCCATTACCGGTCGCGCCATCGACATCGTGTCGCCGATCGGCAAGGGTCAGCGTGGCCTGATCGTGTCCCCGCCCAAGGCCGGCAAGACCACGATCCTCAAGAAGATCTGCCAGTCTATCTCGATTAACAACCCCGAGGTGCACCTCATCTGCCTGCTCGTCGACGAGCGCCCCGAAGAGGTCACCGATATGCAGCGTTCCATCAAGGGTGAGGTTGTGGCGTCGACCTTCGATATGCCCGCCGACAACCACACTCGCGTGGCAGAGCTCGTCATCGAGCGCGCCAAGCGCATCGTGGAGCTGGGCGGCGATGTCGTGGTGGTGCTCGACTCCATTACGCGTCTTGCCCGCGCCTACAACTTGGCGGCGCCCGCCTCGGGCCGCATCCTTTCGGGCGGCGTCGATTCGGCGGCCCTGTATCCTCCCAAGCGCTTCCTGGGCGCAGCCCGTAATATCGAGAACGGTGGCTCGCTCACCATCCTGGCCTCTGCCCTCATCGACACCGGTTCCAAGATGGACGAGGTCATCTTCGAGGAGTTCAAGGGTACCGGCAACATGGAGCTTAAGCTCGACCGCGACCTGGCCGACCGCCGCATCTTCCCGGCTATCGACCCCGTTGCCTCCGGTACGCGCAACGAAGACATGTTGGTCGACGAGCAGATGCGTCCGTTTGTCTTTGGTCTGCGTCGCATTCTTGCCGGCATGAACAACACCGAGCGCGCAGCCGCGTCGTTTATCAAGGGTCTTAAGGGCACCAACACCAACCAGGAGTTCCTGGTGCGTTCGGCCAAAAAGCACAGCGACTACGAGCAGACGTTCTAGGTTGTCATCCACGCGCAGCGATAGTCATCAATGCGATAAAGGGTCGGGGCTTTGAGCCTCGGCCCTTTTCCATATCGCCGCTCCGCGCTTATTTTTGACCATAAGACTGGCAAGCAGCAGGTTTCCCGTTTCAATCCGACATCGTCGCTTGCAATCGACAGGGCGGTTTCGCATAATAGCTTTTAAGCTTCGCGACGGAAAACGCAGATGAAACGAACCATATACCGTTGCTTTGGGGCATAGCCCCGCTTCATCTTCTCTCGCGCAGCCAACTGAATGATGCGATTTGGGTGCTGGAAGATGGGGAGAGCTCATGGCTTCTTCTGATGCAACACAACGAGCAGTCCTTGCCGGACTTTCGTGCGGGATCGGCCTTGCCGCTCCCGTGGTTATGTATGCCGCGACGCTGCCGTTTTCGTCTGTGAACGAGACGGTCGTGGCGGGTGCGGTTCCCTTCGCCGTGGGCGCGGTGGCGGGCGTGGGTATCTATGCCGCCTCGCTGGGTATCTCCGAGTATCGTGCGCAGCGTGAAGAGCGTCTGTTCCAGCCCGATGCCATGGGCGGTGCCGCCAATCTCAATCAGCATCAAAGCGAGTTCAAGACCGCCTCGATTCCAGCTCAGCAGCAGGATGCGACTCCTTACGCTGCGGCTTCTGCTTCTCAGGCTCAGGCGGAGCAGTCTACCTCGGCATTCCTTTCCGGCCTGACCGGTGCGTTCCAGCGCCGTCATGCCGATGATGGTGTCCCTACCATCGCTCGAGCCGCAGATGCTATGGACGAGGACGAGGCTTGGTCCATGATCGACAGTATGCTCGACGACGATTCGCCAGTGAGCTGCGACCCTGCACACTCGCGCGACGTCTATCAAGTCGCCATCGACGAGCTCACCAACGGCGGGCAGACCGGCTCCTTCAATCGCGACGACATCGCCGCCGCGGCACGCGCCGTGTCTGGCTCCCAGGCCGCCCCTGCGGGCAGCACGGCGGCTTTCGTGGCACTCGTCGCCAACGCGGCAGCCAATAACGCCTACAGCGCTACCTCGGCGGACGCGAACGCTTCTGCCGACAATTCGTACGTTGATGAAGCCATGGCCGCGGACGAGGAGGCCGTTGCCGCCCGCCGTGCCGCCGAAAGCTCGCTGTGGGGCGCTCCTGCCCAGCAGCAGGCGGCTGAGGCTGCGCCGTACAATGTAAACCTCGCCAGCATGCCTATCATCTCCGGTGCCGCGGATATCGATCTCGATGACCTCGATGAGCCTGCAGCCATCACCGCATCGATTGATGCCCAAGATCGCATCGACACCGGCGACCTTCCGGATGCCTCGCTCGAGGTTGATGTTCCCATGGCCGATTACTCGGGCCACGAGGACATGTGGGCCGCCGCCACCGCGATTCTGGATGAGATTGACGAGCCTGCTCCTGTTGCAGCCCCCGCTCCCGTCGCTGCCCCTCAGCCTGCTGCCCCCGCCTATGTCGGCCGTCACAGCGCTGTGTTCCCCGAGGATACTGCCCGTATCTCGCGCGAGAGCATCGAGCGGGCCGAGGCTATTGCCGCCGGCATTATGGAAAACCGTCGTCACGAGCGCGTCAATCAGATCCTCGAGGAAGAGATCGAGCGCCTGCAGTCCTCAACCGCCAAGCGTACGGGCCGTGCCTATCTGAGCGTTATCGAGGGCGGTACCGCCAGCTTCGCGCCGCTCCGCGCGGAGGCATAACTTCTGCATGGTTAAGATCAATCGAAAATGGGCGGTTGTAACCTGCCTGATGGCGCTCTTGATCTGGGGCAATTCGCTGGTTCCCGGCTCGGGGTCGGGCTCGCTGAGCCTAACGGTCATGGAAGCTATCCGCGGTTTCCTGCACAGCGTGGGACTTCCATATGAATGGGTGACCAACTTTGTTGTTCGCAAGTGCGCGCATTTTACCGAGTATATGGTGCTCGGCATCTTGGCAACGCACGCCTTTGATTTTGAGGGCCGGCGCACCTTTGACGTGCTGCTGCCCACGGCGGTGTTCCTGCTGCTGATTCCCTCGATCGACGAGACGATTCAGCTCTTTGTGCCGGGACGCGCTGGCATGATCACCGATGTGATGATCGACTGCTGTGGAGCGGCAACGGGCGTTGTGCTCCGATATCTCTTACGGTCGCTGATGTGCGCCAAAAAAGCCGCCTAGGACGTATTGTTTGGTCCTAGGCGGCTTTTTTATTTGAGGGCTTATATGAGGCGTGGTGGCGTCGTTCCGTAGGTCGGATTTGCCGGGCGCGCCATGCCCTGTGGGTGCGTCTGCTACTGAAGCGCCTGTGCGCCCAGGGCCAGGCAGCCCATAATGCCCTGCTTGCCCTCGAGGCTGTTGTTGACGATGTAGTTATCGATGTCGTTGACCTCGGGCGTGACGATATAGCCGTTGAGCATTTCGGCGCACTTCTTGCGCGCGAGCGGCACGATGGGGGTGTGGTCGGCCACGCCGCCACCGATGATGATCTTTTGCGGCGCGTAGCACAGCGTGTAGGTCATGAGCGCCTGTGCCAGATAGCCGGCGAGCAGGTCCATGGCCTCCGGGTCATCGGCCATGTCTCCGGCGCTCTTGCCATCCCAGCGCTTTTTAACGCCGGGGCCGGCGATGAGGCCCTCTAGGCAGTTGTCGTGGAAGGGGCAGGCGCTATGCTCGCCGATGGTGTCGCGCGGGTCGCGCGTGACCAGGATGTGGCCGGCCTCGGGATGCATCATGCCGTGCACGAGCTTACCGCCCGAGAGCACGCCGGCGCCCACGCCGGTGCCGATGGTCAGATACACAACGTCAGTGAGGCCCTGGGCGCAACCAAAGGTGACCTCGCCCAGGCAGGCGACGTTGACGTCGGTGTCGTAGCCGCAGGGGATATTGAGCTCGTTTTGGATAGTGCCCAGCAGGTCAAAGTAGCGCCATGCCGTTTTGGGCGTCTCCAGGATCTTGCCGTATTGGGGCGAAGCGGGGTTGACTGCGGTGGGGCCAAAGGCGCCGATGCCTAGCGCGGCGATGCCCTTGTCGGCAAACCATGCGTTGACGGCCTCAACGGTCTCCTGCGGGGTCGTGGTCGCGATCTGCTCGCGCTCTAGGACCGTACCGTCCGCATAGCCCGTGGCGCAGACCATCTTGGTGCCACCGGCCTCGAGCGCTCCGATAAGCTGCTGCTCTGCCATAATATTCCTCTCTCTGGGACGAGTTGCTCCGTGACTAAAGTATAGAGCTCTAAACCATTTAAGAAAGCGCTATAGAAAGAAGCCTCGCAACGCGGCGGGCGGTGCGGGGCTTCTTTGGTTACTTTAGTTGCCGGGCCGTCCTTACCCGCGCGGCTTGATTTTATCACGTAGCGACTTGAGGTTCTCCAGCGCCGCGTTAAGCGTCTCGTCTCGCTTGGCAAAGTGGAAACGAATCAGGTGGTTGACGGGCTCGCGGAAGAAGCTCGAGCCGGGCACGGCGCCCACACCCACCTTAGACGCGAGGTCCTCGCAGAATTCGAGGTCGCTGTCATAGCCAAACTCAGAGATGTCCATCATGACGTAGTAGGCGCCCTGCGGCACGTTATGCTCAAGACCGATGCTGTCGAGTCCCTGGCAGAACAGGTCGCGCTTGGCGGTGTAGAGGTCGAGGACCTCATCGTAATAGCTGTCGTCGAATTTGAGGGCGGTGACGACGGCTTCCTGCAGGGGAGCGGCGGCGCCCACGGTGAGAAAGTCGTGGACCTTTTTGATGCGCTCGGTGATTTCGACAGGGGCGATAGTGTAGCCCAGACGCCAGCCGGTGATGGAGTAGGTCTTGGACAGCGAGCTGCAGCTGATGGTGCGCTCAAACATGCCGGGAAGCGTGGCCATATAGACGTGCTCGTGGGGCGCGTAGACGATGTGCTCGTAGACCTCGTCGGTGATGCAGTAGGTGTCGTACTTTTTGCAGAGGTCGGCGATAAAGGTGAGCTCATCGCGTGTAAAGACCTTGCCGCAGGGGTTGGAAGGGTTGCACAGGACGATGGCCTTGGGGTCGTTGTCGCGGAAGGCCGCCTCGAGTGTCTCGCGGTCAAAGTCGAATGTGGGCGGGTTGAGCGGCACATAGATGGGCTCGGCTCCCGAGAGAATGGTGTCAGCGCCGTAGTTCTCGTAGAACGGCGAGAAGATGACGACCTTGTCGCCGGGGTTCGTAACCGTCATCATGGCAGCCATCATGGCCTCGGTGGAACCGCAGGTGACTACGATATTCTCGTTGGGGTTCACCGGCATGTCCATAAAATGCTCCTGCTTGGCGGCAAGCGCCTCACGCATGGCCTGGGAGCCCCAGGTTATGGAGTACTGGTGATAGAGCGGCTTGGGGTCGCTGGCGATGGCGCTGAGGCTATCGAGCAGCTGCGCCGGGGGATCGAAGTCAGGGAAGCCCTGCGAGAGATTGACAGCGCCGTACTTATTGGAGATGCGTGTCATGCGGCGGATGACCGAATCGGTAAATCTTGCCGTGCGGTTGGAGAGTTCTTTCATGACGGTCCTTTCGAGGATTTGCAGTGGGGCAAGTTTACTCCTATGAAACCGGTGGGATTTGCTCGAAATGGTCTCGAAAAACTCTTTTCAAAATTCTTGAAAATTGGGGCTTGCATCGCGTGGCGTTCCTTGCAATAATAGTCGAGCGCGAAGCGCACAGGACACGGTGGGTGTAGCTCAGTTGGCTAGAGCGACGGGTTGTGGTCCCGTAGGTCGAGGGTTCGAGTCCCTTTACCCACCCCAGTTCTTGCTTCTTGTTGATATCGGGTCGTTAGCTCAGTTGGTAGAGCAGGGGACTCTTAATCCCAAGGTCCAGGGTTCGACCCCCTGACGGCCCACCACACGATATCTCCTCTAAAGTCCGTCACAACGGACTTTAGCTTTGGGTCGTTAGCTCAGTTGGTAGAGCAGGGGACTCTTAATCCCAAGGTCCAGGGTTCGACCCCCTGACGGCCCACCAAAGCTAGTTTAGACGGTCAACGAGAGTTGGCCGTCTTTTTTTGTTGACTTTTCATGGGGTCGAACCCGTCGGAGCGCGGAGCTGAGAAATCTGCACCGTGATTCCCTTGGGGAAAACACGGCTAAAGCCCCGTAGGCGTGTTCTCCTTAGAGGAATTATGCTCACGGGGCTCGATGCATGTTGAGAAGTTGTGATCAAACTCAAAGTGAGAATCGATTTAGTCTGCTCGATAGTGCGAACCTAAGCTTTCAGTTCGCTTGCGCATGGCTTTGACCATTTCCTGTGCTAGTCGAATCTGCGACTGTAGGCGGGCGAGGGCTGCGATCTCGCTGTCATCGGCATGCGGCTTGCTCAGCGCCATGGCCTTGTCTTGCAGGCTTTCAAGCTGTTGCAGGGCCTCAGATAGGCCTGTTTCGGTCCTGTTGATCATGCAATAGGTGCTCATCGTGTGCTTAAGGCCGTGTGTCAGGCGTTCGGCATCTGTTGTGGAAATGCCGTAGCGGGGGAGGGCGATATCCGCCTTCAGGGCTGTCTCAGGCTCTTTCTGCGCTGCAAGGGCTGCCGATGCGCCCGCGATGCGTCCGAACACGATGCCGTTGGCGCTTGACAAGCCACCAATGCGGTCGGCGCCGTGCATGCCGCCTGTCGCCTCGCCGCAAGCGTAGAGGCCCTCAACGCCCGTGTGCGCGGTCTTATCGATCTTGATGCCGCCGTTAGCGGCGTGGGCATACATCGCAACGCGCATCTCGTCGGTCGGCGCGATGCCGTGCTCGTCTTGCAGCCAGGTGGCAAAGGTCTGCACAAACTCTGGGACATCCTCGCGGGGGAAGTCGTAGTGGAGTGCCAGGCCTTCGGCACCTGCCTGTTCGATGACGAGATCGATAGCGCGGGAGGCCAAGCGTGACGTGAAGGGACCATATCCAGAGCGCTGCTCGAGCAGGTCGTCCAGCTTGTCGTCGGCAATATCTACCGGCTGGTCTACATGCACGTAGCGCCAGGTTTTCTCGTTGAAGACCAAGTTACGCTTGGGCTCGATGAAGCCAGGCATCATCTGCATGAACTCTATATTAGTAAGTGTTGCGCCGTGCGCCAGTGCGATGGCCTGCGAGGAGCTGAGCACATCAGCCGACGTAAGGCTGCGCTCGAACAGGCCGCCTGTGCCACCGGCTGCGATGATCGTGGCCTTGGCAGCAAAGGGCACGATTCGATTTTCGGTAAGGTCGTAGAGTACGGTTCCGGTTATTCTGCCGTTCGTGTCCTCAACAAGGTCGATAAGCTCATGGCGGGGGAGCAGGCGAATGCCGAGCGACTCGATCCAGGTCGTCAGAGCGTCCTCAAGGGGCTTGCGGGTGAGGCCGCGCCACATGCGCGTCTTGTGGTCAAAGCAGGGGATAAATTGCTTTTGTCGAGCACTCTTGGCGCTTTGCGGACGCTGGAGCTCAACGCCCAGGTCTTGCTCGAGCCAGTCAATCGCTTGGGGAATGCCGTGGACGAACGTTTGGACGAGTTCGGGGTCGGCAACGCCGCCGCCGACGGCCAGGATGGTGTCGATGAGGTCCTGCTCGTCGTCTTCGTCGACGGGACCGATGAGGCCGAGGCCCCAGGTACCCGGGAAGAAGCTCGATCCACTCATGGTCTTGCCGGCGCTTGCCACAGTGACGGTTGCACCCGTGCGTGCCGCTTCGATGGCGGCACAAAGGCCCGCAATGCCAGATCCAATTACCAGTACATCAGTCGATTCCATCGGATTCCTTTCTCGTCCGGCGCATTGTCGCACGGGTGATCGGCAATGGGGCCGCAAAGACTCGGCAAATCGGTAAAGGGCAAATATGGCAGGTGGGCGTCATGGACGCTCTGACGCTCCATCTCATCACATCTTGTATTTCGCCCCAACTGATATATCGGCATTAGCTACCCTGCGACAGCGCAAACAAAAAGAGCCGCTACCCGGGTGGGTAGCGGCTCCAAAGCTCAACTATATGAGCATCGCGCGGGCGCGATTAGGCCTTGAGGGCCTCCTCGACGGCGACAGCGCAGGCGACGGTGGCACCGACCATGGGGTTGTTGCCCATGCCGATGAGACCCATCATGTCGACGTGCGCAGGCACGGAGGAAGAACCGGCGAACTGGGCGTCGGAGTGCATACGGCCCATGGTGTCGGTCATGCCGTAAGAGGCAGGGCCGGCGCCCATGTTGTCCGGGTGCAGGGTACGACCAGTGCCGCCACCAGAAGCGACGGAGAAGTACTTCTTGCCAGCCTCGAGGCGCTCCTTCTTGTAGGTGCCAGCGACGGGGTGCTGGAAGCGCGTGGGGTTGGTGGAGTTACCGGTGATCGAGATGTCGACGTTCTCGTGCCACATGATGGCAACGCCCTCGCGGACGTCGTCGGCGCCGTAGCAGTTGACGGCGGCGCGGGGACCATCGGAGTAGGGGATGGTCTCGACGACCTTGAGCTCGCCCGTGAAGTAGTCGAACTGGGTCTTCACGTAGGTGAAGCCGTTGATGCGGGCGATGATCTGAGCAGCGTCCTTGCCCAGACCGTTGAGGATGACGCGCAGCGGCTTCTTGCGAGCCTTGTTGGCGTTTAGAGCCAGGCCGATAGCACCCTCAGCGGCAGCGAAGGACTCGTGACCGGCCAGGAAGGCGAAGCACTCGGTGTCGTCGGAGAGCAGCATAGCGCCCAGGTTGCCGTGGCCCAGACCGACCTTGCGGTCCTCGGCGACGGAGCCGGGAACGGTGAAGGCCTGGATGCCCTCGCCGATGATGGCGGCAGCCTCAGAAGCGGACTTGGCGCCACGCTTGACAGCGAGAGCGCAACCGAGGGTGTAGGCCCACTCGGCGTTCTGGAAGGCGATGGACTGGGTGTTGTTGACGATCTCACGCGGGTTGAAGCCCTTGTCGGTGCAGATCTGCAGAGCTTCCTCGAGGGAGGCGATGCCGTTGTCGGCGAGGCACTTGTTGATCTTGTCAGCGCGGCGCTCGTAACCTTCGAACGTAACAGTCATAGTTATTTCCCTCCCTTTCTACTCGTGAACCGGGAACACGCTGGCGACGGAGTGAGTCTCCTCGTCGGTGCGCGGGTCGATGTACTTGGCAGCGTTCTCCCACTGACCATAGTGGCCCATAGCGCCAGCGATGGCCTCCTCGGGGGTCTTGCCGGCCTTGACGGCGTCGGTGAACTTGCCGAGGTTCAGGAACTCGAATGCGATGATCTCGTTCTTGTCGTTGAGAGCCATGCGGGTGACGTAGCCCTGAGCGAGCTCGAGGTAACGAGCGCCCTTGGCCTTGGTGCCGAACATGGTGCCGACCTGAGAGCGAAGGCCCTTGCCGAGGTCGTCGAGGGAGGCGCCCACGGGCAGGCCGCCCTCGGAGAACGCGGTCTGGCTGCGGCCGTAAACGATCTGCAGGAAGATCTCGCGCATAGCAACGTTGATGGCGTCGCAGACGAGGTCGGTGTTGAGGGCCTCGAGGATGGTCTTACCGGGAAGGATCTCGGAAGCCATGGCGGCAGAGTGGGTCATACCCGAGCAGCCGATGGTCTCAACGAGGGCCTCCTCGATGATGCCGTCCTTGACGTTCAGCGTGAGCTTGCAGGCGCCCTGCTGAGGTGCGCACCAACCCACACCGTGCGTAAGACCGGAGATGTCGGAAATCTCCTTAGCCTGGACCCACTTGCCCTCCTCGGGGATGGGTGCGGGGCCGTGGTATGCACCCTTGGCAACGGGGCACATGTTCTCCACTTCCTGTGAGTACTGCATGCCTCTCCTCTCTATCGTGTTGGCGTCCCGTCTGGGGGCCGTGGCTGGCGATTGCCGGGCGACCCTTCGAAAGGGACATGACATGCAGCCCCTATAATACCGCGAAATGCACGGAATATTCGGCGAACGGCTCAGTTTTCGTAGCGAGATGCGCGGAACTTTCAATTGAAACGGTTTAACTCTATATTCTGTGGTCGTGCACTTCCGTAGAGGGGGTCCGTCTTGGGCAAGCTTTTGGTCAGCTTTTGTAAGCGTTGCAGGGGTTGACCTGTTGCAACGGTGCCGTTCGCCGCCTGTTTACTGCCTTTGGCCGCGCGAGCGAATTGTTTTGCGTGAATGTTTTGATGGCACGCTTCAATCGTGCTGTATTGGATGGCAAGCAGATCCCGGCGAAGGGAGCGCCATGCAGCGCGTTTGGAGAACGGTTACCGGCTTTTACCATGTCTGTGCCCGCGGTACGGGCAAGCAGCTCATCTTTGAGGGCGATGAAGACCGGTGGGAGTTCTTGGAGCTGATGCGTGAGTGCTGCCGCAAGGCGGGCGTGACGGTTATCGCCTGGTGCCTTATGGGCAATCACGTGCGTCTGGTGCTTGCAGATTACGAGGACGCGATGAGCGCGGCGATGCACCGGCTGCTTTTGACGTACGCGCGGCGGTTCAATAAACGCACGGGGCGCACAGGGCATCTGTTCCAGAACCGTTTTGACCGGCGCTCGCTCGATACCGACTGGCAGGTGATGGAGGCTATTCGCTCCGTTCACGCCGATCCGCAGGAGGCGGGCATCAGTCTCATTGAGCGTTATCCCTGGAGCAGCTTTCCGGAGCATTTGTGCGCTTACGACGGTGACGCGGCCGATGTCGCGAGGGGATTTTCTGATCCTTCTTGCGTGCTTGAGCTTTTTGGTTCTGCCGAGGGCTTTATTGCCTATTCGCTTTCGACGCCCGACGGCGGCGAACCGGCGCTGCGCGATATGAAAGAGACAGAGTGGGAACGCCACGCCTTTGCCGACAAGTTGGCGAAGAGCCTCGGGGCTCCGCTCCATGGGGTTAAAGACGCACCGCCTGCGCAGCGCGATACCGTTATTTTTGGATTGCACGATGCCGGTTTTACGGTGCGCCAGATTGAGCGGTATACCGGGATTGGCAAAAGTACCGTCTCTCGTATCGTGCGCGCTTATGCGCGGGTGAAGGCACAGACTGAGCTCTCGGAATAGAAAATGGCCGAACCACTCTTGTCAAGCGATTCGGCCAACAAAAATCTTAAGATTTGGGACAAGTACTACTGATTATTTCGCCCCTCGAGCATGCCGTCGAGGGTGCGCCAGGCGAGCTCGGCGCATTTGACGCGGGCGGGCATGTGCGAGATGTCCTGGAGCTGGGCGGCTTCGTCCAGGTCTTCCAGGTCCTCCTCGGAGAGCTTCTCGCCGCGGATCATGGCGAGGAAGAGCTCTGCCAGGCGGCGAGCTTCCTCGACGGTCTCGCCGGTGATGAGATCGGCCATGATGTCGGCACTGGCCTGGCTGATGGCGCAGCCGTGGCCGGTAAAGGAGGCCTCCTCGATCACGTTGTTCTCGACACGCAGCTGCAGAGTGAGCTCGTCTCCGCAGCTGGGGTTGATGCCGTCGTGCTCGTGCGTGGGAGCATCCATCTCGTACTTGTAGTCGGGGTGCGAGTTGTGCTCCATAAATGTGGTGGAGGTGTACAGATTACCCATTGAACGTGCTCCAAACGTGATGCAGGCCGGCGATGAACTTGTCAATGTCGGCCTTGTCGTTGTAGAAGGCCACGCTGGCGCGGCAGCAGGCAAGGTTCTCGACGCCCAGCCAGGTGAGCAGCGGCTGTGCACAGTGGTGACCGGCGCGGATGCAGACGCCGTCCATGTCCATGATGCTCGCGACGTCGTGCGGGTGGATGCCGCGGACGTTAAAGCTCACAACGCCGTGGTGGTTGTCCCAATAGATGGAGCCGATGATCTGGACAAAGTCGAGCTGCATGAGCTCGCCCATCAGGTAGTGGACGAGTGCCTGCTCGCGTGCCTGGATGTTCTCGTAACCCACCGTGTTGACCAGGTAGTCGAGTGCCGCACCCGTGGCGAAGATGCCGGCGGCGTCCTGTGTGCCGGCCTCGAATTTCTCGGGAACGGGCGCCCAGACGGCGTCCTGCTCGGTAACAGAGTCGATCATCTCGCCGCCGGTGAGCATGGGCGGCATGGCGTTGAGCAGGTCCATCTTGCCCCACAGCACGCCGATGCCCATGGGGCCCATAGCCTTGTGTGCGCTAAAGGCAAAGAAGTCGGCGCCCAGGTCGGCCACATCGACCGGCATGTGCGGCAGCGACTGCGCACCGTCGACGACCAGGTAGCCGCCATACTTGTGCACGAGCTTGCCGAGGTTCTTGACTGGGTTCTCGACTCCCAACACGTTGGAGACCTGACCCACGGCCAGAATCTTGGTCTTGGGACCAACCTTGGCAAGAACCTCCTCGGTGGTGAGCTGACCGGTCTTGGTGGGGTAGAGGTAGACGAGCTTGGCGCCGGTCTCGCGGCAGACCTGCTGCCACGGAATCAGGTTGGAGTGGTGCTCCATGATGGTGATGACGACCTCGTCGCCCGGCTCGAGGACTGTGGGTGCAAAGCTCTTGGCGACCAGGTTGAGCGACTCGCTCGTGTTGCGGGTGAAGACGACCTCGTTGGCCTGGGCAGCGCCGATGAGGTCGGCGATCTGCTGGCGCACCTTCGCGATAGCCTCAGTGGCCTCGACGGACAGCGAGTACAGGCCGCGCAGAGGGTTGGCGTTCATGCGCTGGTAGAAGTCGCGCTCGGCGTCGAGCACACAGGCAGGACGCTGCGCGGTAGCGGCACTATCGAGGAAGGCGATCTCGGGGTGCTGCTGGAACAGCGGGAACTGCGCCTTGTAGGGATTAGTCTCGATGTCGACGGTAGGCCAGCCGCGCGAGGCCTCGTCGCTGGCGTCGAGCTCCATAGGCTCCGGTGCGGTACAGGTGTCGCATTTAACGTGCTCGGTGTCGATCATGCGAGCTCCTCTTCAAAGTTGTCGATCAGGTTGTTGCCCAGGCGGACGACGGCGGCGCGGGTGCGCTCGTCGGTGGCGGAAAGTGCGGCGTCCTCCAGCTTGGCGCGGACGAACAGGTCCTCGGCGGCGTTTTGGTCAAGGCCGCGGCAGGCGAGGTAGAACAGTTGCTCGTCGCGGACGTGGCCGATGGTGGCTCCGTGGTTGCCGGCGACGTCGTCCTCGTCGCAGAGAATGACGGGAACGGTCTTGTTGTCGACGCCCTTGTTGGCCAAAAGCACCGTCTCGCGCTCGGTGCCGGTTGCACCCTTGCAACCGTGCACGAGGTCGATGGTGCCGCGGTAGACCTTCTTGGACGTGCCGGTCAGCACGCCGTTGGCGTCGATCTCGCACTCGGTCTTGCGACCGCGGTGGCGCAGCTCGTAGTTAAAGTCGCGCACCTGCTCTCGGGCGCCCAGGTAGTCAGTATCGATGGTGACCTTGGCGGTATCGCCCAGCAGGTCGCCGGCAAGGCCGGTGGCGCTGGCGCCGGCACCCAGGACGGTGTGCTGCACGTTGACGCGCGCGCCCTCGTCCAGGAACAGGCCGGTGTCGTCGAGCGCGATCCAGCTATCGTCGAGCGTCTGCGTGCAGGTCACGTTGACGGTGGCGTACTCGTGGGCGCACACGCGCAGCACGGATCCCACGACGCCCTCGCCGGCAACGGGGGAGTCCAGGGCGATCTGCAGGTCGAGCGTCGACTGGGGACGGACGACGACGTCGATGGCGGCGATGGCCGCGGCGGCATCGACACCGCTCACACGCACGGTAACCGTGGCGTGCTTATATGCGGGCACATCGATGACGACGCGCTTGGTGGCGTGGTCGGCCAGGTAGGTGTAGGCAGCCTCGCCCATGCCAGTCTCGAAGGCCTCAGCGGGGGAGAGCTCCTCCTCCAGCTTAATGGCACCGGCCTGGTAGACGGAGGTGGCGGGCACGTCGAGCTCGGTCTCGGGCGTGATGCGGGCGCGGTCGGCGGCATCGCCGGGCGCGGAGGCGCGGCGCTCGGGGAAGCGCTCGGCCATGGCGTCCATGGCGGCGTCGAACGCGTCTGCCACGCCAGCAAATTGCTCGTCCAAGCCCTCAACCTTAACGGTCTCGGCGGGAGCGGCGGCAAGCTCGTCAGAGAGCTCGAGCTTGGTCTGGTTCATCTTCAGCCAGCCCCATGTGGCAGCCGGCATCGCATTGACCTGCTCAAGGGTGGTAGCAGCGGTGTTCGTGGTCTGTTTCATTATCCGATCGCTCCTTCCATCTCGAGCTTGATCAGGTTGTTCATCTCGACGGCGTACTCCAGCGGTAGCTCCTTGGAGACCGGGTTGGCAAAGCCGTTGACGATCATGGTACGGGCTTCTTCCTCCGAGATACCGCGGCTCATCAGGTAGAACACCTTATCGTCGCCGATACGGCCGATGGTGGCCTCGTGGCCGATGTCGACATTCTTGGCGCGGATGTCCATGGCGGGGATGGTGTCGGAGCGGCTCTGGTCGTCGAGCATGAGCGACTGGCAGCTCACGGTTGCCTTGGAACCCTCGGCCTTGGGCGTGGCCACGATGGAGCTGCGGAAGGTCTGGATGCCGCCGCTCTTGGAGATGCCCTTGGTCTCGACGGTTGCCGAAGTATCGGGCGCGTTGAGCACGACCTTGCAGCCGGTATCCAGGTTCTGGCCGGCGCCGGCAAAGGTAATGCCGGTAAAGCTCGAGCGGGCGCGGCGTCCGCTGAGCACGCTCATGGGGTAGAGGTAGCCCACGTGGCTACCGAAGGAGCCGCTGATCCACTCGATGTCGCCGTCCTCGTCCACGCGCGCACGCTTGGTGTTGAGGTTGTACATGTTCTTGGACCAATTCTCGATGGTAGAGTAGCGCAGGTGCGCACGCTTGCCCACAAAGAGCTCGACGGCGCCGGCGTGGAGGTTGGCCACGTTGTACTTGGGCGCGGAGCAGCCCTCAATGAAGTGCAGGTCGGCGTCGTCCTCGACAATGATGAGCGTGTGCTCAAACTGGCCGGCGCCCTTGGCGTTGAGGCGGAAGTAGCTCTGCAGCGGGAAGTCGAGCTTGGTGCCCTTGGGCACGTAGACAAACGAACCGCCCGACCACACGGCACCATGCAGGGCCGCAAACTTGTGGTCGGTGGGCGGGATGAGCGTCATGAACTTCTCGTGGATGAGCGGCTCCCACTGCGGGTCGTGCAGGGCCTCCTCGATGCCGGAGTAGACGATGCCCATCTTGGACGCGGTGTCCTGCATGTTGTGGTAGACGAGCTCGGAGTCGTACTGCGCGCCGACGCCCGCCAGATAGCTGCGCTCGGCCTCGGGGATGCCCAGGCGCTCAAAAGTGTTCTTGATGTCATCGGGCACCGACTCCCAGTCGTGCTTTTGGTCGGTGTTGGGCTTGACGTAGGTGACGATGTTGTCCATGTCTAGGCCCTCGATGGAGGGGCCCCACGTCGGATCCGGGAAGCGGTTGAAGATCTCGAGGGACTTGAGGCGCAAGTCTAGCATCCACTGTGGCTCGTCCTTCTTGGCGCTGATCTCGCGTACGATGTCGGGCGTGATGCCGGCGTCGAGACGCTCGAATCCCTCCTCGCCATAGGTGAAGTCGTAGAGGCTGCGGTCGATGTCCGCGACCTCGGTGCGGTTCTTGGTCATTGCGTCGCCCCTTTTACGCCTGCTGCTCGGCAGCGGCGGCCTCGGCCTTGGCGCGCTGCTCGGCGGCCTCGCGCTCGAAGGTCTCAAAACCGTTCTTGTCGATCCAGGGGATGAGCGAGGCGTCGTCCTCGCGCACGATGTGGCCCTTGACCATAACGTGGACGCGGTCGACATCCAGGTGCTCCAAGATGCGCGTGTTGTGCGTGATGATGAGCATGGAGCCGTCGCAGCTCTTGCGGTAGGCGTCCATGCCGTGGCTGACGGTGGACAGGGCGTCGACGTCCAGACCGGAGTCGGTTTCGTCCAGGATGGCGAGCTTGGGCTGCAGCAGCAGGAGCTGGAGCATCTCGACCTTCTTTTTCTCGCCGCCCGAGAAACCTACGCCCAGCTCGCGGTTGAGGTAGGCGGTATCCATGTTGAGCTCTGCCGCGAGCTCCTTGACGCGACGGCGGAACTCCTTGCCCTTCATCTCCAGGCCGGGGCGGCCGGCGATGCTGGCGCGCAAAAAGCTCGACAGCGGCACGCCCGGAATCTCGACCGGGGCCTGGAAGCTCAGGAACAGGCCGGCGCGCGAGCGCTTGTCGGTGGTGAGCTCAGTGATGTCCTGGCCGTCAAAGACGATGCGGCCGTCGTTGACCGTGTAAACGGGGTCGCCCATGATCAGGTGGCCGAGGGTGGACTTGCCGGCGCCGTTGGGTCCCATCAGAACGTGGGTCTCGCCGGCGGCGACGTTGAGGTTGACGTTGTGGAGGATGGTCTTCTCGTCCACGGAGGCGGTCAGACCTTCGATGGAAAGCAGCGGATTTGCGCTCATGCTGTCCCTCTCTGTATATGGTGTACTCATAGGTGTACTAAACCCTAGGAATCTTCTCGGAATAAAGTTACTATGGGTTCGGCGTTAGTCAAGGGAAAACCCGACTAATCCACTCGACTTTTCAAATTCTGGGACAAAATAACCTGTTGTGTTTGTCCCACTTACTTTAAATTTGGGACAAACAAACCTGGTTATGTTGTCCCAGATGCGATGGGAGGGTAGGTATGCTCATTTCTTCCAAGGGCCGCTATGCCCTCCGGTTAATGATCTATATCGCGGCGCTGGGCGACGCCGAGGGCAAGATTGCCTTGCGCGAGGTTGCCGACCGCGAGCATATCTCGCAAAAGTATCTGGAGCAGCTGGTTCGTCCGCTTATGAAGGCGGGCCTGCTTAAGAGCGTGCGCGGCAAGGGCGGCGGCTACATGATGGCCAAGGACCCGGCCGAGGTGCGTGCCGGCGACATCCTGCGTGCCGTCGAGGGCAGCACGGCTCCGGTGGCGTGCGATGGCATCGACAACAGCTGCACCCGTAGCGATTTGTGCTCGACCGTCAAGTTCTGGCGCGGTCTGGATGACGTGATCGAAAAGTACGTCGACGGCGTGACGTTGGCCGACCTGGCCGCCGTCCCCGAGATCAACTTTGACATCAAGCTGTAGGTTGAGCGCAATTCCTTAAGATTTCGCGGAGGGTTGTTGCCGTTTACCGAGGGGTTGTTGTGCAACAACGGGTGAGCTGCAATACTTAATTCTATCTTTGCAAACCGCACTTTAACTACACCAATGCAGGGAGGATCTTATGCAGCCCAAGCATTCTGCTATTGTCGCGGGCCTGACGTTGGCGCTTTCGTTTGGCGCCGTTTCCGCGCCGGCACCCGCCGCTGCCGAGGAGCCCACGCCGGGCGTTGCTTCGGATGCCACCGATATCGATAAGGGTCTCTACACCCAGCAGTCCTTCTCGGGCGTGCTGAGGTCGGTCCAGGGCGTTTCGTTTGTCAACGTGACTCCCGAGATGAAGTACTTTACCAAGTACGAGAGCCATGGCAACTACAACCAGGGCTTTTCGTACGGTGACGGCTATAACGCGCTGGGTTATTACCAGTTTGACCGTCGTTGGTCGCTCATTCCGTTTATGAAGCAGGTCTACAACTACAACCCCGAAAAATACAGCATGCTCAAGGATGCGATTGATCGCGGCAGCGAGATTTCCAACACGAGCAATGCCATGTACGAGAACGGCCAGCTCACCGAGCTGGGCCATATCGCGCAGGATGCCTTCCAAGGTGCGTATAACACCGATCCTGTTGAGTTCTCAGCACTTCAAGATGCTTATGCGTACAACTCGTACTATGCGGTGACCGAGGCGTGGCTCAAGAGCGGCCTGGGTATTGATATTTCGGGCCGCGCCGACTGCGTCAAGGGCATGGTGTGGAGCATTACCAACATGTGCGGCACTGGTGGCTGCAGGGACTTCTTCCGCTGGGCGAATCTTTCCAACGATATGTCCGACCGCGAGTTTGTGACGGCGTTTTCCAACAGCGTGGTCAATAACGTGGCGACCAAGTATGCAAGCCAGCCCCAGTACCACGAGGGCTGGAAGAACCGCTACCGCAACGAGCTAAAGGACTGCCTGGTCTATATCGCCGAGGATGAGGCTGCCGCTGCGAAGGACAACAAGCCCGAGCAGCCGGCACCCGCGCCGGAACCTGCACCGACACCTGATTCGAATGACGGCTCGAGTGACGATGTCAACGATGACAGGATGGATGCGCCCTCGACCGATGCTGACGGTAATGGCTCTGCTGGTGGCGCTACCAACGACGGCTCTACCTCGAACGGCTCCGATTTGAACGGCTCTGCTGCGGGCGATTCGTCTTCAAGCTCTGCCGGCAATACGGACGGCGACGCTTCTGGTTCGACCGACGCTGACACCTCTAACTCATCCACCGGCTCGAGCGATTCGTCCGTTGGCACCGGCTCTAACAACGGCTCCGGCTCTGACGCAACCCCTGATTCCGATGCTTCCAAGGACGACTCGAATAAGGCGCCGGACGCTCCCGTTGCTTCGCCGGACAAGAAGCCTTCTTTCTCCGTGCAGCTTGGTTCTACGTTGGGCTCTTCGCTGATGGCTGGCGTCAATAATGGCTCGACTCAGAACAAGGACAACTCTGATCAGGTTTCCATGGAAAAGACCGAGGCCGCAAAGGGCGACTCAAAGGACGAGGCTTCCGAGAAGGCTGAATCCGATAAGGGTTCTAGCTCTGATGAGAAGGGCGACAAGTCCGCTCAGAAGAAGGACGAGAGCAAGACCGAGGGCGAAAAGAAACAGTCCGAAGACGACGACAAGAGCGGTGCTGACAACCAGGTTCAGGAGCAAAATGACTCCAAAACGGTGACCACTACGACCACGACGACCACCACAACCAAGTCATCTGGCGGCAATATGCCCAAGACGGGCGATCTGATTGTGATGGCGAGCCTTGCCAGCGCGAGCTTGGCCACACTGGGCGCTACGTCTATCGTGAGTGGTAAGCATAAGCTCGATCAGCAGAAGAAAGCTTCTGGGGAGGACGGCTCGGAGGAGTAGCCTCTCGGTTGCCAGATAACTAAAGAGTTGGGACAGGGTCCGGTGCGAATGCATCGGGCCCGTTTTGTTGTGCAACGATTAGTTATGCCCCCTCACACCTCTTGTTGCTACCGTTGCCCGATATGTTTGCGCGGTGACATCGGTACATGCGATGCGGTCATTACAATTGGCGTCGTGCTGCGATTTAGGGGGGAACGTTTTGGTGCCTGAACAGGCGAATAATGGTTGTGATGCCGGCTTTGGCGTGCGTTTGATCGGCTGTGCCGACGATGCGGCTTTGCCCATTGGCATGCACGACTATGCGGAGGCCCTTGGTTGCTGCATGCTGGTTGACAAGACCATGTTTATTGCCGATATGTTGGACTGCGACGCGTCCGTTGTGGTGTGCTGTCGACCCGAGGGTTTTGGCAAGAGCATGAACTTGTCGATGCTCAGGGCTTTTCTGGAGCGTCCTGCGGTCGGTCGCGCCGGTCGGAGCTCGTTTGCCGATGCTCAGATTTGGGATGCGGACGGCGGACGTTATCGGGATGAGTACGCTTGCTATCCGGTGATATCGCTGGACTTTTCTGGCGCTGCGAGGCGTGGCGCCGCTGTTGCCGGCGTCGTGCGCGATGCCCTTTCGGGCGAGTGCGCTCGCTTGTTGGCGCTCTTGGAGGCCCCGGATTTAGCTCGAGATAAGGTGCGTCACATCGAACGTGTTGCGCGTGGCGCGGCGAGCGAGGACGAGGTCGCCTCGGTGCTTGGCGTGCTCATTGAGTTGCTGGAGATTGCCTGCGATGAGCAAGTTGTATTGCTCGTTGATGGGTACGACGCGGCGTGGTTGGGCCGTGCGAGCGCAAGGGGCGCTTCCGGCGCCGATCCGGCAGGGCTATTCGATCGCGTGCTGTTCGACGCCATTGCCACTGCGCGCGATTCGTTGCGGCTGACGTGTCTGATGGGGGAGTGTCCCGGTCCTGCCGAAGCGGCGCTTTCTTCGCGCGGCTGCTCGTATTGTCTGTCGACGCCGCTTTCGACGTGGTGTGACCGTTGGTTCGGCTTTTCGGATGCCGAGGTCCAGGCTCTGTTGAATCATGCTGGGCGCGAGGAATACCTGGATGATGCGCGTGAATGGCTCGAGGGGTATCGGTTTGGCAGGGCCTATTGCTCGAATCCAGCGCGTGTGATCGGTTTTCTGGACCGAGGCTGCACGGCGCCCGTGCGTGCCGATCTGTATGGATATGCCGATTGCCTGAGTAAGGTAGTTGCCGGGTGGAATCTCGACCGCCTTTCGGTCTTGTTCGATTTGCTCGAGGCCCATGGGTGCGCTGAGGTCCCGCTTTGTTTGGGCACTGCAGAGCCAGATGTCTCGCCTGACGATGGCATGTGGACAGCGCTATATCTGTCCGGTTTCCTGACGACGGATATGACTGAGGAGCCAGAGCATGGCGATCGCCTCCGTGCTTTGCGATTGCCCAATAAAGAGCTTCGCCAGACCTTGCGTCTAGTGATTGTTGAGTGGTTTGAGTGCGCTGCCGAAGACATTCGAGACGTCGATGCGTTTCGCGACGGGCTGTGCCGTGGGAACGAGGATACCGTGAAGCGGGCGCTAAGCCGCATCCTGGGGGATGCGGGAATCGGTGAGACCGACCCAGATAAGCCGCTGCCATATCATCTGCTCTTGCAGGGGCTCTGCTTTGGCTTGCCGGGCTATGCCAATCCTGCTTCGAGGCGAAAGTGTGGCGCGGGTCGCTGGGACATCCAGGTTTTTCCTACGGGCGCTGTGTTCGACATAGCCGATACGATTGGCATGCTGGACGAGCGCCCGCTTATAACGATCAATATGATGTATGACCCCGATGTGGATGCGCTGGGGTTGGAATTGCTGGCCGTGCAGTCGCTACTCGACATAGAGCGCGATGGCATCGACGAAATCCGTGTACCGCGCCCCGGCGTGGGTCGCATGCGCTGGGGGTTCGGTTTTGATGGGCAGCATGTGGCTACGGTGTGCCAGCGGCTTTAAGCGCCGAGATGTTTCCGGCTTCCGTTACTCGGTATCCTTCATGGGCGGCATGGGCTTCCAGTCGGGATCCTTGATGATCTTGCGGGCATCCTTCATGCCGCGGCGCAGCGCCGGAATGCCGGTCTTAAAGCATTTGTCGACCGCGGCCAGGCGAATGAATTCCTTGCAGAAGGTTGCGGCATTGCCCAAGCGGAACAGCATGGGGTGGTAGTCACCGTAGATCTGCATATAGCGAGCGAGGAAGCCTCGGTTGCGCATGATGTAGTAGCGGTTGGTGTCGCTCGTGGAGTTGAGCTGTCGTTTGCCGGCGATGTCCCAGTTAGAGACGGCGCGGGCGCGCTTGAGCACCACGTCGGCAACAACGGCGGCGGGGAAGTGCTGGCTGGCTACGTAGCCGTAGCAGGCATCGTCGCCGTAGATAAAGAAGCGCGCGTCGGGCAGGCCGATTTTGTCGACCACGCGTCGCGAGAACATGCCGCCCTCAAAGCACAGCTGGTTCATGGCGCGGTAGCCCTCGGGACCCAGATCCCACTTGGCGATGGGGTTAGGGATGCCGAGCGAAAGGATGAGCTGGTACTGCCAAAAGAAGGCGCCGCCGTCAAAGTCCAGGCGCGAACCCTGGATGACATCGTAGCGGTCGGTCCACTTGGCAAGACGCTCGATGCCTTCGGGGATGACGAGCACATCGTCGTCCATCACCCAGAACCACTGAGCGCCCAGGTCGTAGGCGCATTTAGTGCCGGCGGAGAAGCCGCCCGCACCGCCGCCGTTTTTGAGCTGCGGGGCGTAGATGACACGGTCGGTGCCGCCCTGCGCGTCGGGCTGCTCGGTGTCGATGCCCCACAGGTTGGCCAGGCGCTCGTTGAATGCGGTGCACATGGCCTCGGTCTCGCGCGAATTCTCGTTATCGACAATCACGATGCGCCAGGGCGTTGCCGTAAGCTCGGTCATGGAGTCGAACAAGTTGGCCAGGAGTTCCTGGCGCTTGTACGTAACGACGACGATGGCGAGCTTGTCGATGGGAGCGGGAAGGGTTGAAGGCATGGGGCAATATATCCTTTCACGCGCGGCGGGCGAGTGCTGCGCGGAAGCTATCGAATACGTCCTTGGGACTGTCCTATTGTAAAGGCTCGGCGCACCTTAGCGGCAAGCTTTGAATAAAACGCAGGAACCTGCCATGGGCCCGCCGCATGACGTGGGGCTGCTTTGCCCGCAAGAGGCTCCATAGATTATATAAACGCCCGCTGGCGCGCTGACCCTTTGATACCATGAAACGACAGGTATTTCCTAAGGAGCACATTTGTCTACTAACGCCTCTGGCAGCCCTGTTCTGTCGCTGCTTATTCCCATTTACAATGTTCAGCGCTACCTGCGCGAGTGCCTCGATTCCGCCCTGGCGCAGACGCTCAAGGATATTGAGATCGTCTGCATTAACGACGGGTCGACCGACAACTCGCCGGCGATTATCCGCGAGTATATGGAGCGCGATAGGCGCGTCAAGATGATCGACAAGGCCAACAGCGGCTACGGCGACTCGATGAACCACGGTCTGGAGATGGCGCGTGGCAAGTACGTTGGCATCTTGGAGTCCGATGACTTTATGGCGCCCGACGCACTCGAAAAGCTTGTCTCGGCCGCCGATAGCAATAATGCCGACTTTGCGAAGGCGAACTTTGATTTCTACTGGTCTAAGCCCGAGGAGCGCCGTTCGCTGCACGAGATGTTTAAGGCCAAGGACTGCGGTAAGCCGGTGCACCCGAGCGACACGACGCAGTTCTTTAAGCAGAAACCGTCGATTTGGTCGGCTGTGTACCGTCGCGATTTTCTTGAGCGCAACGGCATCAAGTTCTTGCCGACTCCGGGAGCATCCTTTCAGGACACGTCGTTTGCCTTTAAGGTGATTGCCTGCGCCGACAAGGCCGTTTACCTGCACGATGCCGTGCTTTCGTATCGTCAGGACAACGAGAACTCCTCGGTCAATTCTTCGGCTAAGGTCTTTTGCGTCAATACCGAGTATGCCGAGATTGAGCGTTGGATTCGTGAGGATTATGCCCGCGACCACGTATGCGGCGATGTCGCGCGCATGCTCAAGTTCAATCAGCTCATTAAGTACGATTCGTACATGTGGAACTACGTGCGCCTGGCGCCTAAGTTCTATAAGGAGTTCCTGGTTCAGATGGCCAAGGAGTTCCAAGCGGCCTTGGACGCCGGGGACTTTTCGCTTGACGACCTCAAGCCGTGGAAGCGCGCGAATCTCGCTGCCATCCTCAAAGATCCTGAGGGCTGGGTTGACGAGCATCCGAGTTTTGCGACGGATGGTGCCTTGGGGCGTGCTAAGTATTACGCCTCGGTTGGAGGTCCAGGCGTGGTCGCCGCCTTCCTCTTCGAATCGCTGAGGGGGTAGGTCGGCATGGGAGAGGCCTCGTGTCCTAAAGCTACCATTGTCGTTCCCGTTTACAACTCTGCGCGCTCCATTCAGCGATGCCTCGATTCGCTGCTGGCCCAGTCCGAGCGCTCGATTCAGGTTGTCTGCGTCAACGACGGTTCGACTGATGATTCGTTGAACGTGTTGCACCTGATCGCGCAGGCCGACGATCGCGTACTGTTGATTGACCAGGAAAACGCGGGCGTCTCGTGCGCTCGAAATGCCGGTATCGATGCCGCCGAGGGCGAGACCGTCTTCTTTGTGGACGCTGACGATTACATTGATGCCCAGACGGTCGAGCGCGTGCTGCATGCCATGGAGTCTGCAGATGCCGAGGCCGCCGTCTTTGGCGGCGTCTGTGAACCTGCCGATGCTGCCCCCAAACGCGTCCAGCAACTCATGAGCCCCAAAGCTGGTACCTTCGGCGCCCGTGATCCCCAACTGCTGTTCCATTCGAATGCGCAGCCCTATGCCTGCCGTGCGGCTTTTTCGTGCGAGCTGCTCAATCGCGAAGGCATTCGCTTCGCCCCCGGTTTGGCTTTGGGCGAGGACGTCGTCTTCCAATTTGCGGCTTATGCGCTTGCCCGCAGGACCGTCGTCATGCCGGACAAGTTCTACCACTACGTGATGGAGAGCGAATCGGCGACGCACGAGTTCAACAGTGCCGAGGCTCGTGCCAAAAAGCTTGACGCCCACATGAGGATGCTCGAGGAGGTCTTGGAGGACTGGGCGGCCTACGGTCTTTTAGACCTGTGTCCCGGCGAGCTGATAACTTGGATTTTGGACCTAATTGTGTTCGACCTGGCGCGTTTGGATGCCGATGACTTCCATCGCGTGGCGGCTCGCGTCAACATGGACCTCGCGACGTTTTTGGGAACGGCGTGGGCGGATATGCCTGCTAAGGGCGCCGTTCGCCGTGTTGCCCACAAGCTCGTTGTGGCGACCTCGGGCGTTTCGATGGCAGACGCCACGCTGTTCTATCTTTCGACTCGCGGTCTCAAAGCTTGCCTGGAGCGCTTTATCTAATTCCAAGCGTTGTCGCCCGCCGCTACTCGGCTGCTAAAATAACCCTGTTACACGCTATTCAACAGGAGGTTCTCTTGCAGAACTCTGATACCCCTAAAGTTTCGCTGCTTGTCCCTATTTGCAATGTCGAACGCTACCTGCGCGAGTGCCTCGATTCCGCCGTGGCACAGACGCTCGAGGACATCGAGATCATTTGCATCAACGACGGCTCTACCGATAGCTCGCCGGATATCATTCGCGAGTACATGGAGCGCGATTCTCGTGTGAAGATGATCGACAAAGCCAATAGTGGCTATGGGGACTCGATGAACCGTGGCCTGGAGATGGCTCGCGGCGAGTACGTGGGCATTCTGGAGTCCGATGACTTTATGTTTGAGGATTCGCTCCAAAAGCTGGTCGCCAAGGCCGATGCCGAGCATGCCGATGTCGTAAAGGGCGATTTCTACCTGTATTGGTCCACGCCCGGCGAGCGCCGCGAGCTCTTTGGAATCATCGATGAGTACATGACTGGCGCCGCGTATCGTCCTGCCGATCGTCCCGGCATTTTTTACCGCAAGCCTTCTATATGGTCGGCCATCTATCGTCGTGCGTTCCTTAAAGACAATCAGATTCGTTTCCTTCCCACGCCGGGGGCATCGTATCAGGATGCGGGCTTTAACTTTAAGGTCTGGGCGTGTGCCGAGCGTGCCGCGTTTATTTCGGATCCCATTTTGTGCTATCGACAGGACAACGAGAAGAGCTCCGTTAATTCGCCCAACAAGGTGTTTTGTGTGTGCGACGAATATGCCGAGATGCAGCGCTTTTTGGATGAGCGACCCGAGCTCAAGGCTCAACTACAGGGCATTTTAATGCGCATGAAGGTGGATACGTACCGTTGGAATGATGAACGCCTGGTCGATGAACTGCGCGAGCAATTTTGGGAGAAGGCATCGCCCGAGCTCAAGGCCGACTGGGATGCCGGTCGCTTTGACCTGTCGCTGTTTGATCCGCGTGGCGAGACCGACTTGCGCCTGATGGTCAAGTCGCCCCGTGCCTATATCGATTCACGCTTTGATTTTAAGAAGCCGGGCAAGCTCAATACGTTTAAGCACTACTTTAAGATCGGCGGCCTGCCGCTGGTTTGGCGCGTGCTGACGTATCAGCGCGCCTACGGCGACAACCCGCATCCCGATGACGTGCCGGCCCCACAGTAGGAGCGCGTGACTATGGCTACACCTAAGATTTCCGTCGTCGTTCCCATCTATAAGGTAGAGCTGTGCCTGGCCTGGTGCCTGGACGCTCTGCTTGCGCAGGACATGCCCGATTGGGAAGGCGTGCTGATCAACGATGGCTCACCGGATGGGTCGCGCGATATCGCTGCTGCCTACTGCGAAAAGGATGCGCGCTTTACGCTGGTCGATAAGCCCAACGGCGGCCTGTCGAGCGCGCGCAACGCGGGTATCGCTGCATCCACGGCGCCTATTGTTGCGTTCTTGGACTCCGACGATCGCTTTACGCCCGATGCATGCCGCGTGATCGTCGATGCGTTTGAGCGCGAGAACTGCGACGTTTTAACCTTTGGTGCGAACCCGTATCCGCTGGAGGCGGGGTACCCGTGGCTCAACCATGTGCTGAGCCCACGCGATGTGTTGTTTGAGGGTTATAGCTTCGACCTGCTGTTTAAGGAAGCATCTCGCCCGTTTGCGTGGCGCACTGCCTGCAGGCGCGCGTTCTTGTTGGACAACAGGATCGTGTTTGATGAGACCGTCAAGTATGGCGAGGATCAGGTCTTTGACTTTGCCGTGTATGGCCGCTCGCGCAAGACCGCGCTTATCTCCAACAAACTGTATGACTACCGCGTGGCGCGCAAGGGTTCGCTCATGGACACCATGCGCTATGACGACGAAACGCGTCTGCTAGAGCACGTGAAGATTTACTCCGCGGTGCTGAATGATTGGCATCGCGATGGGCTTGATGCCCAGCATGCGGACGACCTGGCATATTTCCTGTGCGATCTGGTGTTGTACGACGCACTCAGGTTGCTGGGTTCGGACTGCGGCAGGGTGTTTGCCGCCGCCGCCGCTGCGCTCGCCGGTTCTCCTGTGGGCAGTGATGCCGCGCTCGCACAGTGCGCACCTTCGGTTGCTGCCATGGTGCGTGCGGCGCTTGCCAGCGAGGCCCCCAATGGCCGTACGTGTAAACAGCTCATGTTCGATTACGATGTCCTGAGGGTTGGGCGCCTTCGTGCCTGCAAGCGCATGGCGGCGAACGCCCTGGGAAAGCGAGAAGTGTAGATGAGTATCTAGGTTGAATAGCGCTACGTCCTCGCGTTCAAGTTCGCATAAAAAGGCGGAGCGCCGAAGCACCCCGCCTGTACGCGTTGTCGTTGTGGGCCGGCGCCCCTTACGCCTGCGTGGGCTCCACGCCTAGCTCGGCGCGCACCACGTCGAACGCGGCCGCCACGGCTTTGTCCATGTCGTAGTACTTGTAGCCGCCCAGGCGACCGGCGAACACCACGCGGCCCTCGCTCGCGGCCAGCTCGGCGTACTTCTCGTAGAGCGCGGAGTTGCGGGCGTCGTTGATGGGGTAGTACGGCTCGTCGCCCGGCTTCCAGTCAGCCGGGTACTCGCGCGTCACGATGGTGGTCTCCTGCTGGCCAAACTCGAAGTGCTTGTGCTCGATGATGCGCGTGTAGGGTACCTCGCGCTCGGTGTAGTTCACCACGGCGACGCCCTGGTGGTCGTGCTCGTCGAGCTGCTCGGACTCAAAGCGCAGCGAGCGGTACTCGAGCGTGCCCAGCTTGTAGTCGTAGAACGCGTCGATGGGGCCGCAGTAGATCACGCGGTCCGCGATGTCGGGCTCGGCTGCCACGAGCTCGGCGTACTCCACGCCGCAGCGGACCTCGGTGCCCTCGAGCATGTTCTCGATCATCTTGGTGTAACCGCCCATGGGAATGCCCTGGTAGCGGTCGTTGAAGTAGTTGTTGTCGTAGGTGAAGCGGCACGGCAGGCGGCGGATGATGCTCGCCGGCAGCTCGGTGCAGTCGCGGCCCCACTGCTTCTCGGTGTAGCCCTTCACGAGCTTCTCGAAGATGTCGCGACCCACGAGCGAGAGCGCCTGCTCCTCGAGGTTGGCCGGCTCGCCGATGCCCTCGGCGGCGATCTGCTCATCGATTTTAGCGCGCGCGTCGGCGGGCTTCACCACGCCGGGCCACATCTTGGAGAAGGTGTTCATGTTGAACGGCATGTTGTACACCTCGCCCTTGTAGTAGGCCACGGGCGAGTTGATGTAGTTGTTGAACTCTGCGAAGCAGTTCACGTAGTCCCACACGTCACGCATGGAGGTGTGGAAGATGTGCGCGCCGTACATGTGCACGTTGATGCCGTCGATGTCCTTGGTGTAGATGTTGCCGGCCACGTGGTCGCGACGGTCGATGACCAGGCAGGCCTTGCCGGCGCGGCGGGCCTCGTGGGCAAAAATCGCACCGGTGATGCCGGCGCCAACAACGAGGTAATCGTACTGGGACATAGGTGTGACTCCGTTTCTTGTGCATGCGGGCACAGCGCTCGCACGTGGGGATGCGTGGGCATTCTATCAGGAGCATGTATGTTGCGCGTGGAGAGGGTGCCGGCGGGACCCCCCTTCTCGCTTGCATCTGCTATATGAAGGAACGTCGATTCTGGTATTTGAGCGAAGGCGCTACGCGATGAAATTCTCCACCAGCGCAACCATGGAGTCCTTCTCGCTTGGGTCGGAGAGGGCGATCATGAGCGTCATGGCCGCGAGCGCGTTACCTTCCACAAGGAGCCTTTCGCCGTTGCGCAGTATCCCGTTCTTGTCGAGGAAGTGAATGAAGAGCGCCGCCGCAGACCGCTTGTTTCCATCGAGGAACGGATGGTCCTTCACTACGAGGTAGAGAAGGTTGGCGGCCTTTGATTGAACGGAGGGATATAGGTCTTGGTCTCCAAAGCCCTGATAGAGGCTGCTGATGATTCCGGCGAACTGGTTGTCCCGCTCCCGTCCGAATAGGCCGGATGACGAGTAGAACGGCAGGCTTCGCACCACGTCGAGGGCCTCCGCGTAGTCGAGCTTCCAGGCGGGGGCGCTGCCTTGGGGCGCCTGAAGCCTCCCCGTATCGTATTCGTCGAGCAGGGTAAGGCTTGGAAGGTACTTCTGCAGCACCTCTGCCGCGCCGGAGAGCTCCGGCGTGCTTGATCGCTCGAGGACTTTGAAGACCGTCCCGAGCGCCTCGAGCCTTTTTTGGTTGATGGAGTAGCCCTGCAGGAGGTGCTGTTTGAGCACTCCGTTTGCCCATCGGCGGAAGTACACGCCCTGCTGGGACTTCACACGGTAGCCGACCGAGATGATCATGTCGAGGTTGTAGTGCTCGACCTGGCGCTTGACCGTCCTCGTGCCCTCCAAACGAACTATTTCAAAAAATGAAATAGTTCGAATTCCGGCAAGCTCCTCCTTCGCTGCGGAATGAATGTGCTTGGAGATAGTCGGCACTCCGCGCCCGAACAGCGTCGCCATCTGCTGCTGGGTCAGCCAAACCGTATCGCCGTCGACGCGCACGTCAAGGTGGACTGCGTGGTCGGGGTCCTCGTACAAAGCGATCTGCTGGCTTGTGTTGGAATTGTCCATGATGTATGCCCCCTCGGTTTGGTCGACATGCCGCGGTCCGCACGCCGGAGGGCGAGTGGTTTCAGCATGCCGGTATTACGCAGCTTCAACCGGCATCCCGCCGGTCAGCCGGCGTCGCGAGCGCCGGCTAAGCCAGGGTCGGAGCGATGGATGTATCCGCGGCGCCGGCGCTTCGTACCATTTGGGGCCTCCGAAGCAGCTTTCGCCCTGTCTTGTTCTGGTAGATATAGTGTACCATAAAACGCGAACACACGTACGTGGTTCTGATATAATTATTCATGAATGCGGGGTGCGTCGCCCTCTGCCTTACTTTCCGAAGCCCGCGGCAATCCGGGCTGCGGTTCGACGAGGCAGGGGGGTGGTCATATGGATAAGATCGTCCTTCTCCTACCGCTCTTGACCTTCCTGGTCATCCCGAGCAAGTAGCGGGCTCTAGGCCCGTAATATGACGGCAGCCGCCCTTGTCGAGGCGGCTGCCGCCCAAGTTGCTCTTCGCGATGTCATTGAATTGTGGGAAAATTGGTCAAAAATAGCTGGGAGGATGACGGTGCGTATGGCGTCACCATATAAAAATATTCTTGTGACGGGTGGTTGCGGTTTTTGCGGATCCGCCTTCGTCCGTTTTGTCGTGGACAGCGCTCCCGATGTGCACGTTACTGTTTTGGATAAGCTTACCTACGCTGCAGATCTCGATGGCATCGTCGGGTTGTCTAAAGATAGGGTTGAGCTTGTCGTGGGGGACGTTTGCGATTCGAAGCTTCTCGAGCGATTGGTTCCGGGCCATGATGCCATCGTCCACTACGCTGCCGAGTCTCACAATGACAATTCGATTGCCGACCCAGCGCCGTTTATAACGACGAATATTGATGGCACGTATACGCTCCTTCAGGCTGCCCGTGCGTTCAATGTACGCTTCCACCACATCTCGACCGATGAGGTATTTGGAGATCTGGCACTTAACGACCCGCGTAAGTTTACCGAGGATTCGCCGTATCGGCCTAGCAGTCCGTACTCCAGCTCTAAGGCCGCGTCCGATATGTTGGTGAGAGCGTGGGCGCGCACGTATGGGCTTATGGCGACGATTTCCAATTGCTGTAATAACTACGGTCCGCACCAGCATCCCGAGAAATTCATCCCTCATTCCATTGCATGCATTAAACATGGTGAACGCCCCAAGTTGTATGGCGACGGTCTTAATGTGCGCGATTGGATTCATGTTGAGGATCACGCCCGCGCCGTTTGGTCTGTTTTGACCAAAGGGACGGTTGGGGAGACGTATCTCATTGGTGCTAATTGCGAGCGCAGCAACCTTGAGGTTCTTACAACCATTCTTAAAGCAATGGGTCAGAGTGAGGGCTACATTGACTGGGTGAAGGATCGTCCGGGACATGATCGACGTTACGCTATAGATGCGAGCAAGCTTCGGCGCGAACTCGAGTGGGCGCCAATTCACGATGATTTTGCAGCAGAGCTTTCACGGCTATGCCGCGAAACGCCTCTTTAGTCTGATTTACCTTTCGGGGCCTAGCCGTTGCTATTCACGAATCTCTTGACGACGAGGAATCCTTCCTAGCATAAAGTGTAATTAACTTCGCGAGAGGGGACAGTTATGGGCAATCGGAAAGCCTTATTAGTTTCGTTGGCTAGTTCGCTTCTGCTGGGAATCTATCTTGTTCCTGCGTTTGCTGAAGATGCTGCGATTTCTAATCAAAATGAAAACCCTTCTATAGCTGTTGAACAGTTGAACGTGTCTGATGGTATATCCAGCACCGATTTGGTCACAGATGAGGAATCCGATGCGGCGACGTCGGGTTCGGCTGGCGCTACTACGCCGGAGAAGCTCAAGTCTGTCTATGATCTCGCTTCTGAACATGTCGACGATCTTGCGGACGGCCTGTACGCACTTGGTTCATCGGTTAACGGTAAGTTTGTGCTGGATGTTCCTGGTGGAACGGCAAGTGCCGGTAAAAAACTGCAGCTGTACGGAGTCAACAATACGGATGCTCAGGTCTGGCGTGTGTCTCATGACCAGAACGGCTTCGTTGTCATTTCGTCTGTCAAGGGCTGTACGCTGGATGCTTCGGGCGGAAGTGCCAGTAACGGAAATCCTATTCAGCTCTGGTCTGATAACGGAACTCTTGCGCAGCGTTGGATTGCAATTAAGGAAACCGACGGCAGCTTTACATTGATCTCGGCGCTCGATCAGTCGTTTGCTATTGATGTGGCGGGAGGGGCCGCCTCAAATGGTTCGGGCATTCAGCTGTATAAGGCAAACGGAACAGCTGCTCAGCGCTGGGTGCTAGCGCCAACAAAGACTGCGCAGCAACAACTCGACGAAAGGGCCGCGGCGCATCGCAATGACCTTTCCGACGGAACGTACGCCATTTTGGCCTCGAACGATTCGTTTGCGCTGAAGGTTTCCGGTGGGTCTCTGTCATTTAACAAGTTTGGCTATTCTGGCATTCAAACGTTCGATGTCTCAACAACGGAGGACGGTTATCGCACCATTGCAATAAGTGGAACCACCGCGGTCCTAGATGCGGCTGGTGGCAGCGATGCCAATGGCACGAGGCTGCAGTCTTACTCCGCCAATGGGACCAAGGCTCAGAAGTGGATTATTGAGAAAGACGGCGAGCGCTACTGTATTGTGTCGACTTTGAATGGGCAAAAAGTTGTCGACGTCCCTGGTGGATCAATTGCTTCTGGTGCGGGGCTCCAACTCTATAGCGCAAATGGAACGGCGGCTCAATCTTTCTACTTTGTTGATCCGAAGGCTGTCCGGGCAGAAATCGATAAGCTCGCTTCCGAGAACCGAGGGGTCATTGAGGACGGCGATTACGCTATTGTCGCGGGGCCTGTATCCTCGCGTATGGTTCTTGACGTCGCCGGCGGCTCGAAAGATAGCGGGGCGAATGTTCAGCTCTATCTATCGAATGCGACCTCTGCACAGCGGTGGACTATTATGCATGACGACGGCGGTTACCTGACTATTACAAACGTTAAGTCGGGAAAGGTGCTTGATGTTTCTGCCGGCGTTGTTTCTCCGGGGACTAACGTTCAGCAATATTCGGCTTGCAGCGATGCGAACTATGCTCAGAAATGGATTGCGATTCCAAATGGTGACGGCAGCGTTCGGCTTGTTTCTGCTGTTTGGCAACAACGCGCACTCGATGTTGCCGGCGGAACTCTGAAATCCCAAACGAATGTTCAGCTCTATACCTCGAATGGAACGGCTGCGCAGTGTTTCACATTTATTGCGGCAACTCCCGAGCCGGTTGGCCCCTGCGAGGACATTTTGAAAGATGCGGGCTGGTGCGTCATCTCGCCGTCTTCTAATAGCACCGTTGCGCTTGACGTTGCCGGCGGTTCATTAAGCAACGGCGGCAACGTTCAGACATATTCCTGCAACGGCACGCTATCTCAGCTTTTTAAGCCGGAGTATCACGATGGCTATTATGTCCTGCGTAATGCTGGTTCTGGCAAAGTGCTTGATGTTGCGGCGGGCGATGTTGTGCCGGGCACGAATATCCAGCAGTGGGATGAATATCCCAATGACAATCAGCTGTTTAGTGTGGTTGGCAATAAAGATGGAAGCTATACATTCATCAATAAGGGCACGGGGCTCACGCTTGCTTTATCCGGCTCCAATGTGGTTGCCACTACGCCAGGGGGACTCTGTCCAGACATCGTTTGTTTTGACCGAGCAAGAAGATTTGCTGAATGAGGGCATTTACGAGATATATCCGTCTGCAAATTCCTCTTATGTACTTGATGTTGCGGGAGGATCTGCAGACGCTGGCGCTAATGTCCAGCTGTATGCCTCCAATGGCTCTTTCGCTCAAAAATGGCTGCTTAAAAAGGTGGATGGAGCTAAGAACACCTATACGATTGAATCCGTATGTTCATCCAACAAGCTTGCTGCCTCGGGATCTAATGCTTGTACGACAACCTCGGCGGATACCAGGGCGCAGCAGTGGACGGTTCGAATTGACAATACCGGCATCGAGTTCGTTTCCGTGGATAATCAAAACCTATCGCTCGATGTGAAGGGCGGCAATTTCGCTTCGTCTTCCAATGTCCAAGTCTATACTTCAAACGATTCTGCAGCGCAGAGGTTCCGCCTTCGTTCGACTTCGGCGGATGTCGCAAACGGCACGTATTTTATCCGAATGGCGTCTCGTGCAAACTCGGTCTTAGATGTTTCCGGTGGATCGTCTGCTGACGGCGCGAATGTGCAGATTTGGCAAAATAACGATACGGGTGCTCAAAAATGGAATTTCTCACGCAACGTTGATGGCTCTTACACAATCGTCAACGCCGCCAGTGGCAAAGCTCTTGATGTAAAAGATGCCGCTGCCTCCTCTGGGACAAATATCCAACAATGGTCCAGAAACGGCAGTGCTGCCCAGCGTTGGTATATTGAGTACGTATCCGGTGGCTTTAGATTGTCATCCGCCCTTAACACGGCACTTGTTATTGATGTCTCTGGAGGAAATGCGGCAAACGGTACGAATGTTGCGCTATACGCGAGCAATGATTCAAAGGCGCAGCGGTTTACGTTCAAGGCAACTACGTATGTTCAGCCCTTGCCTGCGGATCAACAGGCAATGTATAACCGTGCGCAGTGGTACAACAGCAACACGGAGTGGTTGATCTTGACTGACACCGTCGGCTGCCGTACAGGTATTTTTAGGGGCTCTCGTGGCAACTGGAAGTTATGGTCTTTCTGGCAGTGCGCTCCTGGCAAAAATGAGTCGCCGACCGTGCTGGGCGAGTATTCCGTCTATGGAAAGGGACTTTCGTTTGGGCATGGATATACCTGCTGGTATTATACGCAGTTCTACGGTGACTATTTGTTCCACACACAGCCTTGCTATACGGGGACGTTTAACGTGATGGACCCCACTATGGGACAACGTGCGTCCGCGGGATGCATCAGGCTTACGACCGACCATGCCAAATGGATTTACGACAATATTCCCTATGGAACGAAGGTCGTTAATTACTAAGCCCAAAGTAATTAATAAGCTCAAAGGCGGCTCGCTTACGGCGGCCGCCTTTTTTGAGCAAAGATTTGCATGATGCGCTGGACTGCGATTAAATAACCAAACGCGTAGCATTTTCACTGCATAACAATTCATATGATTTTAGATGGTCAAATGATGCGTTCGTTTGTGGTGGCAAGTGTTGTGTCGTTGGTGTTGACGAGGCTGTCTGGGGGATGTCATGCGTCATAAAAAGCGCGTTTGCATTGCATTGCAAACAGGGCTCTTGCTGGGCCTACTTCTAATATTGCCCGTCGTTCTTAAATCGGGTTCGACCGCCTTCGCTGAAATCTCTCCGGCTGGTCCATCGGTGGAAGAGGCTGTGAAAGCTGAAGACGTGAATGATTCTTTTCGGGATTCGTCTTTGGGCGATTCTGCTCATGACGACAGCGCGACCGATGACGACGCGGGCGTCGAGTCTGAATCTTCTGCCGAGGCAGCTGATCTGTCCAGCTACTCGACCCTCGATACGGGCACCTATTTCTTAACCTCGACTTTGTCGGGGCATCGCGTGCTCGACGTCGCCGGTGGATCGGTGGGTGCCGGCGTGGCTATACAGCTGTATGGAAGAAATGAGACGGCTGCTCAGCAGTTTATTCTTGAAGACCTTGGCGATGCCCGATACGCCTTTAAGAACGTTAAATCGGGACTGTATCTTTGCTATCCCAATGATGTTTCTTGTTTCTCGGACCATCCGCGTCTTACGCAGCGCGCTGGCGATAGCGATGCTTGGGGCTTTGCATGGCATGCTCGACAGGTTGGTAATGGATTCATCTTTTCGCCTGTTATCGATGATGATTATGCGATCGACATCGCCGGTGCAAATGATGCCGATGGCACTCAAATTCGTCTATATCAAGCCAATGAGTCTACGGCTCAGATTTTTACGCTTGAAAAACCTAAGGCAACTATCATTGCCGAGCTCGCGGCTGCTCATGCCTCAGATCTTGCTGACGGTAGCTATCTCCTTCGTTCGGCAAAGAGTCGTTGGCGGACGCTTGATGTCGCCGGCGGATCCAAGTCTTCGGGTGCGAATGTTCAAATATACGCGCTAAATGCCTCGTCTGCGCAAACATGGACCGTCTCCCATGACTCGGACGGTTTCGTAACGCTTACCTGTAAGGGCTCTGGGCTTGTTCTCGACGTATCAGGCGGAAGCGCTCAGTCTGGAACGAATGTCCAGCAGTACGCATCTAATGGTTCTGCCGCACAAAAGTGGATTGCAGTGAAGGATGGCGATTCAATTAAGCTTATCTCTGCCCTTGACTCCTCAATTTGTCTTGATATCGCCGGAGGAAACACAGCTAACGGGACAAACGTGGGCACTTGGTCCGATAACGGCACGAGTGCCCAGCGCTGGTCATTTTATGATCTAAACGCCCAGCGTGAAGAGCTGGACATGTTGGCGCAACAGAATGCCGGCAATATCGCTGACGGGCGTTATATTCTGGCTCTTGGCGTTGGCAAGACCAAGGTGCTGGACGTATGCGGTGGATCTAAAGACAACGGTGGCAATGTTCAGTCCCATGCTTCGAATATGACGTCGGCACAACAGTGGGATATTTCTCATGATGAGTCTGGCTATTTGATTATCAGAAACGTCTCTTCGGGTAGGGTGCTCGACATTGCTGGCGGGTCTTGTTCGTTGGGGACTAATGTTCAACAGTATTCATTCAACGGGTCGCGTGCCCAGCGTTGGATTGCCGTTCCCTCGGCGTCGGCGGGGTTATTCCGGTTGCAGTCGGCACTTATGTCTGACATTGTTCTAGATGTTGCGGGCGGCTCATCCTCAAATGGCGCCAACATTCAAACCTATGCGAACAACGGGACTCCCGCTCAAAACGTTCGTTTTGTTTCGACTGCACCAGACGTAGCGCCGTGCAGTGATCTTGGCCTGGACGGCTGGTTTACCATTTCACTGGCGACTGATTTATCGCGTGTATTTTACATTGCCGGTGGCTCCTCTTCCAATGGAGCTAATGTCCAGACCTACGCCGCTAATGGTACGTTTGCGCAGGACTTTAAGTTTGTATATGAGGGCGGATACTACCGGATTGTGAGTGCCCAGTCTGGCAAAGCGCTTGATGTTGATGGCGGCAATTTGTGCCCTGGAACCAATGTCCATCAATGGAATATCGGCAGCAATAATGCAAATCAATTGTTTTCCATTGTGCGCAATGATGATGGTTCGTATACAGCGACCAATAAAGCGACCGGATTGGTGTTGACCGTTGGAAGCTCTAACGTATTCGGAGATTCCCCGACTGATTCCGGCTCGCAAAGTTTGGCGTTCACAAAAGTGACCTCGCTTTTGCCCGAGGGTTTCTTTACCATTTCGAATTCCGCCTCTTCTTCTGCGGTTCTTGATGTTGCAGGCGGCTCTGCTGCTGACGGTGCCAACGTGCAACTTTATGGAAGCAACAAGTCGCTTGCTCAGAAGTGGAAAATCACAAAGGTTACCGAACGGGATAACACCTATACCATTGAGAGCCTGGTATCTGGCAAGGTTTTAACGGCGGATGAGGACGATAACGTTTGCGTTCGTTCTCAAACCAATGATGATTTTCAGTTATGGACCGCTCGGATTAATAACGGCTGTGCTGTCCTTACCAACGTGGCAACGGGAAAGGTGCTTGATGCTGCAGGGGGCTTAACAAGCAATGGAACTAATATTGGGATGTATGCTACTAATGGTACCGCAGCGCAGTCTTTTAAATTGTCTACCTGCTTGTTAGTTGATTCGGACACTTATACCATTGTCGTCGCCTCTGATCGTTCTAAAGCGTTGGATGTGGCGGGCGGATCGCGTTCCAATGGCGCCAATGTACAGCTTTGGTCTTCCAACGGTTCTGGCGCTCAAAAATGGAACGTTAGCGCCAATTCTGACGGAACTGTTTCGATTCAGAACTGTCGAAGCAAGAAGTACCTTGATGTGCTTAATGCCCAGGGCGTTTCGGGTACCAACGTTCAGCAATGGCAGGGAAATGGAAGTTCTGCGCAACGTTGGCGCGTTGACTACGTGGGTGGGGGCTCTTTCGTCATCCGCTCCGTACTCAACGAGACCCTTGTTTTGGACGTGAGCGGGGGAGCTTTTGGCGACGGTGCCAATATTCAGATTTATAACTCCAACAATTCTGGTGCCCAGGGGTTCACTTTTGTTCAGACAAGTTATGCGCCCGAGGCGGTAGATCTGGCTGTCCCCGTTTATAATCAGTACTCCGTCGGACTGCCCAATGGTTGCGAATCGGCTGCCCTGACCAACGTTCTAAATTACTACGGTTTTGGTGTTGGACCTTGCGAGATGGCTGATCGCTGGATCCCTCGTAGCTCTTGGGATTTTGTTTGGTGCTTCTGGGGCGATCCTCATAGCTATTCCAACGGTAACGAGATCTGTGCTCCTGGACTCAATAAGGCCGCTAATAATTTCTTAGCGAGCCGGGGGAGTGGCTTGTGTTCGTACGACGTTTCGGGAACATCTTTGTATGACCTTTGTAAATACTTGGACGATGGCTACCCGGTCATTATTTGGACCACAGTCCATCAGGGCAACGTGGGTAACAATTATGCCCGACAGGGAGGTTATTTTGCCTGCGTTAACTCACATACGGTGGTTTTGAAGGGCTATGACCCCCAAACAAATAAAGTTATGATCTCAGATACCATTGATGGCTATACCAGCTACGATCGAGATTGGATTGCCTGGGTCTACCAGCAACGAGGCGCACAAGCGGTTGTTATTAAGTAGCCAATCGCTACGTTGTCATGGCTTGTATCAGCTATTATAGATTCAGTGTTAATTTGAATCGGGGGTTTGATATGAGCTGCAGTCGTAAA
Organism: uncultured Collinsella sp.; assembly: GCA_965141635.1. Taxonomy (GTDB): domain Bacteria; phylum Actinomycetota; class Coriobacteriia; order Coriobacteriales; family Coriobacteriaceae; genus Collinsella. Next base: position 1,255 of record CBCSNG010000006.1, on the reverse strand, counting down.
GCCCGTGGCCTTGCTGCTATTTCGGTAGTGGCTTTGGCTGCGGGTCTTTTAATAATATGAGAAAGCCATTGTCAATAGGCATGTTCGTTCGAGCCCGGTTTGAAACCGGGTTTTTTCGTTTCCCGTCGGGAGAGCCCGCGCACGCTGCATGGCTTAGTCGACGCTTGCCTGGCAAGCTAATATCCGCGGGCTCTTGCGGGTGCGCTTCCGGCGGTCAGCCCGGTATGTCCGCGCACCCCACCGCATTTCGATTCTCCGTCCGGCGCTATCGTACGAATCCAGTCTTTTGTCGGGCGCGGCCCCGGGGCTGCCCATCAAAAAGGTCGTGAACTCGCGCCGGCGATGCGTCGAGGCGCGGGCCCTCCCGGCGGGAGTCGGTTGTCGCCGGCTGCTAGAGGACGGTCCCCTCGGACCTGCACCCGATCTCCCAGACCCAGCAGGCGAGCTCGCGCGCCACGGCGGCGTTGGCCTTGCACGCGCTCTTGCCCGCCGCGGCCAGCGCCTCGCGGCGGCGGTGGAGCCTGGCGGTGCAGTCGTCCGCCCTAGAGCGTATCGCCGGGGGCACGTCGGTGCCGGGGGCTGGGGCCTTGGGCCTCGGGGAGCACGTGGAGTAGTGCCATGCGGACTCTATGAGCGCCGTGCGCGCGAGCGCGTTGCCGGCCTTGGTTATCCCGCCGCGCCGCTCGGACTCGCCGCTCGAGTGCTCCGACGGGGTCAGCCCGCACCAGCTCGCGAAGGCCGGCGCCGAGCGGAACCTGCTGAAGGACCCGGCCTCCGCCGCGAGCCTGAAGGCCGTCAGGGTGTCGACCCCCTTGATGCAGGACAGCGCCTCCACCGTCGCCCGCCAGCGGTCGGTGCCCGCCAGCGCGACGACCCTCCTCTCGAGCTGCCGCCTGTCCGACTCCGCGCAGCGGGCGGCCGTGACGTAGTACTCCAGCGCGTCGCGCTGCGGCCCCTCGAGCCTGATCTCCGAGACCCACCTCCAGTGGGCCCTCGTCCAGGCCTTCTTCCTCGCCCCGTCGGCGTTGCGCTCGTCCCAGACGTGGCCCAGCCTGATCAGGAACATGTTGAGGCGCTGCCTCGAGCGGCGGAGCTCGCGGGTCGCGTCGTCGAGGGCGCGGTCGAGGTCCCGGGCGGCCTCGACCGCCATGTCGGGCAGCGGGACCTCGACGATGTTGTGGGTGGCGAGCATGCGGGCGATGTGTTTCGTCAAGAGGATTTGAGCAAAAAGAGCATCGGAAATTGAGCAGTCGCA